>DASXGQ010000039.1:0-39515 GCA_036488995.1 Caulobacteraceae bacterium
GTCCAGAAGCTGATGAGCGCCCTGACCCTGACCATGGAGGAGAACCTCCAGGGGATCCGCGTCGTGCGCTCTTTCGCGGCGAAAGCCTACGAGATGGGCAAGTTCGACCAGGCGGCCAACGCGGCCCTGGCCTTCTCGTACAGGCGGATCGTCCTTCGCTTCCGGGCGGTGAGCATCATGCAGGTGAGCTTCTACGCCTCCATGGGCGGCCTGCTCTGGTATGGCGGCCACCAGGTCGCCGCCGGCCAGATGACGGCGGGACGGCTCACCGAGTTCCTCACCTACATGACCCTGCTGCAGAGCCCGATCCGGCAGATCGCGATGATCTTCGCCGCCGCGGCGCGGGCGACGACCTCCGGCGGCCGGTTGTTCGAGATCCTCGACCTGCCCGAGACGGTGACCGACGCGCCGGGCGCGCACGAGTTGGAGATCACCCGGGGGGCGCTGTGCTTCGAGCATGTGGACTTCGCCTATGAAGGCGGCCCGCTGGTGCTCAGGGACATCAGCTTCGAGGTGAAGGCCGGCAGGACCCTGGGGATCGTCGGCCCGCCGGGCTCGGGCAAGTCGACCATCGCCAACCTCATCCCGCGTTTCTACGACGTCTCGGCCGGTCGCATCTCCATCGACGGGCAGGACGTGCGCGAGGTGACCCTCGCCTCGCTTCGCACCTATGTCGGGCTCGTCCAGCAGGAAGCCTTCCTCTTCGACTCCACGGTGACCAACAACGTCGCCTACGCCGATCCCTGGGCCGAAGAGCAGAGGATCCTCGGCGCCGCCCGCACGGCGCAGATCCACGACTACATTGCCGCCTTGCCTGGGGCCTACGAGACCCGGGTCGGCGAGCGGGGCGTGGCGCTGAGCGGCGGCCAGCGCCAGCGGATGTCGATCGCCCGCGGGGTGGTGCCGGGCCCCGGCGTGATGATCTTCGACGACTCCACCGCGGCGATCGACGCGGTGACGGAAAAGAAGGTGCGCGACGCACTTGCCGAGGCGACCGCCGCCAAGGCGACGATCATCATCGCTCACCGCCTCTCGTCCCTGCTACACGCCGACGAGATCATCGTCCTGGAGGAGGGACGGATCGTCGAGCGCGGGAGCCACGCCGAGCTACTGGCCGTGGGCGGTGAGTATGCCGACCTCTTCGCCCTGCAGACCCGCGCCGAGCAGGGCCTCTCGATCGCCGACGCCCGGATGCGTCGCAAGCTCGAGGCGGCCCAGGCATGAGCGACATCGCCGCCGACATCGGCGTCCCTCCAGCGCCTCCGCGAAAGCGTAACGCCAACCTTGGCTCTGCCGACGCCGAGGAAATCTTCGCCTCGTTCGACCCCAGGATTATCCAGCGCTTCTTCGCCTACCTGAAGCCGCACCGGATCCTCCTCATCGGAGCCCAGGTCGCCGTGCTGGTCTCTGCGCTCACCAGCGTCGGCCTGCCCTGGGTCATCGGACGGATCGTCAGCGCCGGCGTCGCCCATCGGCCGGATCGGCTCGAGGGCCTGATCTTCACCTTCCTGGGCCTTGTGACGGTGAACGCCTGCTCGAGCTTCTGCGACCAGTGGATGACCTCGCGCCTCGCGCAGAAAGTGATCTTCGACGTTCGGCGATCGATGTTCCTGCACTTCCAGGACATCGCCCTCACCTTCATGGACAAGACCCACGTCGGTCGGATCATGTCGCGCCTGCAGGGCGATGTGAACGCATTGCAGGAATTCCTCGAGAGCTCCACCGGCGCGCTCGGCGACTTCACCACACTGGCCGGCTATTCGATCGTCCTGGTGTGGATGGACTGGCGCCTGGGCCTTCTGACCCTCGCAACCATTCCGGCCCTGATCGTGATCCGGGCGTTCTGGCTTCCCTATTCGAAGAAGACCTTCCGACTGGCGCGGGACGCCTCGTCGATCGCCAATGGCGCCCTGGCCGAGAACATCAACGGCGTGCGCACCGTGCAGGAGACGCGCCGCGAGGCGATGAACTTCGAACTTTACGAAGAGAAAGCCCGCGCCAACTTCGAGGCCCAGGCCGGCGCTTCGTGGATCGCCCAGGTCATGACGCCCACCGTGGACGTACTGACAGGTATCGCCATGGCCTTCATCATCGTCGTCGGCGGCGAGGAAGTGGTTGGCGCTACGCTCAAGGTCGGTGTGCTGGTGACCTTCATCCTGTCGGTCCAACGGTTCTTCGAGCCGGTGCGACTGCTCTCGATGCAGTACACGGTCATGCAACGGGCCATGGCGGCCGGCCACCGGATCTTCGAGGTGCTCGACGTACCGGTGACCATCTCCAACAAGTCGGACGCCTTCGACCTGGCCGACGCGCCGCCGACGGTGGAGTTGGAGCACGTCACCTTCGGCTACGACCCGGCGCGGCCTATCCTGCACGACGTCTCGCTCAAGGTGGCGCCGCGCGAGGTTGTCGCCCTGGTCGGACCCACTGGCTCGGGCAAGACCAGCATCACCGCCCTGACCCACCGGTTCTACGACGTCCAGGAAGGGCGAGTCCTTGTGGGCGGCCACGACGTTCGTGACGTCACCCAGGAGTCGCTGGGCGCCATGGTCGGCATGGTGCTGCAGGAGCCGTTCCTGTTCTCCGGCACGATCGAGGAGAACATCCGCTACAACACCGCGCGCGCGTCCCATGACGACATCGTCGCGGCCGCCAAGGCGGTGCTGGCCCACGACTTCATCATGCGGCTGCCCGAAGGCTATGCGACCCAGCTCGGCCAGCGGGGGCGCAACCTCTCGGTCGGCCAGCGCCAGCTGATCTCCTTCGCCCGCGCCCTCGTGGCCGATCCCAAGATCCTGATCCTCGACGAGGCGACGGCCAACATCGACAGCTTCACTGAGCAGGCGATCCAGAAGGCGCTGCGCGTTCTCTTCGCCGGGCGCACCTGCCTGGTGATCGCCCACCGCCTGGCCACGGTGCGCGACTCCGATCGCATCATCGTGCTGCGTGACGGCCGCATCGTCGAACAGGGACCCCACGACGCCCTGATGGCCAACCACGGCCTCTACGCCCGCCTCTACACCTCCAGCCACGGCTCCTTCGACGACCTGGCGGAGTCGGGGGCGGTGTCGACCTAGCGGTCGCCAACCGCGCCGCATGCAATAGCCGGGGCCCTCGCCGGCGACGGCTGGGCTCCGGGGTCCGTGCCATTCATGTGTATGAGTGCGCCCTCATGCGCATCAATGCGCATGAAAAAGGAGCACCTCCGAGGGACTCCCTTCAGGCTGGCGCCGGAATAAGATCGCATCGGCCATCCAGGCCAGCGATGGGGAGACAGCCATGCTTCTGAGGCGCGCCGGAACGCAGCCTTCGCAGAAAGGCCCCGCCGAGTACTTCACCGGGACGGTTCGGATCGATCCGTTGAACTCGGCGCCGGCGCCGGCGCGCGTCTCGTGCGCGAGCGTCACCTTCGAGCCGGGGGCGCGAAGCGCCTGGCACACTCACCCCTTGGGCCAGACCCTGATCGTCACCTCCGGCTGCGGATGGACCCAGTGCGAGGGCGGGCCCATTGTCGAGATCCAGGCCGGGGACGTGATCTGGTGTCCCCCCGGCCAGAAGCACTGGCACGGCGCCACGCCGACGACGGGCATGACCCACATCGCCATCCAGGAAGCGCTCGACGGCAAGGCCGTCGAGTGGATGGAGAAGGTCACGGACGCGGAATACCTTATGGGGCCCCATCCAGCCCATTCGCCGATCTGAGCCTGGCGCGGTCGTTCGCCGGAACCCGCTCAGAAGTAGATCGGATCGATGTACAGGCCCCGGTGTGCCGCGTCCGCCGGCGGCGGGACTCCCGGCGACCAGTGGTTGAAGGCCTCGACATCATCGGCGACCGAGTACAGCAGGTCGACGCCCGGGGAGTTCGGCGAGGTGAGGATGGTAAGGCGGTTCATCCCCCGCGCCGCAAGCGGGCCGCACCAGGCGCGGACCAGGGCTTCGAAGGCGGCTTCGGAACCTGGCTCGAAGGCGTAGTCGAGCATCACCCCTGGCTCGGAGAAGGTCTGCCGGCCGTCGCGCTCGGTGACCATGCGCCGCGCCCGTCCGGCGGGCCAGACGCCCGCGATCGCCCCATCGGCCAGCCAGAGATTGTCCCAGCTGTAGAGATCTGGCGCGCGCTCCAGCCGCGCTGCCAGCGATTGCGCGGTGTAGGGAACGAACATCTCCTCTTCGCCGTGGAAGGCATTCAGGCGCCGGACGATGGCGTCCGCGTCTGCAGGCGTGGCGGGACGCCCGTGCGGAGGCCCAGCCGTGGACGCGGTCGAAACGCGAACCGCGAGAACCGTCGTCGGCCACTTGTCGGGCGTGTTGCGAAAGCCGTGCTGCATGCCGGCGTTGTCGACGGCGATGAAGGCGTTGGAGCCGGCCACCTCAGGCCAATACTTGTTGAGCACCCGGTTGGCGGCGCCCCACAGCCCCTTGCGCTGGTGCTCGGGCAGAACGCGCAGGTGCGAGACTGTGACGATTGCCTTGGGCTGCCCGCCGATCCGGACAGTGTGGCGGGCGCCGCAGGTGACCGCCGCCGGGGCGCCGTCCACGAACGCCAGGCCGACCGTGCAGTCCTCCATCAGCCGCGCGAAGGCGAAATAGTCCTCGCCGCGGTCGAACCAGTAGCGGCTGTCGTCGAGCTCGATCGGGCAGCGCCGCTCGACATCCGCCAGGATCGGGCCGTCCGCCGGCGTCGCCTCGCGCACCTCCAGCTGGAAGTCGTTGATCCGCTCCCACTCCAGCCGGGTGATCCGGTGTGGCGGCGCGGCCTCCACCTCCACGCTGAGCTTCCAGCGCCGGTCGTTGGTCGTGGCGAGGCTCGCCTCGAGGGCGAACTCCGACTGCGGGACGAAGGAGATGCTCTTGAGCGGTCCGATGCGAGCGGCGTTGGCGCGAACGCCGTCGCGGACCTCCGCGTCGCTCGTGACAGGCCGGAACCGTGAGGCCAACTCCGGCGCGTAGCGCTCGAAGTCGGCGAGGCCGGCGCCTTCGCCCTGGCGATGGAGATTCGTCAGCCACCAGGCGGCCTGCCGCCCCGCGGGCGTGTCCGGCGACGCCGAGATTGCGGCCTCCACTTCATCCGCCATGGCGCCCCTCCCCGTTTCGACCAAGTGTAGGCCCCACTCTGTCGATCTCAATCGGTCCGGTTGCACTCTCGTCAACGGCCACGCCGTGGGTGCGCCGGCGTCCCGCCGGCGCACCAACGGTCAGCGCGACCAGCGTCTACCGGAACGGCGGTTCGTCGAAGCTGCGGAGCTTGCGGGAGTGGAGGCGCGGGCCCTCCTTGCGGAGCAGGTCCATGGTGGCGATGCCGATCTGCAGGTGTTGGGAGATGGCGCGCTCGTAGAAGGCGTTGGCCTGGCCGGGCAGCTTGATCTCGCCGTGCAGGGGCTTGTCGGAGACACAGAGAAGGACGCCGTAGGGCGTGCGGAAGCGGTAGCCCTGGGCGGCGATGGTGGCGCTTTCCATGTCGATCGCGACGGCTCGCGAGAGATTGAAGCGCATGGCGCTGCGCGAATAGCGAAGCTCCCAGTTGCGGTCGTCGGTGGTGACGATGGTGCCGGTGCGCAGGCGACGCTTGAGGTCGGCGCCGCTCTCGCCAGTGACTCTTTCCGCCGCGGATTGCAGCGCGATCTGTACTTCCGCCAGGGCCGGGATCGGGATCTCCGGCGGCAGGACCGCGTCCAGCACGTGGTCGTCGCGCAGATAAGCGTGGGCGAGGACATAGTCGCCGATGGCCTGGGTGCTGCGCAGGCCCCCGCAGTGCCCGATCATCAGCCAGGCCTCCGGACGGAGCACCGCGAGATGGTCGGTAATCGTCTTGGCGTTGGACGGGCCCACCCCGATGTTGATCAGGCTGATCCCTCGCCGTCCCGGCGCGGCAAGGTGGTATCCGGGCATCTGGAACTTGCGCCAGGGACTGGCGTCGGCCTGGGTCGCGGGGTCCTGCGTCCCGCGTCGGATGACGACGCCGCCGGGACAGTAGAGAGCATCGTAAGGGCCATCGGGGTCGTTCAGCCGATCCAGGCCCCAGCGGACGAACTCGTCCACGTAGCGGGTGTAGTTGGTGAACAGGATGTAGGGCTGGACACGGTCAGCGGTGGAGCCCGTGTAATGCGCCAGCCGCGCCAGGGAGAAGTCGGTCCGCAGGGCGTCGAACAGGGCTAGCGGCCGGTCCTCCTCCGCTCCCGGCCGCCAGTGGCCGTCGGCGATCTCATCGCCGATCGAAGCCAGCTCGGTGGAGGGGAAGCTTCGCGCAAGCTCCGCGGCCTCCACGTCGGCGCCGGCGAGATCGAGGCTCTCGTCGAGGACGTAGGCGAACGGGATCTCCTGACGCGAGCGGGCGACGGCTGCGCGCACGTCGAAGTCCGTCAGCAGCAGGGCCAGCTGGTCGATCAGGTAGTCGCGGAACAGGGCGGGGCGCGTGATGGTCACGGCATAGGAGCCCGGGTGGCTGAAGCGGGCGAAGGACCGCGAGAGCCTCGGCGTCGGGCCGTCTCCGGCATAGCTCAGCCGAAGCAGGGGATAGGCGTAGGCGCCGTCTGCCCGAGCAGACGGATCTGGCGGGGCGCGGTCCGACAGGAAGGCCTTCAGGTCCGCACGGAGCCGCGAGACGGAGCGTTCGTACTCGGCCTCCAGCCGGTCGACGATCTGTGTGGCGGCGTCGAGGGCGTCCATCGGGCAGTTCGAGCCTATCGGCCGCGGCCTGTCCAGAGCGCGCCACAGTATGACGGGGCTGTAACTGGCGAGACTTCGGCAGGCGCACTAGATTCCCCTGCGCCGCGGTCGATCGCGGCGTCCTGGGGGTTCAGATCGTGAAGCCATTTCTACGCCGCGCAGGCCTTCTGGCGCTGGTCGCGACGCTCGCCGCGGGGCTCGCCGGCTGCGGGATCAACGCCATCCCCACCAAGGAAGAGGCCGCAAAGGCGCGCTGGGCCGACGTCCAGAACAACTACCAGCGCCGGGCCGACCTGATTCCCAACCTCGTGGCGACCGTGAAGGGTTACGCCGCCCAGGAACGCAACGTCCTGGACGAGGTGACCCAGGCCCGCGCCAGTGCGACCCAGATCCGGCTGGATCCCTCGAAGCCTCCGTCGAGCCAGGCGGACCTCGATCGCTACGCCCAGGCGCAGGATCGTCTTGGGGGCGCGCTCAGCCGCCTGCTGGTGGCCAACGAGCGCTATCCTGACCTCAAGTCCAACGAGAACTTCCTTGCCCTTCAGTCGCAACTGGAAGGGACGGAGAACCGCATCTCCATCTCGCGGCGCGACTACAACGCCGCCGTCCAGGACTACAACACGACCCTGCGGGTGGTCCCGACCAGCTTCTGGGCGGCGACCCTGTACTCGAGTTCCAAGCCCATGCCGCTGTTCTCCGCAACCGCGACTGCGCAAAGCGCCCCGACCGTGAGTTTCGACACTACCGTCCCGGGTGCGGCGCCCGGCTCGCCCCCGCCCAGCCCCGCACCGGCCAAGCCATGAGCCGACTCGCGGGCCTGCTGGGCCTGTTCCTGTGCCTTCTTGTGGCGCCGGCGGTCCTCGCCCAGTCGGCGCCGAAGTTCCCGGAGCTGACCGGCCGCGTGGTGGACGACGCCCACGTCCTCCCCGCGGATGTGCAGGCACAGCTGACCCAGAAGCTGGCGGACCTGGAGCAGAAGACGAGTCGGCAGCTGGTCGTGGTCACCCTGCCCTCGCTGCAGGGCTATGAGATCGACGACTACGGCTACCAGCTCCTGCGCCACTGGGGGATCGGCCAGAAGAACCTGAACAACGGCGCGGTGTTCATCATCGTGCCCAGCGAGCACAAGGTGCGGATCGAGGTTGGCTATGGGCTCGAGCCCATCCTTACCGACGCCCTGTCGAGCATCATTCTTCAGGAGAAGGTGCTGCCGCGCTTCAGGACCGGCGACATCCCAGGCGGGATCGTGGCCGGCACGGACGCCGTGATCGACCAGCTGAGCGCCGATCCCTCGACCGCCGAGCAGCGCGTGGCGGCGGCTGCGGCCGGCCGGACCCACGTCCATCATCGCGGCAGCGCCCTGGGCGGCGTGATCCCTTTGATCCTGCTGTTCTTCATCTTCTCAGCGATGTTCCGCCGCGGGCGTGGCGGAGGGGGCATGGGCTGGATCCTGCCGATGATGTTCCTCGGCTCCGCGCGGGGCTGGGGCGGTCGGGACGACGGTTGGGGCGGCGGAGGCGGCTGGGGCGGCGGCGGCGGGTTCTCCGGCGGCGGAGGATCGGGCGGCGGCGGCGGCGCCTCGGGGAGCTGGTGACATGCTGAACACGATCGACCAGGACCGCATCGCTGAGGCCGTAAGTAAGGCCGAGGAGGGAACGTCCGGCGAAATCGTCTGTGTCCTGGCTGGCGAGGTCTCCCACTATCCCGAGGTGGCCATCGCCTATGCGGCGCTCGCGGCCCTGGTCATCCCACCCCTGGCCCTCGCCCTCGGCCTGCGCCCCCTGGCGGCGATCTCCGACGCGGGCGTGTGGATGGCCGCCCAGGCGGGCGCCCTGGAAAGCGAGTTTTCACTGGGCCTTGGCATCTACGCGGCGGCGCAGGCGCTGCTCTTCATCCTCGCCTTCCTGATCCTCGAGATCCCTGCCGTCCGTCGCGCCGTCACGCCGAACCCGCTCAAGCGACACCGCGTCGAACGCAGCGCCCATCAGCAGTTCGCCTCGATTGCGGCGCGGGCGGAAGGCAGCCAGACGGGCGTCCTGATCTTCGTCGCCCTGGAAGACCATCAAGTGCAGATCCTCGCCGACAAGGGAATCCACGACAGGGTGGGCGATCCCGTGTGGAACAAGGCCGCGGGCGCCATCGGGCGGGCGATGAAGGGCGGCCAGGATCCAACGTCCGGCATTGTCGAGGCGATCTCGATCTGCGGCGAGGCCCTCAGGGCACACTTCCCCGCAGCGGGCCCTCACGCCCCGGTCTTCTCCAACCGGCCGCTCGAGATCTAGCTGGAAGCGGGCGGTCCGGCTTTGCGGTCCCTGCGTAGATGGCCTAGACGCGTGCGCGCAGCCTTCGTCGGGGATGACATCTTGAGACTGAACTTGGTGCGCCACCCGGCGATCGGGCTGGCGCTGATCGCCTTGACGTCCATCGCCACGTCCGCAATCGCCCAGGACGCCAAACCCGAGGCGCCCGCCGCCGCGACTTCCAAGTCCGACCGGCCGGACCTGCCCCCCTTCCCCGCCGACGCCTCCGTCAAGCAGAGCATCGTCCTGAATGGGCGGACCCTGACCTACACCGCCACCGTCGGCTCGATCGCCGTCAGGGACAACGACGGCAAGAAGATCGCCGAGGTGGTGTTCACCGCCTACGTCCTCGATGGCCCGCACGACGCCCACCGTCCGGTCACCTTCGCCTTCAACGGCGGGCCAGGGGCCGCCTCGGTCTACCTCAACCTGGGCGCCATCGGTCCCAAGCGGGTGCAGTTCGGCGCGGAAGGCGACAGCCCGTCCGACCCGGCAGGGCTCAGAGACAACCCGGGAACCTGGCTCGACTTCACCGACCTCGTCTTCATCGACCCGGTCGGAACGGGCTATTCGCGCTCGCTGCTCAAGCAGGACGAGACCGACAAGCGTTTCTTCACCGTCGATGGCGACATCGCCTACCTTTCGCGGGTCGTCTACGACTGGCTGCAGAAGAACGGGCGGATGACGTCGCCCAAGTACGTCGTCGGCGAGAGCTACGGCGGCTATCGCGCGCCCGCCATCGCCCATCGGCTGCAGACGACCGAAGGCGTCGGCGTCAACGGAGTGGTGATGGTCTCGCCGGCCCTGGACGGACGAAGCGGCGTCGACCCCGACACCTCTCCGCTGTCCTGGGCCACAACCCTGCCCTCGATGGCCGCCGCCAACTATGAGAGGCAAGGCAAGGCCCTGACCCCGGCCCAGATGGCCGACGTCGAGAGCTATGCGCGGACCGAGTTCGTGACCGACCTGCTGCGGGGTCGCGAGGATCCGGCGGCCGTGGACCGCATCGTCAAGCGGGTGACGGCCTATACCGGTCTGCCGGAGGCGTCGGTGCGCGAAGTGGGCGGCCGCATCGACAGCCGCTGGTTCTTGCGGGAGCTCTACCGCACCCAGGGCAAGCTGGGCTCATGGTACGACTCCAACGTCACCGCTTATGATCCCTTTCCCTGGTCGCCCATGCAGCGCACGGGCGATCCGATCCTCGAAGCGATCCTCGCTCCGACGACCTCGGCGATAGTCGACTTCGTGACCCGTCAGGTCGGCTGGAAAGTCGACGCCCACTACGAGGCGCTCAATCCCGCCGTGAACCAGCACTGGGAGAAGAACTGGTTCACCTCGATCGAGAGCGCCTCCGACCTTCGCCAGGCCCTGGCGGTCGATCCGAAGATGAAGGCGCTGATCGTCCACGGATATGACGACCTGTCGTGTCCCTACTTCGGCTCGGAACTTGTGGTCTCGCAGATCCCGTCGATGGGCGACCCCAGGAGACTGCAGGTGAAGGTTTATCCCGGCGGCCACATGTTCTACTCGCGGCCGGACAGCCAGGCGGCGCTGCGCCGGGACGTGATGGCGCTCTACGGCGCAGGCTGAGCAGAAGGCCGAGTTCCCCATCTAGGAGAGGGTGCGAAAACCACCTTCCGCCCTTGGCTGGCGCGCCCTAAACAGGTGTTTGAAACCAAGGGGAGGCGACGTTGGCGCAAGCAAACGGACGCAAGGCGATCTTCATCACCGGCGCAGCTTCGGGGATGGGCCGGGAAACCGCGCGGCTGTTCGCCGCCGAGGGCTGGTTCATCGGGGCCTTCGATGTCCAGCAGGATCTCCTCGACAGCCTCCAAAGTGAATTGGGCGCCGAGAACGGCATCTTTCGCCGCCTCGACGTCACCGATCGCAACGCCTATCGCGCCGCGATCGACGCCTTCGCCGATGCGACGGGCGGCAAAATGGACGTCCTTTTCAACAACGCCGGCATCGGGCGCGGCGGCCCCTTCGCCGACATGTCCTGGGAAGACGTACGGGCGGTCATCGAGGTGAACCTCGTCGCGGTCCTGAGCGGCGTGCACATGACGATCCCGCTGCTGACAGCCACGCCAGGGTCGTTGTGCTTTTCCACCTCGTCCTCCTCTGCGACGTTCGGCATGGCCAACATCGCCGTCTATTCGGCGACCAAGCACGCGGTGAAGGGTTTCACCGAGGCGCTGTCGGTGGAGCTGAAATCCCGGGGCGTGCGCGTCGCCGACACCCTCCCCGGCCTCATCGACACGCCGATCCTCCCCGAGGCCGCCAAGGTCGGAGCGCCTACCGAGGGCATGTGGCGGTTGATGCCCGCCCGTTCGGTCGCCGAAGCCGTATGGAGCGCCTACCACGAGGATCGCCTCCACTGGTACGTGCCATCCGAACTCCGGGACTTCGACCTGCAGGCGACGGCCTCGCCCGAGAGCGTGCGGGACGCCATGGCTGCCGGAGGTGGATTGTTTCGCCAGGGCGATTGACGAACGGCGCTCGGGCCGAAAAATCGGAACCGATTGAACGAAAAAAACGTCACAGGGAGAAAAAATGGTCGATCTGATTGAGCGCCTGACAGCCGCGGCCCACGTGGGCATGACCGCAAGCATCTGGGCCGAATTGAAGCCCGACGGGATCGCGGTCATCGATCCGATCGGCCAGAGGACGTTCGGTCAGGTCAACGCCAACGCCAATCGAATCGTCCGGCTACTGCGCTCGCAGGGATTGCAGGCTGGCGACGCCGTCGCCCTGCTCTGCAGCAACCGCGCCGAATTCGTGGAAGTCCTTCTGGCGACGCAGCGCGGCGGCTTCCGCTTCACGCCGGTGAACTGGCACCTCAACGCGGAAGAGATCGAGTACATCATCAACGACTGCGAGGCGAAGGCGCTCTTCGCGGAGACGCGTTACCCGGCGGGACTGTCGGCCAAGGCGCCGGAGGTGCGCGTGCGCATCTCGATCGGGACCGATGCTGAGGGTTTCATTCCCTATGCCAGTTCGATCTCGGCCTTCGCCGGAGACGACATCGACGATCCGGTCCTGGGCGGCGCCATGCTCTACACCTCCGGCACCACCGGCCGGCCCAAAGGCGTGCACCGCAAGGCCGCGGCCGTGCTCGTGCCCGGGCCGGGCGCGCCGGACGACGTGCAGATGTGCGTCGGACCCGCCTATCACGCCGCGCCGCTCGCCTTCGACGTCCGATCGGCCATGAGCCAGGGCAATCCGCTGGTGTTCATGGATCGCTGGGATAGCGAGGCCGTGCTGGCGAACATCGAGCGCCACCGCGTCACCCGCATGCACCTCGTCCCGATCATGTTCCAGCGCCTGCTGGCGGTGCCGGAGGAGGTGAAGGCCAGGCACGACATCTCCTCCCTGCGCTACATCATCCACGGCGCGGCGCCCTGCCCGCCTGAGGTGAAGAAGGCGATGATCGAGTGGGTTGGCCCGATCATCCATGAGTACTACGCCGGCTCTGAGGGCGGCGCGGGCTTCGTCACCACCACCGAGGAATGGCTGACCAAGCCGGGCACTGTCGGCAAGCTGCCGACGCCGGACGCGATCAAGCTCTATAGCGAGGACGGCGAGGAGATTACCGAACGAAACCGCTCGGGGACCATCTATTTCAAGGTGTCGCCGGTCGCGCCGTTCGAATATTTCAAGGACCCGAAGAAGACCGCCTCGGCGCACCGCGGCGGTTATTTCACGCTGGGCGACGTCGGCTATCTCGACGACGACGACTATCTCTTCCTCACCGGGCGGACCGCTGAATGCATCATCTCGGGCGGAGTGAACATCTATCCGCAGGAGATCGACAACGAGGTCATCAAACACCCGGCCGTCGAAGACAGCTGCGCCATCGGCGTCCCCAACGAGGAATGGGGCGAGGAGGTGAAGGTGGTTGTGACTCTGCATCCGGGCCATCAGCCCTCGCAGGACCTTGGCAAGGAGATCCTCGCCTTCGCTCGCGAGCGCCTGGCAGGCTTCAAGACACCGCGCACGATCGAGTTCGTCGATGAGCTCCCGCGCAGCCCCGCCGGCAAGATCCAGCGCGGAAAGGTGCGCGCGCCCTACTGGGCCGGACGGGCGCGCCAGATCTAGCGCCGCTCAGAGAGTGAGCCGCAGCAGATCGACCCCGGAGGCGTTCAGCCGCTGGGGTCGACCGTCCATCAAGGCCTCGAAGCGGTACCGTTCGAGCCCGCCCGGATCGCTCCGCCGGGCCCAGTACCCTGCGCGCTGGGTCAGAGGGCCGGCGCCTTCCAGCACCAGCGTGTCGCCCCGGGCCAGCACCACGGCGCGGCCGACCCAGGGATCGCGATTGACATAGATTCCGGTGAGCGCCCGCAGCGCGGCAGGCGTCTCAGGCGGGCGCACGGCGGAATCCCGTCCAAACAGGGTCTCGCCCCACCACCAGCCGACGATGCGCCCGCCTTCCCGCACCGCGTCCAGCCCATGGGCGCGCAGATCTGGATGATCCGTCACGAGCCGATCGGCGCCGCGCTGGAGGGCGCGAGCCGAACGGCCTTGAAAGGTCAGGGTCAGGCCTGCGTCCTCGGGGGCGAGGGTCAGGGCGCCATTGGGGCCGACGAACGCGCCTGAACAGCCGGCCGGGTCCTTGACCCTCCAGGGGGCCAACGCGTCCGGTGGCGCCGGCAGGGCCGCCCCGTTGCGGGCGGCGCGCATCAGTTGGATGGCATAGCGCGTCACCTGGCGGGGCCGGTAAAGCTCGTCGTCGAGCATGGCGTTCACGCTTGCGAAGCATGCGACGCCCGCAGTGGGATCGGCATGAAACGACGAGGCGTAGGCCATCATGCCGCCGGTGTGATGCAGGCAGGCCGAGCCGTCCACCGGCTGCACCGCCACGCCCAATGCGTACTCAGCGCCGGGGCCGAACTCGCTCGCCGCGGTGACCGGCGTAGCGAACTGTCTCGCGGACGAGTCCGTGAGGACCGGCGCTCCCTGACCCTTTGCGAAGCGCATGAGCGCGCGCATGTAGCCCGCCATCTGTTCAGCTGTGGCTCCGATTGATCCCGCGGGCATCGCCAGCTCGTCAAAAGTCGCGGGTTGCAATCTACCCCCGGGAAGCGTGGCCGCGACAGTGCGGTCCCAAGGCCAGTACCCGATGGCGAACCGCGGGCGCGTGGTCTGGGCAAGGACGCCGGTCATCTCCCCAAGCCCCAGCTTCCGCCGAACCAGAACGTCCACCGCATACTCGAACGGCGCCTTGGTGACGCGGGCGATTACCGCGCCCAGAAGGTCGAAGCCGGTGTTGCTGTAGGCGAAACTCGACCCCGGAGCGAAGCCGCACCACAGCCGTGCGTCTGGCGTGCGCGGGAAGAACGGCGCCCCATCGGGCAGGCCCGCCGTATGGCTGAGCAGCTGGCGCAGCGTGACCGGCTCCGGCGGCGCCGGAGCATCGGGCAGGTAGCGCGAGACCGGCGCGGAGAGATCGACGCGCCCCTGGTCTGCAAGCGCCAGAAGGGTGAGCGCGATGAACGACTTGCTGATCGAACCGATCTGAAAATACTGGTCTGACGTCAGCGGGATTCCGCGTTCAACATCCGCCCAGCCGATCGGTAGCAGTGCGGTGAACCCCTCGCTGTCCGTGACGGAGACGGTCATGCCGGGCAGGCCCAGCCTCTCCGCTTCCTCCAGTGCGTAGGCCCGAAGAGCCGCCAGGGTGGCGGTGTAGTCGAGGGTCCCGGCGCCGGGGGCAATGACCCGAAAAGACGGCGCCGGAATCCGGCCCGGGCCCGCAGGTTGCGATAGCTGCGAAGGGGCGGAGATGGCCTGGGCCTCGACCGCGCTTGTTGCGCCGATAGCGCCCGCTCCGGCGAGCCAGCCGCGCCTCGTCACCGACATGTGCATTCCCCCTGCGCCACCCTAGAAGAGGCGAAACGTCTCCTGCGAGCGCAGTGGACGAGGGTCAAGCCACAATGCGGCCCAGCTTGATCGCACTGCCACAGGGCGCAAACCATCGCTTTGGCCAAAATCATGGCGATGAAGTGGCAGAGCAATTGACACCTCCGCCGCAATGTGCGATTTGTGGCCCTGCGACCTACCGTATTTTATCGAAATTTGTCAGCGGACTTTGCTCAAATAAGGGGAGCTGAAATGCGCGCGATTGGTCTTGTGAAACTCCTTGCCGGAACAGCTCTCGTAGCGACGCTTGGCCTCGCGACGGTTGCCCAGGCAGCGGTGGACAAGGATATCCCGGGAACGGGATTTGCCGGCATTGCCGGCGACGGAAACTCCGGCACTGATGCATTCGGTCAGCCATGGAACTGGGGCACCACCGCCGGCGTCGGCGGCGTGCCGGCTGGCCTTTCCTCCTGGGGCAACCCGGGTCTCGGGGACGGCGAGATCAACGGCTATAACGGCTCGATTCCGGCCACCGACTTCTTCGTCTCGTTCCTGACCTCAGAGGAGGGGACCTACATCAGAGAGGACCCGTCGCCCATGGTGGGGGGCTACGACGAAGAGACGCGGTTTACTTCGTGCAACACCTCGGGCGGCGGCTGTGTCGCGTGGACCCCGGTGTACGACCCGGCGGTCAATCCGCTTGAGGTGAACTTCATCGCGCCCGCCGGCACGGAACTGGTGAAGGGCGACTTCTACTTCGTGAACGTCGTCTTCACGACGGGCAATCTGACCGGCGGCGACGCTGGCTTCAGCGCCGTCTTCTCCAGCACCGTTCCCGAAGCGTCCACCTGGGCGATGATGATCTTCGGAATCGCCGGCGTCGGCGGCGCGCTGCGGAGCTCCCGGCGCAATCAACGGACGTCGTTCATCGGCGCCTGAATGAGATCGTCTCCCGCCGGGCGGATCCGCCCGGTCGGAGAATGAACTGAACCGGCGGAGGGCGGACCTGGTGTCCGCCCTCCGTTTTTTCATACACCCGCCATCAGGCGACGCTGGCGACCGCCTTGGCCACGGCGTCCGGCTTCTCCAGTATGACCATGTGGCCGGCCTCGGGCACCTCGACCACGCGCGCGCCGGCGATCCCCGCCTCAAAACCCTTGGCGTAGGCCGGTGGGATCATCCGATCGCTCTGACCCCACACGATCACCGTCTTGGCGCGGATCCGGTAGAGGCGCGAACCCAGGCCCCGATCCGGGACCGGGAACAGTAGCTTGCCGGCCATGCCCATCTGCCGGGCGTTGCGCACGAGATAGGCCTTGAGGAACTCCGGATCGTCGATCCGGAGCCCGGCCGTCATGAGCTTCGCTCCCGACTCGGGGTCATGGAATAGGTACTGCGGCAGCTCGAACGGCAGCAGGGTGAACAGATCCGGGATCGGTTGATCGTCGTCCCACAGCCCCGCCGGGGCGATCAGCACCAGGCGGGTGACGTCGTTCGGCGAGACGGCCGCCATTTCGGCCGCGATCATCCCACCCATCGAGTGGCCGACGAGGATCGGGTCCTTGAGACCCAGGGCTCGCACCACGTCCCAGGTGTGCAGGGTGTAGTCGAGCATGTCCCGGAGCTGGGGATTGTCCTCGGTCTCGCCATAGCCCGGGAGAAACGGCGCGTAGACATGATGGGTTGACGAGAGCGCCTCGAGGATCGGGTCCTGGGCCGTCATGCCGCCGGCCCCGTGAAGGAAGACGAGGGACTTGCCCGAACCACCCTCCAGATAGGGAATGGTCCCGTGCGGGGTGTCGATGGTCTTCTGCTGCATCATCGCCAGGTCCCCCTCACGCGTGCTCGGGCGCGCGCGCCGGCGCATAGGGCGAGGGCAATGTGCCGGGCGTCGCCAGCTTCTCGATGGGGTGACACCAGAACCGCTCGTCATGCGACCACTCCGGCATCAGGGTCTTGAGCTTGGGCATGACCTTCTCGGCAAAGAGTTTGGTCGAATACATGCACTTGTCCGCCGGCATGTTCCCCACGTGCATCAGGCAGAAGATGTTTCCGACGTGAAGGCTCTTGATCAGGTCCTCCATCCGTTGACGGACGGTCTCGGGCGAACCGGCGATGACATGCCCGCCCTCGGTCAGGTCCTTCCACGTCAGCTGGCCGAAGCCTCCACGAGGCGGCGCGTACTGTGAGAGAGCGCCGGTCTGGATCGTCTTGATCGTCCGGTAGCCGGGCGCGTCGGCGAAGCCCGGATAGACGTGCAGGCACCGGTTGTAGAAGTAGTTGATGTGCTCGGAATAAAGCCGCTCGGCCTCTTCGTCCGTCTCCGCCACGCAGATCGTTTGGGCGAAGCCGGCGCGATAGGGCGAGGTGTCGGGCGTGTTCCGCTTCGCCACCTGATCCCAGTAGCCCTGCATCAGGGCCTTGGCGCGGATGTAGCCCGTGAAGCTGAGGTACGAATACGAATAGGTGTTGTCGATACAGAAGTCGTAGGTCTCCACCGAACCGCCACCGGGGATGTGCACGGGCGGGCGCGGTTGCTGGATCGGCCGTGGCCAGATGTTGACGTGCCGCAGCTTGTTGTAGTGGCCGTTAAAGGCGAACGGCTCGCGCTCGGTCCAGGCGCGGATGATCAGGTCGTGAGCCTCCGCGTATTTCTCCCGCGTCAGCGCCGGGATCTGGCCGTAGCAGTAGTTGGTGTCCATCGAGGTCCCGACGGGGAAGCCGGCCACCAGACGCCCGCCGCTGATGCAATCGAGCATGGCGAATTCCTCGGCCACACGCACCGGCGGGTTGTAGAGGGCAATGGAGTTACCCAGGACCACCAGGGCCGCGTTCTTGGTGCGGCGCGCAAGTCCAGCGGCGATGATGTTCGGCGAGGGCATGATTCCATAGCCATTCTGGTGGTGTTCGTTCACCCCAATCCCGTCGAAACCGAGCGTATCGGCGTATTCGAGGAGGTCCATATAGGTATTGTAAACCTCGTGAGCCTTCACCGGATCGAACAGCTTCTGGTCGATATCGACCCACACCGATCTGTTCTTCTCCCGGAAGTCGTCCGGAAGGTAGGGCCAAGGCATCAGGTTGAACCAGGTGAACTTCATCTGATGGGCTTCCTCTCGAATAGGGGCGACCCGGCAGGCGCGGGTTCATTATCGTCGTTCAGGAAAGTCCCCGAGCCTATGACGCTACAGCGCGGACGCGCAACGCCAAAAGCGGACGGGGCCGGTCACGGTTGCTTTCGAGCATATCCGGGCGTGGCGGGCGCCATGCTGTTGAATGCTCCTGGTGTCACGCATCCTTGACGCGAGAGTTCTAGACCAATCGCAACAGGAGGAACCGATCAATGGCCGTTCAGACCGAGCCCAGGTCCAATCCCGACACTCTGACAAAGGGGGTCGTGCCGTACATCCAGGTCGAGGGTGCCGTCGCTGCCATCGACTTCTACAAGCGCGCTTTCGGGGCCCGGGAGATCTCGCGCGCGGCGAACGACGACGGCTCGAAGATCATCAACTGCCAGCTCGAGATCAACGGCGGCCTGCTCATGGTCATGGACGCCATGCCCGAGCATGGTTTCCCGCTTCAGGCCAGCCACAGCTACACCATGCAGCTGTTGGTGCCGGACGGACAGGCCTGGTTCGACCGGGCGGTCGAAGCGGGCTGCAAGGTCACCTCGCCGTTCCAGAAGATGTTCTGGGGCGACCTCTGGGGCTCGGTGATCGATCCCTTCGGTATCCAGTGGGGGGTCGACCAACCGGCAAACGGCTGAAGAGAACCGACGGCCTCAGGCCGCCAGCCGGCGAACGGTGGCGCGGCCCTCGGCGCGGATCTCGTAGACAGCGGGATCCTCGCGGAACAGAGCCTCGATCTGGCGCCGCATGGGGGCTTCGGCGGCGTACGACGCCCGAAGCTCTCTTGCGCGCGTCAGCACGTGCGGCGGGGCGGCGTCCTCGGGGATGCGCAGAAGGCGCGGGACGGCAGGTGCGCCCGCCCCGCGCTGCCGCGAGGTGTGAAACGAGAGCGCAGCCGACAAGGCGAGCGACAGGAAAACGGGTCCCGCCCACACGAGCAGGGAGCGATCAGTGAGCCAGGCCCCGATGGCCCCGGCCAGGCCGAGCGCGACGTGCCCGCGATGGGCCCGCCAGGCTTCTCTGGAGCTGAGCTCGGCGCCTTCCCGCCTCTGGGGCTTCCAACCGCTATCGCGTCCGACCAGCACGTCGAACACGCTGACCGCCTGCATCACCATGGTGACCGGCGTAATCAGGACCGAACCGAGGGTCTCCAGCGTCACGCCGGCGATCAGGCGCCCTGCGCCCCCAAAGCCCTTGCGGCGCTCGGGCGAGGCAAGGGCGAGGGCGAGGGCCAGGAGCTTGGGAATGGCCAGCAGCGCCATGGTCAGGCCGAACGCCCAGGCGACATGCATCGCCTCTGTCGAGCCGCGCGCGAAGCGCTCCTGCGACCAGACGACGGCCCCGCAGACGAGCAGGATCAGCCACAGAGGAGACACCAGGTAGGCGGAGATCCCGAGCAGCAGGTGCAGCCGGCTTACCCAGTGGAGACCGGCGGTCCGCAGGAGGCGCGCATGCTGCAGGTTGCCCTGGCACCAGCGCCGGTCGCGTACGGCCGTGTCCAGCAGGGTCGGCGGAGATTCCTCGTAGCTGCCACCAAGATCGGCCACGGTCCGCACGGTCCAGCCGCGCCGACGCAGGAGCGCGGCTTCGATGAAGTCGTGGCTCATGATGTGGCCGCCCCAGGGCCGCCGGCCCTCCAGGTGGGGCAATCCGGCGCTCTCGGCGAATGCCGCCACGCGGATGATCGCGTTATGGCCCCAGTAGTTGCCCTCCTGGCCGGACCACCATTGCTGGCCCGCCGCAAAGACCGGGCCGTAGAGCCGCGAGGCGAACTGCTGCAGCCGGGCGAAGGGCGTGCGGGCGTTGACGATTGTGGGCACGCTCTGGACGAGCCCCGCCCGCGGATCGCTCTCGATCTGGGCCGTGAGGGCCAGGATCGTCTCGGCCGTCATCAGGCTGTCGGCGTCGAGCACCAGCATGAAGTCATAGGCGGAACCGAACCGCTCGACCCACTCGCCGATATTGCCCGCCTTGCGATCGATGTTCTCGGCGCGGCGCCGATAATAGATCTGACGGCCGCCATTCAGCCGCGCCCGAAGGCGCAGGAAGGCCACCCCCTCGGCGCGGGCGATCGCCGCCTCGCGCGTGTCGCTAAGCACGAAGATGTCGTAGCGATCGGACGCCCCGGCGCGGACGAGGTCCTCCCACATCGCCTGCACGCCGGAGAAGATCAGGCCGGGGTCTTCGTTATAGGCCGGCAGGAGGATGGCCGTCCGGCCACGCGCGGCGAGGCTCGCCGTGCGCGCCTCCGCGCGCCGCCCCGTCAGGACGACCGCGAAACCGGCAAGCGCGCTGGTAAAGCCAAAGCCGACCCACACGCTGAGCAGAACCGACAACGCGATCGTCACCGCCTCCAGCGCCGTCAGACCATGGACGCCCAGCGCCGACAGCACGAGCGCGCCGACCAGTCCCCCAAACGCCAGTGCGCCGAGCAGGACGGCGGCGCGGCGGACGCGCCTGCTGTCCCTCGATCGGGCGATCTTCGCCGGAGCGAACGCGAGATCCTGCTTCGGCATCGCCACCGGGGCCGCGACAGGCAGGAATTCCAAGGGTGGGAAGGTTTCTTCAGGCGACGGAGTCGGCGTGGGGGCGCCAGCCGTCGACTTGGACGGCCGCGAGGGCTCGGCCGACGGAACGGCGACGATCGCCCGCCGACCCAGTCGCGAGGGACTGGGCGCGGCTTCGGACACGGCGAAGCTACTCACGAGATTCGTCAATTGGCGGCCCTGGGTGATTATGCGCGCATCGGCGCCCGCGTCGGCGAAGCTTTCAAACACGCGTCATGGCACCTTACCTCCCCAGCCCGGCGAAAGCAGGGCGCGGCCGTGTCGGAAATGAACATCGGGCTCGGTCGTTCCAACGGTGCTTTTCAGGCTGACGTCGCAACTGACATATCGCATTAGGGTGAACCCGCGCTGAACAACCTGGACGGAGGGGTGATAGATGGCTGACGCCGCCAGAGAGCTCGACATAATCGTCTATGGCGCGACCGGATATACAGGCCGCCTCGTCGCCCAACACCTGCTGAAAACCTATGGTGTAGATGGCTCGGTGCGCTGGGCGATGGCGGGACGCAGCACGGAAAAACTGGCGGAGGTCCGCCGCCTGATCGGCGCGCCCCAGAGCCTCCCTCTGATCGTGGCCGACGCCCACGATCGTCGCGCGCTCGAGACCATGGCGCGCAGGGCGAAGGCGGTGATCACCACCGCAGGCCCCTATCAGCTCTACGGCTCTGATCTCGTCGCCGCCTGCGCCGCGACCGGCGCCGACTATGTGGATCTGACGGGCGAGTCGAACTGGATCGCCGCCATGATCGCGGCGAACGAAGCGGCGGCGAAAGCCTCCGGCGCGCGCCTCGTCTTCTCCTGCGGGTTCGATTCCATTCCTTTCGACATGGGCGTCTGGTTCGTGGAGCGTGCGGCGCGTGAGCGGTTCGGCACGCCGGCCAAACGTGTGAGGGGCCGGGTGGCGGCGATGCGCGGCGGCTTCTCGGGCGGGACCTTCGCCAGCGGCATGGTCACCATGGCCGCCGCCCAGAAGGATCCGTCCGTGGGCAAGCTCCTCGCCGACCCGTTCGCCCTCACCTCCGGCTTCCGCGGCCCCGACCAGCCGGATGGCGATCATCCGTATGAGGACAAGCTTGCAGGATCGTGGGTGGTCCCGTTCATGATGGCGGGTATCAACACCAAGGCCGTGCATCGGACCAATTTCCTGCTCGGCCATCCCTGGGGCGAAAATTTCCAGTACGACGAGATGTTGATGGTCGCCGGACCGCCGACGGGAGCGCCGCCGGCCGGCTTCGACCTTGGCGGCGCAACTCCGCCCAAGCCCGGAGAGGGGCCCACGAAGGAGGAACGGGAGGCTGGCTTCTACGACCTGCTGTTCATCGCTGAAGGCCCCGACGGGCGCACGGTGCGCGCACGAGTGAAGGGCGACATGGACCCGGGCTACGGATCGACCTCGAAGATGCTCGGCGAGGCCGCTCTCGCCCTGGCCTTCGACGTCCCGCGCGAGACGACGCCCGCAGGCTGCTGGACGCCGGCCTCGGCCATGGGCGAGGCGCTCCTGAAGCGTCTGCCCCGTCACGCTGGCGTCACGTTCGAGGTCGAGGGCTGAGCGCAAAGCGATCTTGAGGAGACGCGCATGAGTAAGCGGATCGGCGTCATCGGCCTTGGCCAGCGCATCGCCCATGTCCTCGCGGCCATGGACGAGATGGGCTGTACGATCGATCTCGCGGGCTATGCGGATCCCTCGCCCGTCGGCCTGCCGATCCTGGCCGAGGCGGGGATCCGGCCGGGACGGGCCTATCGCGACGAGGCCGAGCTGCTTGCGGACGGGCCGTTCGATCTGATCATGATCGGCACGCCCAACCACCTGCACCGCGCCCACCTCGACGCCGCCTTCGCCGCCGGCTTTCCGGTGTTCAGCGAAAAGCCGATTGTCCGCACGGCGGAGGAGTCGTTCGACCTCGCCCGCGTCCTCGCCTCTGCGACGACGCCGCCCCTCTTCATCGGCCTGGTCATGCGCTCCATGCCCCTGGTGCGCGAGGTGATCGCCCGGGCCGACGCCGGCGAGTTGGGCGAGCTGATCTCGATGGACGCAACCGAGCACCTGCACCCCGAGCACGGCGCCTACCTCGCCCGGAACTGGCGGCGGAAGGCGGAGTGGGGCGGCTCCTTCATGCTCGACAAGGTGTGCCACGACTTCGATATCTTCGGCCGACTGGCCCGATCGCGGGCGACGCGGGTAGCGAGCTTCGGCGGCCGGCGGATTTTCACGCCCGATCACGCGGACCTGCCGAAGACCTATGAGGACGGCTCGGCCGCCTACGCCCTGCGAGATGCGGGCTGGATGGGCGCCAACGACGCCTTCCACTCCGACATGGACCTCAACGATCACCAGGTGGCGATCGCCCACTACGAGAGCGGCTTGGCCCTCGCCTTCCATTCGAACAGCCACGTCTCCCTGCAGGAGCGGCGCTGGTACCTCGTCGGCACGCGCGGCACCCTGCTGGCCGATCTCGTGCGCAACAAGCTGATGGTGCGGCCCTCGCTCCACCGGGGAAAGCCCGAGCGGATCGACTTCGCCACCCGCACGGCCGACCTTCACAACGGCGCCGACCAGGCCATGGCGATCGATCTCCTGGCCGCCCTGGACGGAGAAAAACCTTTCCCCGTGACGCCGAGGGACTCGCTCGAAGCGGGCCTCACGGTGATGGCGATGGACGATGCGGCCGAGCGTAACGAGGTTGTCGACCTGACCGCGACCTGGCGGCGGCTGGATGAGGCCCTGGAAGGATCGGAACGCGTCGCCGCCTGACGCAACGTGACCGTTTGCGGCCCCGCGCGGCTGGTCTAGGAGTTCTCCACAACAAGCAAAGGGAGGACGGGTGGAGGCGCTGATCGAGCCCCTGACGCGGCTGGCGCAGCGGAAGCTGGGCGGCGACGCCATCGCTGGCCTGACGCGCCTGTCGGCGGGCGCGACCCAGGAGATCTGGCGCTTCGGCGTCTTCCGCGGCGATGTGGAGACGCCGGTGATCCTGCGCCGCGCGCCAGGGGGGACTCGCGTCTCCGAGACGGCCATTGGCCTCGCCACCGAGGCCAGCCTGATCGAAGCGGCTGGCCGCGCCGGCGTACCCGTGCCCCCGGTGCTCTGCGTGCTGGAGGAAGAAGACGGCCTTGGCCAGGGCTTCGTCATGGGCTTTGTCGAAGGCGAAACCCTGGGCGGCCGCATCGCGCGGAGCGACGCCCTGGCTGGCGCGCGCCCGGGCCTCGCGCGCCAGTGCGGCGAGATCCTCGCGCGCATACACACCCTCGATCCCCGCGAATTTCCGAACCTCCGCCGCGCGACACCTGCCGAACTGGTCGCCCAGTATCGGACCTCGTACGAAGCCTCGCAGTGGCCGCGGCCAGTCCTGGATCTCACCTTCCGCTGGCTCGAGATGCACTGCCCGCCCGCGCCAGAACGTCCACGCCTCGTCCATGGCGACTTCCGGAACGGCAATCTGATGATCGGGCCGGACGGCGTGCGCGCGGTGCTCGACTGGGAGATCGCCCACGTCGCCGATCCGATGGAGGATCTGGGCTGGATCTGCGTCAACGCGTGGCGCTTTGGCGTGCTGGACAAGCCGGTCGGCGGGTTTGGCGAACGCGAGGAGCTGTGGGCCGGCTACGAGGCCGCCGGCGGCGATCCGGTGAACCGCGCCCACGCCCACTGGTGGGAGGTCTATGGCTCGATGCGCTGGGGCGTGATGTGTGTGGGCATGACCGCGGCCTTCCGCAACGCCGACCCCTCCGTTGAGCGCGCGGTGATCGCGCGCCGTGTCTCGGAGAACGAACTCGACCTCATGCGCCTGATCGCCGCCTAACCATGTACGACCCCCCCACCCCGCCCGAGATCCTCGCCGCCGTCGCCCGCTTCCTGAAAGAGGAGGTGGCGCCGGCCACCACCGGCCACCTCTCCTTCCAGGCCCGCGTGGCCGCCAACGCCCTGGAGATGATGCGCCGTCAGCTCGAGCTCGGGCCCGGCGAGGACGCCGCCGAGTGCGAGCGGCTGAAAGCGCTGCTGGGCATGGACGGCGATCTGCTGGCGCTCACGGCCGAGCTGTCTCGCCGCATCGCCGCCGGGGAAGTCGATCTCTCCACGCCAGGGCTCGCCAATCACCTCTGGGCCTCCGCCCTGGCCAAGATGGCCGTCGATCAACCCACCTATGCCGCCTACCGCGCCAGCCTCGCAGAGCGCGGCCAAGCCAAGGACGAAAGGTAACCCCCCACATGGACTTCGCCCTGCCGCAGGACCTCTCCGACTATCTCGGCGAGCTCGACCGCTTCATCGAGGCGCAGATCAAGCCCCTCGAACGGGCTGACGACAACATCCGCTTCTTCGACCATCGGCGCGAACACGCCCGCACCGACTGGGACAACCAGGGTCTGCCGCGCAAGGATTGGGAAGCCCTTCTGGGCGAAGCCCGCCGCCGCGCCGACGCCGCCGGCCACCTGCGCTACGGCTGGCCGGTGGAGTGGGGCGGCAAGGGGGGGACCAACCTCGCCATGGCGGTGATCCGCGAGCACCTCGCGGCCAAGGGCCTGGGCCTGCACAACGACCTGCAGACCGAGCACTCGATCGTCGGCAACAACCCCTTCATCATCATGTTCAAGGAGTTCGCCACCAACGCCCAGTACGAGCGCTATGGCGAGGCACTGCAGAAGGGCGAGATCCGCTCAGGCTTTGGCCTCACCGAGCCCTATCACGGCTCCGACGCCACCCACATGGAGACACGTGCGGTGCGCCAGGCTCGCGACGGCGTCGAGGGCTGGCTGATCAACGGCGAGAAGATGTGGACCACCGGCATGCACGTGGCGACGCACATAATGTGCTTCGCCCGCACCGCGGGAAACGACGGCGACGCGACCGGCATCACAGTCTTCCTCGTCCCGGCCAACGCGCCCGGCGTGAAGGTCGAGGAGTACCTGTGGACCTTCAACATGCCCACGGACCACCCGCGGGTCTCCCTCACCAATGTTTGGGTCCCGGATGACGCGATCTGGGGCGTTGAGGGCCGTGGCCTCGGCCTCGGCCAAAGCTTCGTGCACCAGAACCGCATCCGCCAGGCGGCGTCCTCGCTCGGCGCAGCGGTCTTCTGCGTCGAGGAGAGCGTGAAGTACGCCCGGCTGCGCAAGCCTTTTGGCGAAGACCTGGCGCGCAACCAGGCGATCCAGTGGCCCCTCGTCGAGCTCGCCACCCAGTGCGAGATGCTGCGCCTGCTGATCCGCAAGACCGCCTGGGAGATGGACCGGATGGAGCACAAGGAGGTCGAGCGGCAGATCTCCGACAAGGTCTCCATGTGCAACTACTGGGGCAACCGCCTGGTGTGCGAGGCGGCCGACCGGGCGATGCAGGTCCACGGCGGGATCGGCTATTCGCGCCACAAGCCCTTCGAGCACATCTACCGCCACCACCGGCGCTATCGCATCACCGAGGGCTCCGAAGAGATCCAGATGCGCAAGGTCGCCGCCTTCCTGTTCGGCTACCTCGGCCCGCGCCGGAAGGAATTCGCCAACCTCACCTGGGACGACGTGGATTACCGCAAGCAGAAGGGGTGAGGCCTTCGGACCGCCGGCTAGTCCCCTTGGACCGCCGGCATCCTGCCGGCTCTTCCTTCCTTGCCGCGTCCCCCAGGATGAGAAGAAGAGAGCCGGCAGGATGCCGGCGGTCCGGAAGGAAGGGGCCTAGCCCCAAACCCCCCGCAACGACGCCGCCATGGCTTCGCCTTGCGCCAGGCCCGCGCGCGCGGCAGCCGGCCGATATGACGCGTCCATCAGGTTGGGCCCGAACGCCGCCATGCTCGCCTCGTCGGGCAGGAGGAGCTCGGCGCGGCGCCCCTGCTCGCGCAGGACGGCCATCTCCCCATCGATCTGGGCGCGAAACGCCTCCGCCGCCGGCCCTGCGCCCGCGGCGATGCGAAGGGCGACGACGACAGTGACGTCATGCCCCCGCGCGACATCCGCGTTCGTCGCCGAGCGCATGCCGCCGTCGATGTAACGCCGACCATTCAGGGTGATCGGCGGGAAGATTCCTGGGACGCTGCAGCTGGAGGCGACGGCTCGCGCGAGGCCAACCTTGGCGGCGGCGTTCCAGAGCACGAACTCTCCGGTCTCCGCATCCACCGCCGTGCAGGCGAAACCGCGATCGGGCCAGGCATGGTCGGGAAGTTCAGACAGGCTTCGACCGAAGCTGCGGATGAAGTCCTCCTCGCTGACCGTCTGCGCGGCCAGGGCCAGGGCGCCGATCTCGGCCCGCACTTCCTTCGGATCGCGGCGCCCTTCGCGCGCCTCCTGCATCTTCTCGAACAACCAGGTCACGGTCGGCGCCGGCCGCGTCCCTCCAGACGACGCCGGTCGCGGACGATCCGCCTCGGCAAGGATCGCTGCGGCGAGATCTTCCGCCTTACGTCCCATCGCCATCTGCGAGCCGACAAACGAACCGGCGGAGGTGCCGACGATGAGATCGGCGAGGCCCAGATCCACGCCGCGCCGCGCCAATCCCGCCAGCAGTCCCGCTTCCCAGGCGATCCCCACAGGACCGCCTCCGCCCAACACCAGAGCCCGCGTGGTCATGCCTTCCTCCCTTTTTCGTCTAAGCTCGAGCCTAGCATCCGAAAGCAGGATGCGAAGGGAGCACGCGCGATGACGGACTTCAGAGAAGCCCTGCGCCGGGTGATTACCGGCGACGACAAGGACGGCAAGTCGGTCGTGATCCTCGATGGGCCTCCGTCATCGGAGATTGGAAGCTTCGAGACCGGAGGTCTGTTCGAAATCTGGGAGGACGCTGCGTCAGGGTCGCTCAATCCTGCCACGCACGACGATCTGGGCGCGAAGCGTCCCGTCCTCGGCCCCCGGCCCGGCAACGTCCAGGTCCGCTGGTTCGTCGTCGCGCCCAGTCCGGAAGGCGTATCCAAGGCGGACCTCGACGCGGCGACGCGCGCCCGCTTCGCTGATTTCGGCGGCACCCACCACATTATCGACCAGACGCGCCATCCGGCGATGCACGAGACCCACTCGATCGACGTGATCTGCCTGCTGCAGGGCGACGTCTCGCTGATCCTCGAGGGTGCGGAGACGAGGATCAAACCCGGGCAGGTCGTGATCCAGCGAGGGACGAACCACGCCTGGCAGGCTCATGGCGGGCCGGCCCTGTTGCTGGCGGTCCTAATCGATCGCCCGCTCGCTTCAGCCTAACCCAGCCGACGGAGTGGGGCGCCAGCCGCGCGCGGGGGGCGGCCGAACGGACGGCGTCGAATCGGGATCGTCGTCGCCCCCTACCCCCAGCAGGCCCAGCAACCGATCCTTCAGCGCCGCCGCATCGTCGGAATCGACCCGCGCGCCGGACCTTGGGGTGATCAGATTGGCCGCCAGGCGCCCGCCCTCCAGCACCACCACACGATCTGCCAGGGCGATGGCCTCGTCGACATCGTGGGTCACCAGCAGGACAGCCGGATTGTGTATCTCCGAGAGCCGCCGCAACAGGGCGTGCATGCGGATTCGCGTCAGGGCGTCGAGCGCGCCAAACGGCTCGTCGGCCAGCAGCAGCTCGGGCTCGCGGACCAGGGAGCGCGCGAGCGCCACCCGCTGCTGCTCGCCGCCGGAAAGCTCGTAGGGCCACGACTGCGCACGGCTCCCGAGTTCCACCTCCTCCAGCGCACGCAGGCCCCGTTCGCGTGCGTCGGCGCCGCCAAGTCCCAGGACCACATTGTCCAACACGCGCTTCCAGGGCAGCAGCCGTGCGTCCTGGAACACCACCGACAGCCGCTCGGGCCGGATGATCTCGCCGCTCCCCTGGGCCTCGTGATCGAGGTCCGCAAGGGCGCGCAGGAGGGTGCTCTTGCCCGATCCGCTGCGGCCCAGCAGGGCGACGAACTCGCCGCGCGCGATGTCGAGATCGACGCCGTTGAGCACGCCGCGAAGGGTGAAGCGGCGGACGAGCCCGCGGACGCGAACGATGGGGGCGCTCACGCCGAAAAACTCCGCCGCCAGGTCAACGACCGGCGCTCCAGGAGGCGCACCGCGGCGTCCGAGGAGAGGCCCAGCAGGGCGTAGACCACCAGCCCGACCAGGATGACGTCGGACTGGGCGTAGGTGCGGGCGAGATTGATCATATAGCCGATGCCGCTGGTGGCGTTGAGCTGCTCGACCACGACCAGAGCCAGCCAGGCCGCCAGGACGCCAAACCGCAGGCCGGTCAACACGCCAGGCAGGGCGCCCGGCAGAACCACCTGGCGGATGAAGGTCCATCGCCCAAGGCCGAGGGTCTCGGCCAGTTCGACATGCTTCAGATCGATCCCGCGCAAGGCGGCGTGGGTCTGGATGTACATCGGGACGAAGACCGAGAGGGCGATCACGGTCACCTTCATCGGCTCGCCGATGCCGAACCAGAGGATGATCAACGGGATCAGCGCCAGGACCGGGATCGAACGCTTGATCTGCACCAGACCGTCGATGAGGTAGCCGCCGAGTTGGCTGAGGCCCGACACGAGGGCGACGACGATCCCTGCCGTTGCGCCCCAGGCGAAGCCCTCGGCCGCCCGCAAGGCGGAGACGGCGAGGTCGTGAGGCAGGCGCCCATCGCGGACGAGTTGCCAGGCGGTCGCGGCGGTCGTCCAGGGCGCCGGGAGAACGCGGCTGTCGATCAGTCCCGCAGCCGATCCCGTGCTCCAGGCCAACAGCAGCAGGAAGGGCCCCAGCAGACCGCCGAAGCGCACGCTCTCGCCCGGCCCGAGGCGCCGACGCGGCCGAGGCCGGGCCGGCGAGTGAGGCGCAACCCGAGGATCGAGGATCTCCCCTCCAGGGACCTCCTCGCCGATCTCGAGGATCGATCCGATCAGGGCGTTCATGGCTGCCTCTCGCGCTGGGCCAGCGAGGCGACTTGAGAGGGTTCGGCCGGCCGCTTTTCGGCCGTGGCGTCGGCGGCGACGGCCTCGAAACGGCGGTCGAACAGGCTGGCCGCATCGAAGGGGCGATGGCCGCTCTGCCTGGCCATCAGGTCGACCGACGCCTGCTCGAGCGCGATCGCCTCCGTCCAATCGCGCGGGATGTCCGGCTCTCCCGAAGCTTGCTCCGTGTACCGCGCATCCGAAGGAGAAAGTCCCTCGCGACCGACATAGTAGAGCCGTGCAAATTCGTCGTGGTGGGTAGCGATCCAGGCCTGGGTCCGCGCCCACAGCTTTACATAGGCTCGCAGGGCTGCCGCTTTCCCGGGATCCTCGAGGGTCTCGGTGCGCACATACAGATCAGTGAGATCATCGCGAGTGTCGCTGTGAGGGATCAGGCGCGCGCCCTGGGCGCCGTAGCTCTCCACATAATGTTTGGCGACCACGCCCGCGCCGATCGGCGCGACGTCCACGAGGCCTCCGACGAGGGCGCTGATGTAGACGTCGCCGGAGGTGGAGGGCAGCTCCACCAGCTTGACGTCGTGGGAGGTGAGATGGGCGGCCTCCAGCGAGCGCAGGACGATCTCCCCTTGAACCTGACCCGGGCTGAACGCGATGCGCTTGCCGCGCAGGTCGGCCAGGGCGCGGACCCCGGCGTGGGGCGCCACGGCCAGGACGAACAGCGGGTGGTGTTGCGGATCCTGACGGAATCGTACCGCAACCATCTTCACCGGAATGCCGACGAAGACGGCGTGGATGGGCGGGATGTCCGCCGCGGCGCCCACGTCCAGGGCCTTGGCGTGGAAGGCCTCGGTCACCGCGGGGCCGCCCGTGATCTCCGCCCACTGGACCTGGAAAGGCAATTGCCGGTCCCACCCCGTGTGCCGAAGCACTTGCTCCGTCATCGGATCGCCGATCACCAGCCTGACCCCGGGCGGGACCTTGTCCGGGATCGGCGCGTCGAGGGCGAGACGTCCCGCCCCCGCGCTCTCTGCGACGCCCGCCTCGGCGAACACGCCGCGATGGACGCCGGCGGCCCATGCCATCACCGAAGCCGAGGCCAAGAGAGCGCAGATCACGATGACGCCGACGCCGGTGCGGGTGGAGGTCATGGATGATCGCCTTTCGGGGACCGCCGAGTACGGAGGTTCTCAGCCCAGGACGTTGAAGAGATCCCCCTCGAGGGCCTGGGAGCGGAAGCCGTCCGGTCCCTCCGGCAGGTCGCCCGCCACGGTGATCCGGCGCACCGTGCGGCCGAGGCTGAACTGGGCGTAGTCGATCGGGCCGGCATGGCTCACCGCTGCGTTGTCCCAGACGACGAGAGAGTTCGGCCGCCAGCGGAACCGCGCCTGGTACTCGGGCCGGGTGATCTCGTGAAAGAGAAGCTCCAGCAGGAAATGGTTCTCGCGCTCCTTGAGCCCGTCGATGTGCGTCACCGTTCCGGCGTTGAAGAAGAGCACGCGCTCGCCGGTCTCTGGATGGATCCGCACCAGGGGATGCAGCGAGACAAAGGGACCCGTGCTGCGCCCGTCCTTGCGGGGCTTGCGCTCGCCTGCGTCGTAGCTCGAGGTCTGGTGGACCGCCTTGAGGTCGTCGATGAGCGCCTTGATCTTCGGCGAGAGGCCCTCATAGGCCGCGATGAGGTTCGAGAAGATCGTGTCGCCGCCGTACGGGGGAATAGTGGTCCCGTAGAGGATCGAGAGACGGTTCGGATTGGCCACGAAAGTGATGTCGATGTGCCAGCCCTTGTAGTCGCGCGGCGCCTCGCGGCCGGTAGGACGGGTGTCACGCTCCACCCGGCGGGTGCGGTACTCGTCGATCGACCGCTCCCAGATCTCCGGGTGGTCATCCAGTCCCTCGGAGATTGGGTGCGCCGGGGTCAGGGGCCCGAACTGGCGACCGAAGGCCTTGAGCTCGTCATTGGAGAGATCCTGGTCGCGGAAGAAGACGACCCGCCACTGCCGGATCGCCGCCTTCACTGCCTCCAGCGTCTCCGCATCGAGCGGCCGGCTGAGATCCACGCCCGACAGCTCCGCGCCGATCACGGGCGTGACGGGTTCCACGACGAGGCGCGAGCGGCTCGGGGTCCGCGCGGCGGAGTCTCTTCCCCGGAGGGCAACAGCAGCGTTGGTCATGACGGATTCCCTTGGCGGCGAGGACCTTCCACAGTCCTCCGGGAGGCCGGGCTCGCGGCGGACGTCAAAAGGCTATTGCTGCGATGGGGATTGTCAACGGAGGCTGACGCAGCCGGGACATCAGAATTTCTTCGTCAGACCCAAGTCCTTTTGCGAGTCACCAGCGTCGCGAGCCGCTCACCCGGCCGAGATCGGCGATTTGTCGGTCAGAACCGCGGCCGCGAATTGCGACTGTGACGAGCCACCCAGGGCGGTGGCGAGGGTCGTGCGGTCGAGCACGGCCGCGACTTCGTTGCGTGCGTCTATCAGGACGCGACGCAGCACACAGGCCGTCTCATCTTCACAATCCTCACAACGTCGATAGAAATTTTGGCTCGCGCAAGGCAGCAGGGCGAGAGGACCATCGATCAGACGAATGATTTCCCCGAAAGTGATAAGATCTGGTGGTCTCGACAGGCGATAACCGCCAAGCTTTCCTCGGGCGCTCGCCACCAGAAGACCTTTCTTCAGGTCGGCCATGATTGCCTCGAGGAACTTCCGCGGAATGTTCTCCTGCTCCGCAATATCGCTCACCCGGCGAGAGCCGCCGGAGGCGCGGGCCAGGTCGACCATCGCCTTGAGCGCATATTTGCATCTTTGGGAGAGCATCCGCCGCACCGTCCGTCGTGACCCGCCAGCCTAATCGATTGCGCTTCACGGCTCATCGCCCCAGCTTTCCGCGCCAACGGCTGATCTGCAGAAAAGCTATTCCATTTCCCAGAAGGTTTGACCTCTAATCCCATTGACCAGATAGGAATTAAACGGCCAAGACGCGACCCATCGTTGTTCCGGCGGCTGGAGCCTGACGCCATGTCATCCCCTCACCTCGCGCGATGTCGCGGCCGCCCTGACGGCCTTCGCGCCTGACCCCCGCCACCTGACCGATCCTTCCGTCCGCGCCGCCGACGGCTCCGCGCGGAGCGGACCCGTGCGCCTCGATCGGCGCCGCAACAGCGGACATTTCCATGACCCTGCGCCCTCCAATCCTGCAGCGCCGATCGAGGCGCGCCTTGCTCTCCTCCATCGCACTCGCAACTCTCTGCACGGGCAGGTCGTGGGCCGGAGAGGCGGACACGGCCGCGACCGTCGCGTCGACATCCAGCGCCGCTTCCCCCGGCGCTGAAGCGGCATCGGCCGACGCCTCGACCCTCAACGAGCTGGTGGTCACCGCGCGCCACGAATCCGAGAAGGCGCTGGATGTGCCCATCGCACTGAGCGCCGTGCCGAAGGAGACCCTCCAGCAGACCAACGCCTACACCCTGACCGACTTGCAGACGCTGGTTCCCAGCCTGACCACCTATCAGAGCAATGCGCGCAACTCGTCGATCGGCATCCGCGGAATCGGCGTCTCCTCGGCGGCGGATGGCCTGGACACGACCGTCGGTGTCTACATGGACGGCGTATACCTGGGCCGACCGGGCATGGCGCTGGAGGACCTGGTCGACGTCGACCAGGTGGAGGTGCTGCGCGGACCCCAGGGGACGCTGTTCGGCCGCAACTCAGCGGCCGGGGTAGTCAACATCACCACCAGCAAGCCGACCTTCACGCCGGAGGAAACGGTCGAGGCGTCCTATGGCGACTACAACTTCGAGCAGTTGAAGCTCAGTCTCTCGGGGCCGGTGCTCGGCGACGAGGTGGCGGTGCGACTGACCGCCTTCGTCACCCATCGCGATGGCGTGCTGCCCAACACCCTCACCGGCGGCTCGGACAACAGCATCGGCCGCGAGGGCGGGCGCTTCCAGGTCCTGATCACCCCCACCTCCAAGCTCTCGATCCGACTGATCGCCGACGCCTCGGTGGAGGACGACACCTGCTGCGTGAGCGTCCTCAATTCCCTGCTGCCGACCAACCTCTCGACCTCCGTGGCCAAGACGTTCGCCGCCTTCGCCACTCTCGGCTACACGCCGGTCGCCACCACCGCCTACACCCAGATCAATTCGCCTCAGGACATGAGGACCAACCAGCATTCGGTCTCTGGGGAGGTCGACTATGATCTGGGTTGGGCCCAGTTCACCTCGATCACCGCCTATCGCTACTGGCATTTCGACCCGCTGCAGGACAGCGACGGCACGCCGCTCGACATCATCCAGGTCAATGTCGCCCAGACGCGGGACAACCAGTATTCCCAGGAGTTCCGACTGTCTGGAAAGACGGGCCGGCTGAGCTGGCAGACCGGCGTCTATCTCTTCGATGAAGAGCTGAAGGACCACTATATCCTGAATCAGTTCGGTTATCAGGCGCAGGCGTTCTACAGCGCCTATAATGGCAAGACGTGGACGCCCACGATCACGCCAGGCTCCCAATACATCGGCGACACCTCGGTCAATGAGAAGAGCGCGGCGGTCTTCGGCCAGGCCAACTTCAACATCACCGACCGCCTGATCCTCACAGGAGGCCTGAGATATACCTACGACAGCAAGATCGGCTCGACCTATACGTCCTATGCCGGCACGCCCTACATCTCGGCGAGCCAGACCCCCTTGTTCACCGACCCGCCCACACGCGTCTCCGGCGGCAACCTCTCCTACCTCGTCAGCCTCTCCTACAAGGTGACGCAGGACCTGATGACCTACGTCTCGCGGTCCACGGGCTACCAGGCTGCCGGGCTCAACCTCAATTCAGCGCCCGTCCCCGGCCATTCGATCATCCTGCAGCCCGAGACTGTCGGGGACTGGGAAGTGGGCGTGAAGTCGTCGCTCTTCGATCATCGGCTGAGCGTGAATGTGGACGCATTCTGGGAGACCCTCGATGGCCTGCAGGCCAACATCGTCCCAGCGGGGGGAGGCAAATCCTACCTCGCCAACGTCGGCAATATCGTCGCTCGGGGCGTAGAGGCCGAGGCGGACTGGAAGCCGACTTCGGGGCTCCTCTTGTCGGCCAACGGCGCCTACAACGACACCTACTATTCGAGTTATCCCAACGCACCCGCCCCCGCGGGGGAGCCCTCGACCGTAACCCTGCAGAACCTCACCGGCTCGCCCGTCTACCAGGCGCCTCGATGGGAGGCGAACCTGCTCGCCCGCTACGACTGGGACCTGGGAAGGCGCGTCTCCCCTTATGTACAGGCTCAGTACAGCTACCGGTCCGGCGTCTTCGGCGACGTCCAGGACAGTCCCGGCTCCCGCATCCCTGGCTATTCGCTGGCGAACGCCCGCGTGGGCGCGCGCTTCGGCTGCCACTATGACGTCGCCCTGTGGGTCGAGAACCTGACCAACACGGTCTATTTCCAGACCATGGGCGTGGCCAGCATCAGCCCGGGCGGCGGCCAGTACGGGTTCGGCGGACTGCTCGGACCGCCCCGGACCTTTGGCGCCACAGTGCGCGCCACCTTCTGACCGGTCGATCGGGCAAAGGGCTTCGCTCCCGTCGCGGAAGCCGGGTAGAAACGGCCTGGAGAAAGCGCACGCAGGAGACCCGAATGGCTGATTCAGCCGAACCCCTCGCCATCGAGAACTTTCAGGCGGAGGTCGCGGCCTGGCTCGAGGCCAACTTCCCACCCTCCCTCCGCGGCAAGGGCGCGCTGGCGATGGGCGAAGGAGACGCCGGCGCGCATGAGGCGGACCTGAAGGTCTGGCGCCAGAGGATCGGCGCCAAGGGCTGGGGCACGCCGACCTGGCCCACGACCTATGGCGGCGGGGGCCTCAACGCCCAGCAGGCCCGTGTCCTGGCGCGCGAGATGGCCCGCATCGGCGCTTTCAACCCGCTGCTGTTCGGCATGGGCGTGACCATGATCGGTCCCACCATCCTCGACTACGGGACAGAGGAGCAGAAGCAGACGCATATCCCGCGGATCGTCCGCGGCGAGGTGCGCTGGTGCGTCGGCTATTCGGAACCCAACGCCGGCTCCGATCTGGCTTCCCTGCAGATGCGCTGCGAGGACGCCGGCAACCATTGGCGGATCAACGGTCAGAAAATCTGGACCTCCGGCGCCGACAGGTCCGACTGGTGCGGCGCGCTGGTGCGCACCGACCCTTCCGCGAAGAAGCACGAGGGCATCAGCTTCATGCTGGTGGACATGCATCAACCCGGCGTCGAGACGCGGCCGATCAAGCTCGTCAGCGGCGCTTCGCCCTTCTGCGAAACCTTCTTCACCGACGCGACCGCGCCCAAGGGAAACCTGCTCGGCCCGCTCAACGGCGGCTGGACCGTAGGCAAGCGCCTGCTGCAGCACGAGCGCGCCAGCCAGACCGGCGCGATCATGGGCGGAGGCCGCACCAAGCCCCTTGCCGAGGTCGCCGGGGCCTATGACGGCGCCACGAAGGACGTGGAGCTGATGGGCCGTATCAACGCCAACGCGATGGACTCGCGGGCGCACGGCCTGACACTGGAGCGCGCTGCGGCGGAGGCCAGGGGGAACTCCGGCCCCGGCTTCACTCCATCCATCCTCAAGAACTCCGCCACGGGCGTGGCCCAGACCCGCGCCGAGCTCACCCTCGAGACCATGGGCGCCCAGGGCCTTGGCTGGGACGGCGAAGGTTTCTCCGGCGAGGAACTGGAAGCCGTGAAGAGCTGGCTGTTCGGCAAGGCGATGTCGATCTATGGCGGCTCTGCGGAGATTCAGAACAACATCATCTCCAAGCGGATCCTCGGTCTGCCTGAGCGCACGCAGGGGGAGTGAGGAGAACGGTGCGAAATCGCACCTAATTCTTGCTCGGGAGCGAACGCGGGTTTAGCCTCCAGCTTGCTGGAAGGCGCCCGTTTCTTCCCGCGCAGGAGGGGTTCATGGATAAGCTGTCTCTCATTGGCGCAGCGCTCGCGCTGCTCGCCCCCGCGGCCGCAATGGCGGCGAGCCCGTTCGACGGGACGTGGAAGACGGACCCGAAGAGCATCACGACGTCCGGCAAGCCGATGGTGGCCGTGCTCAAGGACGGGGACTTTTCGTGCGAGAGCTGCGCGCCGGCCTACAAGGTCAAGGCCGACGGCGCGCCGCACGCTCTGCCGCCTGACATGGCCTACGTCAACGAGCTGGCGGTGACGGTCGTCGACAAACACACCGTGCGTTCGGTCGGGTCCCAGGGGACCAAACAGATGGGCGTGCAGACCTGGACCGTCTCGCCCGACGGCAAGACGCTCACGGTCAAGTTCGACACCAGTCCTCTTCACCCCGGCGCCCCGGCGGGAGAGAGCACGAGCGTCTACAGGCGCCTCGCCGCCGGCCCCGCCGGAAGCCACGCCGTTTCGGGAACCTGGCATCGCACCGCGATTTCGTCGCTGTCAGACAGCAACGCCACGGTGACGCTGAAGGTCGACGGGCCGACGATCATCTACACATCGGCCTCCGGGACCTATTATCACGCCGTTGCGGGCGCAAAGCCGGTCCCGGTGCGCGGCGATCCCACTGGGCTGATGGCCTCGGTGGAAAAGATGGGCGACCGCAAGTTCGTCGAGACCGACTGGCGTAACGGCAAGAAGGTCGAGGTGGATACCTACACCGTCGCGCCGGACGACAAGTCGATGACCGTGGTCGAGCACTTCCTCGACACCGGCCGCGTCACCACCGAGAAGGCCCACAAGATTTGAGGCACCGAACCCGCGGGGCTAGCGCCCTGTAAAATTCCCCGGCCGCTTCCCGATAAAGGCGGTCATGCCTTCCTTCTGGTCCTCGCTGCCGAAGAGGCCGTGGAAGAGGCGCCGCTCGAAGGCGACGCCCTGGTCGAGCATGGTCTCGAAGGCGGCGTTGACCATCTCCTTGACCGCCATGGCGGCCAGGGGCGGCATGTCGGCGATCGCCCGGGCGGTCTTGCGGGCCTCCGCCTCCAGTTCAGCGAGGGGAACGACGCGGGCGACAAGACCCGAAGCTTCGGCCTCCTGCGCGTCCATGTTGCGCCCGGTGAGGCACATCTCCATGGCCTTGGCCTTGCCGACCGCGCGGGTGAGACGCTGAGATCCACCCATGCCGGGCGTGACGCCCAGCTTGATCTCCGGCTGGCCGAACTTGGCATTGTCCGCGGCGATGATGAGGTCGGCCATCATCGCCAGCTCACATCCGCCGCCGAGCGCATAGCCCGACACTGCCGCAAGCCACGGCTTGCGGATCTGGGTCAGGCGCGAATAGCCAGCGAAAAAGTTGGACCCGTACATGTCGGCGAAGGACTGCTGCGACATCTCCTTGATGTCCGCGCCGGCCGCGAACGCCCGGTCGGATCCCTTGAGCACCGCGCAACGCTGGGAGGGGTCGGCGTCGAATGCGCCGAACGCGTCGAGCAGATCGGCGAGCACCTGGCTGTTGAGGGCGTTGAGCGCCTGGGGTCGGTTCAGGGTGACCAGCGTCACCGGCCCATCCTGCTCGACGAGAAGGGTTTCATAGCTCACGGAACGGCTCCTCTGGCGCAGGCCCAGTCAGGCCGCATGGCTTATCTCGGGCAGCGGGGACCATTCTTCGCCTGCCGGCAGGGGCGCGAAGATTGCGTCCAGCATCTCGTCGGTCACGCCCTCGGGCGTCGGCGGATCCCACTTCGGGGCGTTGTCCTTCTCGACGATCACCGCACGCACGCCCTCGGCGAAGTCGTGGCTCATCACCATGCGCGCGCCGATGCGCATCTCGCTGGTCATCTCGTCGGCGAAGCTGGACTTCTGGGCGCCCTCGCCGATCTCGCGCAAGGCGACCTTCATCGTCAGCGGCGACTTGGTGCGCAGGATCGCCAACTGCTCCTGGGCGAAGGCGGAGCCGTCCGTCTCGAGGGCGGCGAAGATCGCTTCCAGCGTGGCGCCGCCGAACAGCCGGGCGATCGCCGGCCGGATGCTGTCGACCGGCGCGACGCCAAGATCGGACGCGAAAGCCTCAAGGCCGGAATCGATGGTTTTCGGGCCGGTGACCACGAGATCGATCAGCGCCGGCAGCCGCGCCGAATTCACCACGTGGGTCGCAAGGCCCAGGGCGAGGCAGTCCGCGGCTTCGAGGCGGGCGCCGGTGAGCGCGAGCCAGAGGCCGGTCTGGTCCGGCAAGCGGGAGAGGTGCCAGCCGCCGCCGACGTCGGGGAAGAGGCCGATGCCGGTCTCCGGCATCGCGAACCGCGTCCGCTCGGTGGCGACGCGGTAGCGGGCCGGCAGGGAGATACCGACGCCTCCCCCCATGGTCACGCCGTCCATCACCGCGATCACCGGCTTCTCGTAAGTCATCAGCAGATGGTTGAGGCGGTATTCCTTGAAGAAGAAGTCGCGCGCGCCGGCTCCGCCCGCGCGCGCGCTTTCGGCGAGGAAACGGATATCGCCGCCCGCACAGAAGCCTCGCTCGCCGATGTGGTCGATCAGGACGGCTTCCACCTGGTTGTCCTCACGCCACTCGAGCAGGGCCTGCGTCATCGTCTCCACCATCGCGGTGGTGAGGGCGCCCAGGGCGCGCGGCCGGTTTAGGCTGATACGCCCTGCGCTCCCCTCCACGCGCGTGATGACCTCGTCGGTCACGGCCTGAACAGCTCGCGGGCGATGATCACGCGCATGATCTCGTTGGTCCCTTCCAGGATCTGGTGCACGCGCAGGTCGCGCACGATGCGCTCGAGCGGATAGTCCTTCAGGTAACCATAGCCGCCGTGCAACTGCAGCGCCTGATTGGCGACTTCGAAGCCGGCGTCGGTCGCGAAGCGCTTGGCCATGGCGCAGTACTGCGTCGCCTTGGGGTCTCCGGCATCCATCGCCGCCGCGCCGCGCCGGACCATCAGGCGTGCAGCGTCCAGCTCGGTCCCCATGTCCGCGAGCTTGAACTGCAGGCCTTGGAAGTCCTTCAGGGGGCGGCCGAACTGCCTGCGGCTCTCCGCGTAGGCCATCGCTGTATCCAGGGCCAACTGGGCGCCGCCCAGCGAACAGGCCGAGATGTTCAGCCGGCCGCCGTCGAGCCCCATCATGGCGATCCGGAAGCCTTGGCCCTCGTCGCCCACGCGGTTCTCGGCCGGCACGCGCACGCCGTCGAAGTGGACCATGGCTGTGGGCTGGCTCGCCCAGCCCATCTTCCGCTCCTGCGCGCCGAAGG
>DASXGQ010000047.1:0-42629 GCA_036488995.1 Caulobacteraceae bacterium
CTCCAGTTATGTGAAGTCGACGAACCCAGGCTTTGGCGTACCGGAGGTCGCCCGGCTTTGGGACCCATTGAACGCGGCCGGGCGCGCGGCCCTGGACGCTGTGATCACCGGACAGGCGCAGATCATCGCCTACATCGACGACTACAAGCTTCTGATGATCGCCACCCTGGCCGTGATGCCCCTGCTCATGGTGTTCAGCAAGCCCGCCGCGCCCGCGGCCGCGGACCACAGCGTGGTGATGGAATAAAGATGCGCCTGCGGATTAGCCTTTTTGGTTCTTTAGTCTCCCTTCTCCCCTTGCGGGAGAAGGTGGCCGCCGAAGGCGGACGGATGAGGGGTCCCCCCCAACCCTCCGCAAATCGGCGCCGCGCTCCACCCGAGAAGTGCGTAGACCCCTCATCCGACCTCGCTTCGCGAGGCCACCTTCTCCCGCAAGGGGAGAAGGGAGTCGGAGCGTTGACTCAATTCTTGGGACCTGGCCCCCGGCCGCGGGCTCCCGTATTTGCCGCGATGCTCCTCGCCACGTCTGCGACAGGCTGCGCCGTGGGGCCGAACTTCAAGCCACCGGCCGCGCCAAGCCAGACGAACTATCTGCCTCCGTCGGAACGCGCTCCAGCCACGGCGCCGGCCCAGACCATCGACCTTGGCGCGCAGGTCACCGCCGATTGGTGGACCCTGTTCCAGTCGCCCCCGATGGATTCCCTGGTTCGCCAGGCGATTTCCGGAAGTCCCACGCTCGACGGCGCCCGGGCGCGTCTGGCGGAGGCGAACGAGACGGTCCGCTCGGCGCGTTCGGCCCTTTCGCCCCAGCTTGGCTTCACCGCGAGCGAGGGCGAGGAGAAGTACAGCGCCAGCGCCTTTGGCCTCGCACCCAACATCTTTCCCCTTCCCTCGCACTTCAACCTGTTCCAGCTCGGGCCCTCGGCCAGCTATCACATCGACGCTTTCGGCGGCGTCCACCGGCAGATCGAGGCCCAGACAGCCCTGGCCGACTATCAGCGAGACCAGCTCGACGCCGCCTATCTCACCCTGACCGGCGAGACGGTGGGCGAGGCCTTGCAAGTGGCCGCGGCGCGCGCCCAGCTTCAGGCCGCCGCCGAGATCGTCGCCCTGGACAAGCAGAACCTGGACCTCGTCCGCCGGTCACGGGAGGCCGGCGAGGCGCCAGACAGCGACGTCGTCCTGTCGGAAAGCCAGCTCGCCGCCGACGAGACCCTGTCTCCCCCGCTGGAGCAGGAGCTGGACGTGGCGCGTCATGCCCTGGCTGTCCTGACCGGTCGGGCGCCCTCCGACTGGTCGCCCCCCGACTTCGACCTCGATGCGCTGACCCTGCCCCAGGCCCTCCCGGTCAGCCTTCCCTCCGAGTTCGTCCACCACCGGCCCGACATCATGGCCGCCGAGGCCCAGCTGCATGCGGCCAGCGCGCGGATCGGCGTGGCCACGGCCAGGCTGTACCCGGACATTACCCTGAACGCTGGGATCAGCGCCTCGGCCCTGAATGCCGGAGGCCTCTTCGATAGTTCAGGCCTGGTGTGGAGCGTCGCGGCGGGGCTCACCCAGCCGATCTTCGACGGGGGCATGCGCCGGGCCGAGCGCCGGGCCGCCCTCGACGATTTCAAGGCTTCGGCTGCGGACTACCGCCAGACCGTGCTGAGGGCCTTCGAGGACGTGGCGGACATTCTGCGCGCCCTGGACCATGACGGAGCGCTGCTGGCCGCCCAGCAGAGGGCCCTCGCAAGCGCCACGGAGTCGGTGCGCCTGCAGAGGATCAACTATGAAGGCGGCGGGACGGGCCTGCTGAACCTCGTCGACTCCCAGCGCCAGTACCAGCAGGCTCGCCTCGGCTACGCCCGCGCCCTCGCCGCGCGCTACCAGGACACCGCCCGGTTGCTGATGGCCATGGGCGGCGGCTGGTGGGGGCCGACTGGGGCCGAAGCGACACGGGTAACAGCCGCACAGGAGAAAACGCCGACCGCCCGGTAGAGCGTCCCTCCCCTTCTGGGGAGGGTGGTCGAGCGAAGCGAGACCGGGTGGGGAAGTGTGGATCATCCCCGATCTCTCGGTCCTTCCCCAGGGTTCCCCACCCGTCCTCCTGCGCCCTACGGGCTTCGGATGACACCCTCACCAGAAGGGGAGGGACGTGGATCAAAGCTCGACCATGTCGAACTCGGCCTTCGCCGTGCCGCAGGCGGGGCAGACCCAGTCGGAGGGGACATCTTCCCAGCGCGTGCCCGGTGGGATTCCCCCGTCGGCGTCGCCTTCGGCTTCGTCATAGATCCAGCCGCACGTGCGGCACTGGAAGGTCCGGTACGCCTCCGCCACTTGGGTCTCCATCGCTCCGTCGAGGTCGATGGTCGGTCCCCCGGGGCAGGTTGTCGAGGGAGACGGGACGGCGCGGGAGATGCCCATTGGCGGCGCGTCACGGGCCTGGAAGGGCGATGCCTGCGCAAATGCGCGCGTCCCACGCTGAACTTCGCGGCGGTGTCCGCTAGCTAACCGGCGCCGAGGGGGTCCAGTCCGTTCGGCGGATGGAATTTTGCGACGGCGGGCGACGGGTTCGCCGCGGGAGATCGAGAATGGACGTTGGCTTCATCGGCCTTGGGATGATGGGAAAGGCGATGGCGCGCAACCTGGCCAGGGCCGGCCACCGCGTGCGCGGCTGGAACCGCTCCAGGGTGGAGGAAATCGAGGGTGTGGAGATCGTCGGTGCGGCGGCGCAGACCTTCGACGCGGACGCGACATTCACCATGCTCTCGGACGACGCGGCGCTGCGCGCGGTGGTGCTGGACAGCGGCGTTCTGGCCCATGCGCGACCGGGCGTCGTGCATATCGGCTCCTCCACCATCTCGGTCGCCTGCGCTGAGCAGCTGACGGCGGCGCACCGGCAGGCGGGCGTGGCCTACGTCTCCGCCCCCGTGTTCGGCCGTCCCGATGCGGCCGAGGCGGCGAAGCTGAACGTCGTCGTCGCCGGCGACACTGTGGCCATCGAGAAGGTGACGCCCCTGCTGCAGGCGATCGGGCAGCGCGTCTGGCCAATGGGCGCGGAGCCCAGGGCCGCCAACGCCGCCAAGATTGGCGGCAACATGATGCTCGGCATGGCGGTGGGCGCGATGGCCGAGGGCGCCGCCCTGGCGAGAGCCAACGGCCTCGACCCCAAGGCTTTCTTCGAACTGATGCTAGGCACCCTGTTCGCCGGCTCCCCGATCTATGGGATCTATGCGCCGAAGATCCTCAGCGGCGACTTCGAGCCCGGCTTCAAGCTCCGTCTCGCCCTGAAGGACATCGGCCTGGCCGTCGCCGCGGCCGGCGAAAAGGCGGAACGGCTGAGGCTGCTGCAGGCGATCAAGGAAGAGATGGAAGGGGTCGCCGCCGCCGGCCTGGCGGACTCGGATCTCTCGGCAGTCTCTGCGTGGGTGGGAAAGCAGTAAGCCGGATCGTCCGCAACACTCGGCTCTTGGCACGATCCGGCGCGGGATTGGGCGCCGGCGCTCCGCCGTAGACCGGATCGACGCTCGCCTCTGGACGGACCCCGCCCGGACGTCGATGGACGCCCGTCAGACAGCGGCGGAGTCTCAGACCCTCATGCGGATCAGCTGGTCCCTGATAACCCTTCTTGCCCTGTCGGCGGCCGGCGCGGCCAGCGCGGCGTCGCGTGGACAGACCATCGCCGAACAGGGAACGGCCGGAGGGGTCCCGGCCTGCGCCTCGTGCCATGGGGTTCGCTATCAGGGGACGCCGGCGCTGAAGGCGCCGCCCCTGGCGGGGCTCTCCAAGGATTACATCCTCGCCCGCCTGGCCCACTATGCGAGCCCGGCCGGCAAGAATCCCTCGATGAAGCTGGTGGCCACAAATCTCACGCCGACGGACCGGGCTGCTGTCGCCGCCTACCTCTCGTCCCTGCCGAAGCCACCCGCTACGGCGCAGTGACAGCCAGCATGGAGGGGCGTCAGGCGGCTTGAGCTCGAGCCGTCGCGACCGCCCCTTCGGCGCCGTCGGCGGCCTCTTGCGGGCGCGCGCCGTAGCGACGGGCAAGGATTGCGCAGGCGAAAAGCTGGGCCTGGTGGAACAGCATGAGGGGCAGGACGACCAGCGCGACGGCGTGTCCGGGAAAGATGATGGCCGCTATCGGCATGCCGCTCGCCAGGCTCTTCTTCGAGCCGCAGAAGACGATGGCGATCTCATCCTCCTTCGAAAAGCCCAGCCGCCGGGAGCCAAGTGTGGTCGCGACGAGCACGGCGCCAAGCATGACGAGGTCGAGCGCAAGGATGACGCCCAGATCGACGGCCGAGACGCGGCTCCAGACGCCGGCCACCGCCCCGGCGCTGAAAGCCGCATAGACGATCACCAGGATCGAGCCGCGGTCGAACGCCTGGGTGAGCGCCGGATGGCGCAGCAGCCACTTGGCCGTGAAGGGCCGCACCGCCTGGCCCACCGCGAAGGGCAGGACGATCTGTAGTCCGATGTCCTCCATCCCATGGAGGGTCAGGCCGCCCTTGCCGGTCAGGATCAGGGAAGCGAGCAGCGGCGTGATGACCACGCCAAGCATGTTCGAGATCGAGGCGCTGCACAGGGCTGCCGGCACGTTGCCGCGGGCGATCGAGGTGAAGGCGATGGAGGACTGCACCGTCGAGGGCAGAAGGGCGACGAAGATCAGGCCAAGGGCCAGATCCGTCGGCAGGAATGGCTTGGCCAGCTGACCCACGGCGAGGCCGACGATGGGGAAGAGAATGAAGGTGCTGGCGAACACCAGCGCCTGCAGCCGCCAGTTGGAGAGGCCCGACCACACCGCGCCCGGCGAGAGGCGTGCGCCGTACAGGAAGAAGAGGGCGGCGACCGCGAGATAGACCAGATCCTCCACGGCGCCGTGCGCCCAACCCCGCGCCGGCAGCAGCAGGCCAAGCGCCACGGCGCCCAGTAGCAGCATGAGGTAGCGATCGATTGGAATGCGAAATCGGCGAAGGGCGGGCATCACGTCTCCTGTGCCCGAGCAGCTAGGCCCTGGCGACGCGATGCACAATTCCGATGACCGCGATAACGCTCATCACGATTCATGATGGAAGGCGTCCGTCGCTCGGAACATCGCGCCCCCGGTTCCTGTTCTAGGCCGGAGCCCAGGTGGCGATGACCTCGGTGCCGGCGCCGGGCTCCGAGACGATGGTCAGGTGCGCGTCGATCGCGCTCGCACGGTCACGCAAGCCGGCAAGGCCGAAGCCTTTGGTGACGGCTCCCGGATCGAACCCTATGCCGTCATCTTCCACGGCAATCCGCACGCCGTGCCCGTGAATGGCCGCAACCGTGATGCGCACCGTGCTCGCCTCGGCGTGACGCACGGCGTTCAGCATCGCTTCCTGGCAGATCCTCAGGAGCTCATGGGCGACTTCGGGCGGAGGCTCGGGCGCGGCGTCGATCTGGGCCACGACCTGCGTCTGGCCCAGGCGCCGCACCCCTTCGATCGCTGCCGAAAGCGACGCGATGAGCGATGGCCGCTCGGCGGTCAGGACCGCCATGGAACGGCGCGCTTCGATCAGGTTCTCCTCTGCGATTTTGTTGGCCAGATCGAGCGCTTCGCCCGCGGTGGCCGGGTCGCCACGGGCCAGTTCAAGCTGCATCCGGATGGCCGCGAAGCCCTGGGCCAGGGTGTCGTGGATCTCCCGCGCCAGCCGGTTGCGCTCCTGAAGGACGGCGCCCTCGCGGGCCTTTGTCGCCAGCCGCGTCAGCTGCAGAGCGAGGGTCGCCTGATGACCGAGGGCCCTGGCCAGACTGACCTCGTCTTCGGTCCAACTCTCGCGCTCAGTGTTGTGGATGCCGATCGCACCCAGAACCTCCGGCCCCAACATCAGGGGAACCACGAGCAGCGAACGGATGCCGAAGCGCTTCACCCGGTCCTGGATCAGATCCGGGTTGTGGGCCGCGTCGTCGAAGGCGAGGGGACCGCCGTTCTCGATCAGCCGACGCCAGAATGGCCATTCACCGGTCGGGAACACAGTTCGCGAGGTATCCGGCTCCACCGTGACCACGCCCTCGTCGCACGTCATGTGCAGCCTGTTCATCCCCCGCTCAGGTTCGTAGATCCAGAGCGTCGAGCGCCGCACGTCGAGGTGAGTGTTCGCCGAGCGCAGGACATAACCAAGAAAACGCTCGAGCTCGGGCTCTGCGGCCAGCATGTCGAGTGAAGCGCGCAGGGTCTCGGCGGTGCGCTCGGCGGCTTCGGTGCGCTGGCGCGCCGCCGAAGCGCGCTCTTCGGAAAGCGCCGCCTCTCGCGCCGTGGCTGCGAGCCTTTGCATTTCAAGCGCGAGGGCGATCTGATTGCCAAACGCCAGGGCGAGTTCTCGGCGTTCGGGAGGATAGTGAGGACTCTCGCTCGAGTGGCGAAACACGAGCGTTCCCAGCCACCGATCGCCGATGAACATGGGCACCTGCGCCGCAGTTCGAACGTGGTCGACCTCTATGGCCCCTCGCAGGGTGGGACCCCACTCGTCGATCAGATCGTCAAAGTCAGCCAGTTTCACGAAAGCGATCTCGCCTCGTGACAGGTCTCGATCGAGATGCCCCATGGTCGTGAGCCGGGCGAGAAAGTCGCCTTCCGCAGGCCTGCGGATCTCGCCGCCATGCCAGGATATCAGCAGGCCGTGCTCTCCTGGGCCGCGGCGGATCCAGACCCCGACGCCCACAGCGTCCATCTCTCGCGCGCACACCCTCAGGACGTCGCCGAGGAAGGCGGGCAGGTCCTGTTGTTCGGAAAGGCGCTCGAGCATCGCCCGCAGCACCTCGTTCGCCCGGTGAACGGCGTCGGCGCGGTCGCGCTCCGCCGCCTCGCGCTCCCTGCCGACCGCGGCCTGCTTGGCCTCCTCGGCGAGGCGAGCGAGATCGAGCGCGACCGCGGCCTGACCCGCCAGCGCCTGGATGAGATCAAGCTCTTCCTCGAGAATCTGGCGAGCGTCGGCCAGACGGATCGTGAAGCGACCCAGGACGCGATCGCCGAGGCCGAGCGGCACCGACAGAAGCTGCCTAACCCCAAGCCCGAGCAGATAGAGCCGCTCGTCTTCGTGCATCAGGCCGTCTTGCACCGTCAGGTCGACCATGTGGGGCTTCGAGGCCGGCCCATACAGTCGCGGGTCGCTCTGCCGCCTGGGCGTCGGAGTCGAACCCGTTTCCCGTCTGGGATGAGTCGACTGCGTCCCAGGTACGAGGCGACCGTTCTCCACGACGTGATGGATCGTGTAGTGATGCGGACGCTCGGGGTCGACGAGCCAGAGGGTGGCGGAGTGGCCGCCCACCACCTCGTACATCGTCAGCAGGACGCGACCCAGGAATGCGTCGAGGTCCTCGACGGCCCCGAGCCGCTCGGAGGTCTCTCGAAGCAGTGCGTTGGCGAGGGCGAGTTTCTCCGCGCGCGCCTTTGCCGTGGCGAAGCTGCAGAGGTGCAGCGCCATCGCCGACCGTTGCGCCAGTCGCTCGATCAGGCGCCGGTGCTGGTGCAGGACCGGCCTCTGGTGGGCGAGACGGACGATCAGCACCCCCAGGGAGATGTCCGCAAGGACAAGGTCGATGATAACCGTCGAGCGGACCCCTGCCTGATGCAGAAGGGCGTCTTCCGATTCAGCCTGCCCGTCCGGCACGATGATCAGCTGGCAAGGCAGGTCGCCTTGCCCGACGCGACTCAACTCGACCCACGGCGTTGGCGCGGCGTCCTGGCGCCGGGATGCGGCGGAGCCTCTATCGCCTGTAGGGGCTCCGCCTCGCGTGACCGTGTCCGTTTCCAGGGAGACCTCGAGCCTGAAGGCCTCCGGGTCACGCGCGTCGCGACGCCAGATACTTGCCGAATGGCCGCCCAGCAGGTTGCGCGTCGCCCGCAGCAGGTCGGCGAGGAAACCGTCGATGTCTGCAGTCGTCCCCAGACGATCGATCCCCTCCTGAAGCAGCAGATTCGCCGCGTCCGACGGGCTCGGCCGCGGATGGGATTCGACGCGCCCGGCAACCTTGGATCGCGCTTCCATGACGAACAGGCTTCGTCCGACGGAGGGTACGGCCAGATAGTGATACGTTTTGGCGGAAAGCGCGAGGGCGACGAAGGGGTCGGTCCGAGGGCGTGAGAGACCCAACCGGCGCCACCTCACGATCAGCCCGCCTTGGCTTATCATGAAGTCCGATGACCGATCGCGCCCTGAGCCCTGACCTGCTGCGCAGCTATATCGCGATCTGCGAGGCGGGCTCCTTCAGCGGCGCAGCGCGCGCCCTGGGCCTCAGACAGTCCACGGTCAGCCAGCACTTGCAGAAGCTGGAGTCGGCGACGGGCCGACGACTGATCGACCGTGACACCCACCGCGTGCGGATCACCCCCCAGGGCGAGAGCGTGTTGGAACATGCCCGCCGGGTCCTCGAGGCCCATGACGAGATGGCGCGCGCCCTCAGCGGGGCGCCGTTGCGCGGGCGGCTGAGGTTCGGCGCCTCGGAGGATTTCGTCCTGTCGATCCTGCCCGACGTTCTGGCGGCCTTCGTCCGGCGCCATCCGGATGTGGACATGGAGCTGACGGTCGGACTGAGCGAGGATCTCTATGCCGCCTTCGACGCGGGGGATCTGGATATCATCTTCGTCAAGCGCCGCGTCGGCGACCCGCGCGGCGTGAGCGCCTGGCGCGAGCCACTCGCCTGGATCGGTCGGCCGAACTACTGGCTGGATCCCGACACGCCCGTGCCCCTCCTTGTCTATCCGCCGCCCAGCGTCACACGGGCCCGGGCGTTCGCAACCCTCGACGCCGCTCGCCGATCCTGGCGGATCGCCTTCACCAGCGGCAGCCTCAGCGCGCTCAGCGCGGCCGCGCGCGCAGGGCTCGGCCTGATGCCTCACTCGGCGCGCCTGATGCCGCCGGGCCTTGCCGCGATAGCGCCGGGACCAGGCCTGCCCCGACTGCCGGAGGTGGAGTTCGCCATCATCGGCCCGGGAGGCCGAGACCCGGTCGCCGAAGCGCTCACGGGGGTCATCCTGCAATGGGCGGCCTATGGGTCGACGGCAGGCCGGTCGTAAGCTCGCGGGTTTCCCGATCAGCGCGGCGGGCGGGTGGTTCTCAGCGCCGCGCCTACGGCTCCGACGCCAATCAGGAACAACGCCCAGGCTGTCGGCTCTGGGACAGTGGGCGGTGATCCGCCGCCGCCAGGAGGGGGCAGGGTTCCGCCGCCGGGCGGTGTCGTTCCGCCCCCGGGGGGTGTGGTCCCGCCGCCGGGCGGTGTCGTCCCCCCGGAGGATGGCGGCGGCTTGCCGAGGAATCCCGTCGGTACGCCGCCTACGCCTGTGAAGAAGGGCGGGAGCCCGGATCCCCTGTCAGCAAGGCCCCCTCCCATCGGGTCGGATCCGAAGAACGGGGCGTCGCCGTCATTGAACAGCTTGTGGCCGTCGTCCCCGCCGAAGGAGAAGTTCACTGGAAGGCCCTGACCGGGGTCATCGAAGACCGGCAAGAGTCCGGCAGAAGAGTCGTCGGGCGCGTGGACCGGCGCCGCCTCGCACGGCCCAACACAGCCGCCGCGTCCGTGAGGGTCGCCCAATTGGTCGTCGTTCGCGGGAGGGCGCGATGCGTGGTGCGACTGAAAATAGCTCTCGCCTCCCAGGAACTCGCCCAGGTGCGGGCCCGCAAAAGCGAGAGTTGCGAGAAAGATGACGGCGGCAATACCCGCCAGCCCCCCGAGCACGCTCGCGAGGCGATAGTTCCGTTCCATATTGCCCCGGCCCCGGCTCCGAATGCGGCGGCAAGATGGTTTTTTTGGGCGCGATTCGTCTAATAAATTCTGATGCAAACTGCTGCGCTTATTGTCGCGCCTGTTTGCGCGGATCGCTCACCGCGATCGATCGTCAGCCGCCCCGACGTCCCACATCAGAGCTGCGTGAGGGTGAAGACGAGGAGGCCGATCAGCAGCGATCCGAAGGCGACCACCGTGGTGAGCCAGACCGCCAGCGTCTTGAGAGCGGCTCCCGCGACGGTCGAGCCGTAGGCCCCTCGCAAGGTCTGGAACAGGTTCACGGGCGTCCACAGGGCCACCAGGCCCAGCCACCAGAACACCAGGGGCGGGGGCAGGACCAGCCCGACGCCATTGGCCAGGTAGGCGAAGGACAGCAGGTTCATCGCCACCAGCAGATGGTCGTAGAGGAAGTACTGGGGCTTGTCGCGATAGACGCCGGCCAGGGTCAGTCCGACGATCGGCAACAGCAGGATCGCCGCCCGGTGCGCCCAGGTGAACAGGACCGCCCAGTAGTAACTCGGATTCTCCGTCGCCTTCCGCACCCCGTCGCGCCACCAGCCCCCGCGACGATGGCTGGCGCCAGGCGCCTGCGCCGGCAGGCCCGCAGCCACGCGGTCCGCCTGCGCCATCGCCGCCGCGTAGCGCGCCTGGACCTTGGAGGTCTCGCGCTGGAAGGCGGCCTCGACCCTGGCGCGGTTCTCGTCAGGATCCTTGAGGTCGCTGGCCCTGTCCCTCGCGGCGTCCGACAGATCATCATCTCGATCCGACGCCGCCTCGCGCCGCATGTCGGCGACGACCTTGGCGCGACCTTGAGGCGTGGCCAGGAGCGCGGCTTGCCGCGCCTGATCGCGAGCCGAAGCCTCCTGCAGTTCGTGCGCTGCATGCTCGGCGGCGAAGATGAAGATCACCAGGGCCACGAGAAAGGTGCGGAACGGCGGCGCATGTCGCGCGATCCGGTTCTCCATGTAGTCCCGCGCGAGCCGGCCCGGCCGCAGGAAAAGGTCCGGGACCGTCCGCCGTAGGCGCCCGTCGAGGTGAAAGAGGCCTTCGACCCCTTCCCACGCCAGGCGCCAGATCGATCGTTTGTGGCTGTCGGCGTCCTGACCGCAGACGTAGCAGTAGCGGCCCTGCAAGGTCGCGCCGCAGTTCGCGCACACCGCCCCGGACGGGGGATGGAAGACGGGGCGCGGCCCCGTGATATGGCGGAGGGAATCGGCGACCGCCGCTTCGAGTTCCGCGAGCATTCCGCGCCCCCGCGAGTTGTGGACGGCCGACGCTAGCACGCGCCGTCTGGCGGAGCAGCCCGCTCAGCCCGGGAGGGACGCCGCGTCTATCGCACGGTGTGCGCGACGCCGAGAGCAGGGGTCAGAACGACGCCGGCGGCGATCGCCCAGAAGTGGACGCCGGCGCCCGCGCAGACGCAGCCGTGCCAGACAGCGCGTCGGAACGGCAGGCGCCGGATGAGGAACAGCACGGACCCGATGCTGTAGATCACCCCGCCTGTGACCAGCAGGGCGAGGACCGCGAGCGACAGGTTCCGGCTGAGCGGGCCCATGGCGAAGACGGCGACCCAACCGAACGCCAGGTACACGATCGTCCATGCACGCTCCGACACCTTGGGGAAGGCGAGCTTCCCGACGATGCCGGCCAGGGCTATCGCCCAGACCAGAGCGGTCATGCCGACGGCCCAGAGGCCGTCCAGGCGCTGTGTGGTGAAGGGGGTGTAGGAGCCGGCGATCATCAGGAAGATTCCCGCCTCATCCAGTCGTCGCAGGAAAGGTCGCGCCGGCGACGGATGACTGAGATTGTAGACCGCGGAGAAGGCCAGCATGCAGATCAGCGCCAGCCCATAGAGGGTTGCGACAGCCACCGTGCCGGGCCGATTCCTCGTCAAGGCCTCGCCGACCAGCCAGGCTGCGCCGCCCCCCGCCAAGGCGAGGGCGACGACGTGGATCCACCCGTCGACGGCGCGCTCGACCGGGTTCGGGTAGTGACCCACCAGGTATTCGTCGGGCACGGGACGGCTCATGGTACCGCTAAGCCTTACAACGCCGGATCGTTCCTTGCCTTGTCTATTCCCCGCAGGGCCAGGGCCGAACCCCGTATTTTCCGACAATAGGCGACATCGCCCGACCTTCCTAAACTAGCGTGGGAATCGGCAGCGCGCGCGCAGCCTGGCGCCGGGACGCCCTGGCTGCACGGGGCGCCACAAACGAAAGGCCCCTTTATGGTCTGCGTCCCCCCGGTCGTCGCGCGGGAGACCTTGTGCCCGGAAGGTGACCTGGGCCTCCGGAGCCCGCAAGATCGACCTTCGCCAAACCCTCCGACCGTGCAGTGGTTCGAGGGCGCGGGCGCGTTGTCCGAGCTGGCGGGACGCCCGCCCGGGTGGTTGGAGACTGCGCGCGACACGGCGGTGGTCGAGGAACGCAATCGCATCGCCCGCGAGATCCACGACACCCTTGCGCAGGGACTGGCGGCGATCCGACTGCAGCTCGAGCTGGCGCAGGCGAACGACGAGCTGCCGGCGGGCGCCTCCGAGGCGATCGAGCTGGCCCATCAGATCGCCAACGAGAACTTCGTCGACGCTCGTCGCATGATTTCCCGCCTGAGGTCGCCTCCGCCCTGCCTGGCGACGGCCCTTTCAGCTGCCGCCGATCGGGCGCGTCGGCTGGGTAGGGTGAAGGTCGTCACCGCCCTCGAGCCCGTGTCGGCGCCGCCGAGCGAGACCGCCCACGAACTGCTGCGTATCGCTCAGGAGGCGATCTCGAACGCCGAACATCATGCCAGGGCTCAGACGATCACCGTCACTCTGCAACCCCTTGCCGGGCGCGGCCTCCAGATGACCGTGGCCGACGACGGCCGGGGGTTCGATCCGACATGCCCCGCCTGCGGCTTCGGTCTCGCGGGGATGCGGGAACGCGCGGCGGCGGTGCAGGCCGAGCTCGCGATTGAGTCCGCCCCGGGGGCAGGGGCGAGAGTTACGGTGACCTGGTCGCCCGACAGCTGACCACCCACGCCCCAGTCGCGGCCGGGCCGACCCAGGCCGGTGCGCGGCTGCGGGTTCGCGTCTCAGGCCGGGACGGCCGCCTTGAACTCCCGCCAGGTGTTGCGGCCGCCTCGCTTGGCCTCATACAGGGCGAGGTCTGCCGCCTTGTAGATCGCGTCGTGGTTCTCGCCGTGGTCCGGGAAGATCGCCACACCCACGCTGGGCGTTGCGCGCACCTTCTCGCCGTTCACCACCAGGGGCGCCTCGAAGGCCTGGATCAGTCGGTGACAGAACTTCTCCACGACCTCTCCATCATGAACATCTGGCAGAAGAATTGCGAACTCGTCGCCCCCGAGGCGCGCCAGACGATCCGACTCCCGGACGACGCCGCGCAGTCGCTCGGCAACCATGACCAGCAGGGCGTCGCCAGCGTCATGGCCCAGGGTGTCGTTTATGATCTTGAACCGATCGAGATCGATCAGGACAGAAGCGAAGCGCGTCCCGTGACGTCGGGAGAAGGCGGCCAGGTGGCGAAAATCCTCAGTGAACATGCGCCGGTTCGCGAGGTGAGTCAGGGAGTCCAGATAAGCGATGGTCTCAAGCTCGTTCTGGGCGTCCTGAAGCGCCTTCGCGGCGGCCATGCTTGCCCGCGCCCCGGAGCCCACATAGGCCAGGGTCAGGCCGATCCCGAGGATCGTCGAGACGAGTTGGGCTCCGGTCAAACCACCAAAAACCAGAGGCATGACGATCAGGGCGGCTGCGGGAAACGCGCCGATCACCACCATCACCGCCTTGGACCGGAAGGCGTAGGCTTGAGCGTGCATCAACTGCGCGGCGGCGATGACGATCGCCACGATCTTCAAGCCCGCGAGTCCGGAGAACCAGTAGAACGCCGTCGTGCAAGTCCAGATGGCGCTCAGGAGAGCGGCCGCGAACAGGTAGTTCAGTCGTTCGGCCTTCGTACCGATCTGACCACGAACCTGGCGGCGCCTGGCGAATTCCGCATAGGCTTCACCGGCGAGGTTGACGGCAAGCCACGCTGCCCCGACCGAAAGGCCGAAGTTCATCACCAGGATCAGCGCGGACGCGGCGCCAAGGACGATCCGCGGAAGCGTCGACTTCGAGCCATCCCGCGCGGCAAGATCGACATCCTCGTTTAGCCAACCCGAGGAAAAAACCATCTTCAAGAAATTGATCCCCACTAATACCGACGCCAGGAGCCTTCTAAAATTTTAAGTTGTCGCTCCATTAAACAGAGACTCGGCAACGACACTTGCATCTACAAGCGTACTTTACTCTACGTTAATAATGCCCACAAGAAGAATATCGTCCCAAAACGAACAAGGCGACTCGAGTTTAGATAAAAATTCCAGATTAGTGACGTTCATCTCACAGGCGTCCTAAAGTGATAAGGCCGACGACCAAGACGGATGATTCACCTTTGAGCACCGGTCTCGATCGAGGAGCGAGATACGAGCCGACAGCGACTCGGCGCATCAGTCTGGCCCTGTTCCTCGGGGGCTTCGCGACCTTCAGCCTGCTCTACTGCACACAGCCGCTCCTCCCGGATTTCGCCCGCGAGTTCCACGTGGATGCGGCGACCAGTTCGCTGGCCGTCTCGCTCGCGACCGGCGCATTGGCGATCTCGATCATGTTCGCCGGAGCAGTGTCGGAGACGGTGGGGCGGCGCGGCCTGATGTTCGCCTGCCTTGCGGCGGCCGCCCTGCTCAACCTGTTCTGCGCCCTCGCCCCGAGCTGGACTGCGCTGCTGATCGGGCGAGCCGCCGAGGGCCTGGCCCTGGGCGGGTTTCCCGCGGTGGCCATGGCCTATCTGGCCGAGGAGGTCCCGGCCTCGCAGCTGGGGGCCGCCATGGGCCTCTATGTCGGCGGCACGGCCTTCGGCGGGATGACGGGCCGGGTGGCCGTCGGCGTGCTGACCCAGACCTTCTCCTGGCGCATCGCCGTTGGCGTCATCGCCGTCACCGCCCTGGCGGTCGCGTTGGTCTTCATCGCTCTTGCGCCGCCCTCGCGCCGTTTCGAGCGCCGTCCGGGCTTCGACGCTGCGCAGAACCTGGCCGCGTGGGGCCGCCACCTGCGCCGGCCGCGGATGGCGCTGCTGTTCCTGGCCGGCTTCCTGGCGATGAGCGCCTTCGTGACGATCTACAACTATGCAGGGTTTAGGCTGTCGGCCCCGCCCTATCGCCTTAACCCGACCCAGATCGGCCTGGTCTTCCTGGCCTACATCCTGGGAATCTTCGCCGCTTCGGCGGCCGGCGCCATGGCCGATCGGATCGGTCGCGCCCCGGTGATGGCGGCCGGAGCGGCGGCGGCCCTGGCCGGTGTCGGGCTGACGATGCTGCGTCCCCTGCCCGCGATCGTGGCGGGCGTAGCGGTGGTGACGATAGGGTTCTTCTTCGTCCATTCGGTCGCCAGCGCCTGGGTCGGCCGGCTCGCCGACCGGGACAAGGGTCACGCGGCCTCGCGCTATCTGCTGGCCTACTATGCCGGCTCGAGCGTCATGGGCTCGATCGGCGGCGCGGTGTGGCGCGATGGCGGCTGGAATGCGGTAAGCGGTTACGCCGGCGCCATGCTGCTGGGCATCGTGGCGATCGCATCGCTGATGGGCCGAGGCGAGCGGACCTGACGCAAATTCGTTTGCCCGCGGCCCGAACCCTGGTCACATCGGCGCAAAAGTGAGGGGGCTGACCATGAAGCTCTATGTTCCTGTCCTGCTGGGCGCCCTCGCCCTGCTCGCCGCGCGCACAGCGATGGCGGCGGTGGAACGAATCCAGGTGGTCGAGCGGACGCCGTTCGCTGTCGGAATGAGCTTCGGGGACGTCGGACCCTACGAAAAGATCCGCGGCGTCGCCCATTTCCGACTCAATCCCAATGATCCGGCCAACTCGCGGATCGTCGATCTCAAGCGCGCGCCGCGAGATTCTGCGGGGATGGTCGAGTTCGACAGCGAATTCGTCATGCTCCGGCCCGTGAAGGCCACGGCCTCGACGCTGATCTACGACGTCAACAACCGCGGCGGCATCGCCATCATGGGCCAGGTGGACGGGGCCAGTCCCGCCCACAACGACCCCACAACCGTGGCGGACACCGGTGACGGCTTTCTGATGCGCCACGGCTTCACCCTACTGTTCTCCGCCTGGACCTGGGACATCGCGCCCCAGCCGCCGGGGAACAAGCCCCTGGTTTTCCACCCGCCGGTCGCCCGCAATCCCGACGGCTCCGCCATCGTGGGTATGGTGGAGAACGAGTTCACGGTCAGCGCGCCCACGCTCGCTGCGACCTACGCCGGCATGCGCGGACTCACCTACGAGCCGGCGACGCCGAACGATCCCGCCGCCGTGCTGACCGAGCGCGCCCGGCCGGACGACCTGCGCCGGCCCGTTCCGCGAGACCACTGGCATTTCCTGGTTCCCGAAGAGCGCGGCGGTCCCGGACGCGTCGCCCTAAACGAAGGCTTCAAACCGGGCGTGATCTACGAGCTGACCTATGTGGCCGCCGACCCCTATGTGGCGGGCGCCGGCATGGCGGGGATCCGCGACCTGCTCGCCTGGTTTCGCGACCATCCCTTCGAGGGCGCGCAGCCGCCGAGCCACACCCTGATCTTCGGCATCAGCCAGTCGGGACGCCTGATCGGACGCATGCTGCACGACGGGCTGGACGTCGACGAGAGCGGTCGCCTGGCGTTCGAGGGCGCCTTTCTCGAAGTGCCGGGCGCGGGCGGCGGCGCGGGCTTCAACGCCCGTTTCGTACAGCCCACCCGCCACCCTTCCATGCTGGAGGAGCACGACTATCCCTCCGACGCCTTCCCCTTCACCACGGCGACGAGCCGGGATCCGGTCACGCACGCCAGCGGGTCCTATATCGAGCGGGCGGCGGACGCGCAGGGGCGGCTGCCCAAGCTGATCATCGCCAACACCTCCACCGAATTCTGGAACCGCGACGCCTCGCTGATCGCCACGACGCCAGACGGGCGGCGGGACGTGGCGCCCGCCCCCAATTCGCGGCTGTACGCCTTCATGGGCGCCCAGCACTATGTGGGCCGCTCGCACACGCGGTTCCCCTATGTGAACTGCGTTTCGACGACCGACCACTACCTGCCAATGCGCGCCTTGATCCTGGCGCTCGATCGCTGGGTGGCGGACGGGACGGCGCCGCCGCCGAGCGCCTATCCCCAGATCGCCGACAGGACCCTGACGACCGTGAAGACCTATCGCGCAGACTTTCCGAAGGGTCTCTCGATCAGCCCGCCGGCGCAGAACCTCGCTGCGCCCCGGCTGGACTTCGGCCCGCTCTACGCCAGCGAGGGCGTCGCCACGAGGATCCCGCCGCGCCACGGGCCGGCCTACGGGTCTCTGGTCCCGACGCCGGATGCGGACGGCAACGACAAGGGTGGCGTGCGCATGATCGAGCTGATGGTCCCGCTGGGCACGCATACCGGGTGGAATCAGCGCGCGCCGCAGACCGGTTTCGGCTGGGCCACCGCGCGCTTCGACGGCAGCTTCCTGCCCTTCGCCCGCACCGAGGCCGAGCGCCGCGCGGCCCACGACCCCCGGCGGAGCCTGCAGGAGCGCTATCGCGACCGCGACGACTATGTCGCCAAGGTCCGCGCCGCCGCCCGCGCCCAGGTCGCCGCCGGCTTCCTGCTGGAGGAGGACGTCGACCGCGCCGTCGCCGAGAACGTCGGCCTCTACGACCGCATCATGGCCCACGATCCTGCCGACAGCAGCTGCGAGTACCTGTTCGGAAAGTGAGGCTTTGCGCTCATGGTCGCCTGGCCGCTAGCCAGGCGCGCTCGCCGGGTCCGGGAGCGAGTTCGATCGCGCGTTGATAGGCGTCCCGGCTCTCCTCCAGCCGGCCCACGCGCCTGAGGAGATCGGCGCGCACCGCGTGCCAGGGCTGGAAAGCCTCCAGTTGGGGAGCCGCCAGGGCTTCGACTTCGGCTAGGGCCGCATCCGCACTCTTCACCTCCGCAAGGGCAACGGCCCGGTTCAACCGCACGATCACGTCGTCGCGCTGCGCCAGCATGGCGTCATAAAGCTCGAGAACGATGGGCCAGGGCGGGGGGTCACGCAGGTTGCGTCGGGCGCACCAGACGCCGTGGATCGCCGCAAGCAGGGCGCGCGGACCGGGCTGGCCGAGGTTCCGCGCTCGGTAGAGAAAGCGGTCGCCAGCCTCGACCAGAGGGCGGCGCCACAGGGCGGGGTCCTGCTCCGAGAGCGGAACCATCACGCCCGCGCCATCCAGGCGCGAGGGTCGGCGCGCTTCGGCGTATCGAACCAGCGCCGCCAGGGCCAGCACCTCGCCTTCGTTGGGCAGCATCGCAGCCAGGCTGTCCGTCAGCTGCAGCACCTCGTCGGCAAAGCCCGCATGGGGACCAACGGCGGCCGCGTCTTCGTGAGCTTTCGAATAGGCGATCTCGAGGGTCGACAGGACCGCATCCAGTCGTTCCTCCCATTCCGCGGGACCTGGAACGGCGAACGGAACGCCCGCGGCGGCGATCTTGCGCTTGGCCCGCGTGAGTCGCTGCAGCAGGGTGGCTTCGGGTATCAGGAAGGCTGCGGCGATCTCCCGGGCCTCAAGGCCGCAGACGAGCCGAAGCGTGAGAGCAGCCCGGGATTCCGGCGCAATGGCCGGGTGGCAGCAGACGAAGATCAGCCGCAACCGTTCGTCCGGGATCAACCGCGCCTCATCCGCCAGTCCGTCCTCGACCGTGGGCTCCGGCGGCGGCGGATCCGGCGCAAGGCGGTCGCGGACGTTTCTGCGCCGCAGGTCGTCAAGCGCGCGACGATAGGCGACGCGGTAAAGCCAGCCGGTCGGGTCGGACGGCTCGCCCTCACCGGGCCAGGCGTGGGCGGCCGCCAGGCAAGCTTCGGAGAAGGCGTCCTCGGCAAGATCGAGGTCTCGAAAGCGGGCGGCGAGCGCCGAAATGACGCGCGCCGCCGCCTGTCTGACAGCGCGATCGAGCGCGCAGTCCACTCAGCCCGCCTTTCTCTGGCCCTCGCCAAGCAGAGGCCGGATCTCCACCGCGCCCTCGTGGTAGATCGGGATCTTCCTGGCGATGGCGATCGCCTCGTCCAGGTCCTCGGCGTCGATCATGTAGAAGCCGCCGAGTTGCTCCTTGGTCTCCCCGAACGGGCCGTCGTGGATCGTCTGGACGCCGCCTCGGCCAGTGCGGACTGTGGTGGCCGTGGGGGTGTTCTGCAGACCGGCGCCGGCCAGGCGCTTGGCGCCCAGAGACTGGCTCAACGCCATATGGCCGGCGACGACCTGGTTCATGGCCTCTCCCGCCTTGTCGGGACCATAGACGCTCTCGTCCTCATAGATCAGCAGCAGGTACTTCATCAGGCTCTCTCCCGCGGAGACCGAGCATGATGCCCGATCTGGCCTTGAGACGCGCGAGCGCGCTCGGATTCGACACCCCGGGACGAAGCCCTGAGCGGAAAAGGCGTCCGCGCGAGTGGTAGACCCGTCGCCGTCCGGCTAGTCTGTAGCCCCCCCCATCACTTCCCGGAGGCCCGCGCATGCTCGACTCTGCGCGTCTGCAAACCCTTGTCTGGACGGCCGACATCGCTCGCAGCCGGCCGTTCTATTCGGGAGTCCTCGGCCTGAAGCTGAAGGGCCAGTCGCATGGCGCCGACATCTATGAGGTCGGCGGAGGCGAACTCCGCCTCTCGCCGGTCCCCTCCACCCGGCCCTCCGAGCACACCGTGGTTGGATTCGCGGTCGAGGACCTGGATCCAGTCGCCGAGGCGCTCGAACGACAGGGCGTCACGACCGAACGCTTCGCGGGCTTCCAGCACGACGCGCGCGGCGTGTGGCGCGCACCCGACGGCGCGAGGGTGCTGTGGTTCAGAGACCCGGATGGAAACCTCCTGTCGGTCGTCCAGTACGCGCGCTGAAGGCGTCGACTCGGACCTTCCTCCCCGCAGGTCCGGGAGCGGCAAGATTTCGTTTTGACACGGAGGACGCAGAGGAAGAGGAGAGCACAGAGAAGAAGGCTCAGCGCTTCGCGCCGCTAAGCCCGCGAAGGCTGGGACCGCGTCGAAGGCGCACTCATTCTTCTCTGCGTCCTCCTCTTCCTCCGTGTCCTCTGTGTTAATGGACGAACTCCACGCCGCCACTCCGCTTAGGGAGGCGTCCGGTAAACCTTGGCGCGGGCGAGGCCCGCCAGCAGACGTCGCCTGGTCGGGGGGCTACCAGGTCTCGCCGAAGGGGCGGATTTCGGTGAGGAAGGACCAGGCGGATCGGGGCTGGTGGGCCAGGTGGAAGGCCTCCTGGGCGATGTCTGCTGGCTTGATGAAGAAGTCGTCCGGACGGTCCGGATAGCGGGCGCGAGTCCATTCCAGGTCGATCACCGCGTCGATCATAAGAAAGGCCACGTGCACGCCCTTGGGGCCCATCTCCCGGGCGATGGATTCGGCAAGGATGCGCTGGGCCGCCTTGGTCGGGGCGAAGCCGGCGAAGCGGGCCCGGCCGCGGACGGCCGACGTGTTGCCGGTGACGATCAGAGCGCCCTCGCCGACCGCCTCCATCCGGGGCGCCGCCCAACGCGCAAGGCGCAGAAGGGCCATGACGTTCACCTGGAAGTTCCGCTCGAGGATCTCAGGCTCGATCTCGAGGAAGCTGCCGAAAGCGCCGCCCACCGCATTGTGAATGACGACCTTCGGAGCCTGGCCGAACCGGTCTTCGACCGCCTGCAGCGCCGCGGCGAGGCCCGCGGGGTCGGCCACGTCGCAGGGGAACGCGATGGCGTCCGGCAACTCGCGTTCGAGGGCGGCGAGGCGATCGCCCGTGCGCGCCAGCATCGCCACCTGATATCCACCCTCGTGGAACCGGCGCACGAACGCCGAACCGGTTCCGGGACCAACGCCGGTGACGATCGCGAGCGGCTTCATCGGGATATCCTCTTTGCTCGCCCGCCCGCGGGCATAAGTTCTTTTTTAGTACTTTATAGATCCCCGGTCGCCGAAACGCCAGACCGCCGCGAGGGTGAACCTGAAGGGGCGCCTGCGCGTATTGACGGCCTCCGTCCCGGAAACCTACAGCCTGTCGACTCCGACGGACTTGGCGGGCCCCGCAGGGGATTGATTTGACATCGTATTCTGTTCGCCAGCGCACCGACGCCACGCCTGAGCCGGCCGGGCGCGAGTCGCCAATGGTCCTCACCTTCCGCTGCCCCAGCGAGCTGGAAGGCGTGGCGCCGCCTCCGGTCCCGGCCGCCTCTGGCCTGCCCGACTGGCTGAGAGCCATGCCGCAGCAGGCCTATAGCGCCATGGCCGCGGGCGAGGACGATACGGTGAAGCGGTGTCCGCCGTTCGTCGACGCCATGACGGGAGGGTTCCTGATCCCCCTGGTCTGCGACGTCACCGTGAAGGACGGCGAATTCACCTGGGAGAGCGATCTGCCGGCAGCCGCCGGCGTGCCTCGCTCGCCCATCGGACTGCACGACCCCGGGCAGGTGGCCGGCGCCCCGCTGTTCGACCAGGACCGCTTCCTGATCAAGTTCAACAACGTCTGGACGATCGAGGCGCCCAAGGGCTGGTCGGTGCTCTTCACTCATCCGGTCAATCGCTTCGACCTGCCGTTCACCACCCTGACCGGGCTGGTCGACTGCGACCGATATCGCGACGCCTGGATCCACTTCCCAGCGCATTGGCATGATACGAACTTCAGGGGCGTCCTGCCGAAGGGAACGCCCGTCGCCCAGTGTTTTCCGATCCGGCGCGAGGCCTGGGACGCCGACGTCAAGACGCTAAGCGCGGCGGAGATGCAGCGCGCTCGCGAGCTCCAGGCAACGATCGTGCGGGAGAAAGGCGTCTATCGCCGGCGGTTCCGGGCCTGACGCTCCGGCGCGACCTGCAGGAAGCGCGCCGCTGCGCTCGGACGCAGGAAGAAGCGACCATGCGCGCCAGCGGCAAGCGCCCTGAGCGTCGGGCCCCATTCCTCCGCTCCATGCGCACCCGCCCGGAGCATCGCCTCTCCTGCTTCGCGCTCGCCCAGGTCGAGCAGGCACTTGCCCAGCTCGATGCGAACCGCCGGATCCTCGGCTTGGGAAGCCAGGGCGAACCGGAAGAGATCGACCGCGACGGCGGGCTCGCCGTCCAACGCCATCACCCTGGCCAGGCCGATCGCTGCGTCGCGCCGCTGCGGCGCCGCCGTGCGGGCCTCCAGGAACAGCTCCCGCGCCCGCGTCCGGTCATTGCGGCGCAGGTGGAGATAGCCGAGGCCGATCCTCAGAACGACCGCCTCGGGCAGGAGCGATAAACCGCTCTCGAACACCTCCGCGGCCTCGTCGTAGCGGCCCGTTTCAGCCAGCTGGTCGCCAAGCTCGAGGAAGGCCTGCACGAACGGCGGACGCCGCGCCACGCACTTGCTCAGCTGGACCAGGGCCTCGTCCTTGCGCCCGACACGGGCGAGGGCTCGGGCGAAGTAGATCCCCGTCGAAGGATCGGCGCTGCGCTGCGCCGCCATCTCCAGCGGGGCGAGCGCCTCGGCGGGACGCCCCTGCATCAGGAGAGCCGCCCCGAGCACCTGCGCCGCGAGGAGATTTTCCGGGTCGGCCGATAGCACCGGGGCGGCAAAGCGCTCCGCCTCGGTAGGGCGACCCGCCCGCAAGGCTTGGGCGGCCTTATCGAGGGCGCGGGGGAGCGCGTCTGACTGTCGAGAGGCTTGATCTGGGCTTTTCATCTGTTCCGGCTGCACAGTTAACTGCAACCGCCGCTAGCCCCGGACGGCGGGGTTGTTCGCTAACCCCTTGTTTCGCGACCCGCAACACACCAGCTTGCGAACCAATCGGGAACGGAGCGGAGCCGAAGGGATGTCCACACTACAGAACCGACCGAACACCGCTCTCCTGGTCGTCGACGTACAGACCGGCGTTGTCGCCAGCGCCCACGCGCGCGACGAGGTGGTGGCGAATATCGCCAGTCTGGTGGAGACGGCGCGCGACCGGGGCGCACCGGTGATCTGGGTCCAGCATGTGAGCGATGAACTCCCGCGCGGCAGCGAGGCCTGGCAGATCGCCCCGGAACTGAACCCCGCCGAGGACGAGGCCCTGATCGAGAAGGCCTATGGCGACGCCTTCGAGGAGACACCGCTCGAGGATCTGCTGGCGGACCTGGAGGTCGGAGGCCTGGTGGTCGCCGGCGCACAGACCGACGCCTGCATCCGCGCGACCCTGCACGGTGCGCTGGTGCGTGGCTACGACGTGACCCTGGTCAGTGACGCCCACACGACCGAGGACCTGTCGAAGTGGGGCGCGCCCCCGCCCGGCCAGGTGATCGCCCACACCAACCTGTACTGGAAATATGAGACAGCTCCCGGCCGCACCGCTGGTGTCGTGAAGACTGCGGACGTCGAGTTTGGGCGCGCGCCGTCAGAGCGATCGGTAATTCCTGGAGTATAATTGACCACGGACGTCACTTACGACACGGACAAGGAAGGTAAGGGCGCGCCTACGGCGCGATCTATTCTGCCCTGAGGACCTTGCGACCTCGTCAGACGTCCGTGTGGGCCGTGAATCGCTGAATCAGACCTTCACGAAGCCCACGATTCGCCGGGTCTCTTCGAGGATGGGTTCGGCGATCGCGCGGGCGCGGTCGGCGCCATGGGCGAGGATGCGATCGATCTCGGCGGGGTCTCCGACCAGGCGGCGCATCCGGTCCGAGACCGGGGCGAGCTTGTCCACCATCAGGTCGGCCAGGACCGGCTTGAACTCGGCGAAGCCCTTGCCGCCGAACTCGTTCAGCACTTGCTGGTCGCTGACCCCCGCCATGGCCGCGTAGATGCCCACGAGGTTCGCCGCCTCGGGCCGGTTGGAGAGGCCGGCGACATCCGCGGGCAAGGGCGCAGGATCGGTGCGGGCGCGCCGGATCTTCTGCGAGATCGTCTCGGCGTCGTCGAGGAGGTTGATGCGCGACTGGTCCGACGGATCTGACTTGGACATCTTGGCCAGGCCGTCGCGCAGGGACATCACGCGCGCGCCCGGGCCTTCGATCATCGGTTCGGTCAGGGGGAAGAAGCCGGGCGCGTTGAAGTCGTTGTTGAACTTGCCGGCGATGTCGCGGGTCAGCTCGAGGTGCTGCTTCTGGTCCTCGCCCACCGGCACATGGGTGGCCTTGTAGAGCAGGATGTCGGCGGCCTGCAGCACCGGGTAGGTGTAGAGGCCGACACTCGCGCCCTGCTTGTTTTTGCCAGTCTTCTCCTTGAACTGGGTCATCCGGTCGAGCCAGCCGATCCGCGCGACGCAGTTGAAGATCCAGGCGAGCTCAGCGTGACCCGAAACGGCCGACTGCGGGAAGATGATCGCGCGCGCCGGGTCGACGCCGGCGGCGATGTAGGCGGCGGCGATCTCGCGCGTCTGGGCGGCCAGGGCCGCAGGGTCCTGCCAGGCGGTGATCGCATGCAGGTCGACCACGCAGTACAGGCACTCCATCTGTTCCTGCAGGGCGACGAACTTCACCAGGGCGCCAAGATAGTTGCCCAGGTGCAGGGCGCCCGATGGCTGGACGCCGGAGAAAACGCGCTGCGGCCCTTCATAGGCCTCGGGAGGGGTATCGCTCATGGAAGTGGCTTCAGGTCCGGAACGGTTGAAACGGGCGCGGCCGCATTCGGCCGCGGGTTAGCGATTTCGGTCTTTAGAGACCGCGCCATCGCGCGAAGGAACGTCCCGGGCGGAGCATGTCGGGGATTTATCGGGCGCCGGCCAAGGCTGCAAGTCAGCGCGCGGAGCTCGCCTGGGCGCGCGCCAGGCGGGCGCGGCGGGCGGGGGCGTCGGCGGCGTCAAGCACCTCGATGAGACGCTCGCGCACATTGGCGAAGTGGGCGGGATTGGTGAGCTTCCCGCCGTCGGCGGTGACGACGTAGAAGCTGTCCACCGCGCGCTCGCCGTAGTTGTCGATGTGGGCCGACTGGATCGAGAGCCCCGCGTCGGCGAGGGCGCGGGCGAGCGCGTGAACGAGGCCAGGCCGGTCGCGGCCCGTCGCCTCGACGACGGTCGCGGTGGGCGAGGCGTCGTTGTCGATCACCACGCCCGGCGAAATGGCGAAGGCCGAAGCGCGACCCAGGTCTGGCGCGGTGCGATCAGCGACTTCGGGCGGGATCTCGCCTCGGGCGGCCGCTTCGATCGCGTGAACCAGCCGGTCGAGGCCACGAGGCCTGTCCTCTCCGAACGCGCGTCCTGCCGCATCCTGGACGTAGAACACGTCGAGCGCGTCCCCGGCCAAAGACGTGAAAATGCGGGCGCCGACGAGGTTGCCGCCCAGGCGGGCGATCGCGAGGGCAAGGTCCGCGAAGAGCCCCCGCCGGTCGCGAGCGGCGACCACGACTTCGGTGGCGTTCCGGTGGGCCCGAACCTGGCCCTTCGCCGCCGCCCCGCCCATCATCGCCGCCCGGCGCGAGAGCTCCAGGTGGCCGGCCTGCTCAGCGCGGGTGAAGGCTGCGAAATAGGCGTCCTCCATGGCGGTCGCCCACGGACGGGCGGACGGATCGGCGTTCACCAGGGCGGTGCGGGCGTCGAAGGCCTCGGCCTCCTGGCGCCGTCGTCCCAGCCCGGCCGCGTCGGACGCGCGGCCTCCGCGGAACACCGTCTCCGCGGCCGTGAAGAGCTCGCGCAGGAGCTGGCCCTTCCAGCCGTTCCAGACACCCGGCGCCACGGCGCGGATATCGGCTGTGGTGAGGACGAGCAGCAGGCGCATCCGTTCGGGTGTCTCGACCAGGGAGACGAAACTGGCGACCGTCGCCGGATCGGAGATGTCGCGCTTCTGGGCGACATCGCTCATCACCAGATGGTTCTCGACCAGCCAGGCGACGAGATCGATGCGCGGCGCTGCCAGACCCAACCGCTCGCACGCCTGCCGTGCGGCGCGCGCGCCAGCCTTCTCCTGACCGCCGACGCCACCCTTGCCGGTGTCGTGCAGCAGCATCGCCAGGAACAGAGCCTCACGGTCCTCGATCAGGGGGAAGATCGCCGTGCAGGTCGGATGGTCTTCGTGGAACCTTCCGGCGGCGATGTCGCCGATCACGCCGACGGCGCGCAGTGTGTGCTCGTCCACCGTGTAGGCGTGGTACATGTTGTACTGCATCTTGGCCACGACGTGGCCCCACTCGGGGATGAAGCGGCCCAGGACGCCCGCCTCGTTCATCAGCTCGAGCGCGCGGCGCGGATTGGGCAGGCGGGCGAGGATGTCGAGGAAGACTCGCGCCGCCGCCGGATCGCGTCGGACGCGGGCGGTGATCAGCCCCGTTCGCCGCGTCGCTTCGGTCATCGCGTCCGGATGCAGATCGAGGCCCCGCTCGCCCGCGATCCGGAACAACCGCAGCAGGTTGACAGGATCGGCGTCGAACACGCCCGGCTCCACGGTCGAGAGGCGGCCGCTGTCGATCACGAAGGCGCCTTCGATCACCTCGCCAGGGGCGCCCAGGCTGGCTGAATCGGCCGAGCGTCCGTAGGTGAGCTTGAGGTGCTCGGCCTCGAGTTTGGCGGCGAAGATGCGGGTGAGCACGCCCACGTCCTTGGCGATCAGGAAGTAGCGACGCATGAAGCGTTCGACCGCCTGGGTGGGCTGGCCGCCCGGTCCGATACGGTCCTGATAGCCCATACGGCGGGCGATCTCGGGCTGCAGGTCGAAGGTCAGGCGCTCCTCCGGCCGGCCGGTCGCGAAGTGGAGGTGGGCGCGGACCGACTCCAGGAAGTCGAAGGCGCGCAGGAAGGCGCGCACCTCGCGCCCTTCGAACACTTCCAGGCGAATGACCTCATCGACGCTCAGTGTCGGGTGGAGGTACTGGGCGATCCAGAACAGGGTGTGCAGGTCGCGCAGGCCGCCCTTGCCCTCCTTGACGTTGGGTTCGACCATGAAGCGGCTGGCGCCCGAGCGGACGTGGCGCGCGTCGCGCTCCGCCAGCTTGGCGGCCACGAACTCCGCCTCACTGCCGGCGAGGATCTCGTTGCGGAACCGCCGCTTGAGGCTCTCGGCCAGGTCGATGTCGCCGGTCAGCCGCCGCGCCTCGATGAGCGCGGTGCGGATGGTCATGTCTTCGCGCGACTGGACTAGGCAGTCCTCGACCGTGCGCGAGGCGTGGCCGACCTTGAAGCCCAGATCCCACAGCGCATAGAGCATGAACTCGATCAGCCGCTCGGTCTCGTCCCCACCGCCGTCTCCGCGCAGGAAGAGCAGGTCGATGTCGGAAAAGGGCGCCAGGGCGCCGCGGCCGTAGCCTCCCACGGCCATGAGGGCGATCGTCTCGCCCTGGGCGCTGGGCACGGCGCGCGTGAGCGCGAAGTCCCACAGGGCGCGGATCACCTCGTCGGTCAGGCTGCACAGGAGCCGCGCGGTCTCCATGCCCCCCGCCCCGTTCTCGAGCCGCTCCTTGGCGATCATGCGCCCGCGCGAGAGGGCGCCCTTCAGGATCTCGATCGCCCGGCGGCGTTGTTCGACCGGATCGCCATAGGCGTCGCGGGCGTAGCTCGCGAGCTGGGCCTTCAGGCGCGGTCCGTCCACGACATATTCCAGACGGACAGGGCGAAGGCGGGCTGGCATCGATCCCGATATAGGGCGCCTGGCGCGGCTTGTCGGCGGCGATGCGCTGCTTGGCGCGGCCAAAAAAACCCCCGGGCTCGCAGACCCGGGGGGAGAAGCCGGCGCGGAGGAAGGAGACTTGCGCCGGAAACCTGAAGGAGGGGCGAAACCGCGCTTCAGCCCGGGCCTGCGAGGGCTGGCGCCGAGGCGCTTGCGGGCTGAGGGATGGCGGCGTGCGCGCTGGTCAGGAAGGCCGCTGCGAGCACGGCGAAGAGGATGCACATGCTCACGGTCAGCGACCTCGACAGGAGGTTTGCGAGCAGGGTCCTCGTGAGCATCGTGTTGTCCTCCGTGTTTGTTGGGAGCGGCGCCTGCGCGGGGGAAGCGCGTCGCCAACACCGGGTTCGTGAACCGGTCGCGCTTATGCATCCGAGGCCGTCAAAGCGGCGTCAGAGCAGCATCAAAGACGGGTCAAAAAGTGCGACTGGAAACGCACGCCCGGCAGCCGGTTGACGACCCTGTTTTCAGTTCTGTCGAATTCACGACGCGAGCGAATTCACTTCCATGAGAACCATCGTCGGGTCTCTGCTGGCAGGGCAGGAGGCGTGCAATGTCCAAGAACCAAGCTGGGGGAGCTGACGATCGTCACGAAAACTTCGACCGCTTGCGTTCGGACCAGCCGGTCTTCCGCGACGAGGCGAGCCGGACCTTCATCCTGACGCGAATGGCCGACGCACGTCCCTGGCTCAACGACGCCTCTCAATGGAGGGACGCCGACAAGGCCGAACCCGGCGCCATGGTCCACGCGTTCAAGCCTGCCGACATGAACCGGCCGGGCGACCGGGACAGCGGCATGGGATGGATGGACGAACCCGACCACAGCCGGGTGAGGGGACCGATCCAGCGGGCGCTGGCGCGGCGCGTCGGCGCCCTGGCCCCGGCGTTGCGCAAGATCGTCGAGGCGCAGCTGGCTATGCTTCCGGAGGCCGGTTTCGATGTGCTGGCGGACTACGCCCTGCCCATCCCGATCGCGGTGATGGGCCTCGTGCTCGGCGTTGAGACGACCGACGTGGCGCGCTTCCGGTCCCTCTCCGAGGCGGCGCTGGCGATCTTCGACTACGGAGCGGACGCGGTCGCGCGCCAGGCGACGAAGGCGGCAAGCGACACGATCAGCGATCTGCTCGACGGGCTCATGGCCCGGCGCCGTTCACAGCCCGGCGACGACCTGATCTCGGACCTCCTGGCCGCGCGGGACGCCGGCGAGATCCTCTCGGACAGCGAGATCCGGGTGAACTGCATGAACCTCCTGCTGGGGGGGAACGTCACCACCGCCGACCTGATCGCCACCGGCGTGGACCTGCTGCTGCGCCATCCGGCCCAACTGGCTCGCCTGCGTGCGTCCCCGGACCTGATTGGGGCGGCGGTCGAGGAAATCCTGCGCTTCGAGCCGCCCACCAACGGGACGCAGAGGGTGGCGTCGCGGGAGGTGGAGATCGGCGGGGTCCGGCTGCGGCAGGGCCAGGTGGCCGCGGTGATGATCGCCGCCGCCAACCGCGATCCAGCCGTCTTCCCAGAGCCGCACTGCTTCGACATCGGCCGCCGCGGGGCGCCGCACATGGCCTTTGGCGGGGGACCACACCTGTGCATCGGCGCGGCACTGGCGCGGCTGGAGGCGCGGATCGCCATCGCCGGGATCATCGAGCGCTTCCCCGGCCTTCGCCTCGACGACCCGGAGGCGCCGCCCCAATGGCGGCCCCACCCCGCCTTCCACGGTCTCGCCTCCGTTCGCGTACGGACTTGAGCGAGCGGCTCGCGCCTCTGACGGCGCAGACGTCCAAGGGCGCAAAGGAAACCAAACTGGCCGATTGAGAACCTCGCCGGATTAGGGGATCGTGGACGAAAGGTCGCGATCATGCCGACGGGGGATCACGGGTGAAGTTTGGCGGTGTCACGCTCGATTGGCGCCTGGCGCGCGAGATCGCCTGGCGGAGCCTCTTCGTCGTCATCGCCGCGGCCATCCTCTTTATCGTCGTTACCCGGTGGAACCGCTGGGAGGGCGCCCCAGGATGGAAGGGCACTGACGACGCCTATCTGCAGTCCGACCCCACGCCGATCTCCGCCAAGGTGCCGGGCTATGTCTGGTTGGTGCCCGTGCAGGACTTCCAGCGCGTGCGCGCCGGTCAGCTGGTGGCCCAGGTGGTCGACGTCGACTACCGCGCCACGGTCGCCCAGGCGCAGGCCAACGTCGCCGCCTCGACCGCCCAGATCCAGACGCTGAAGGCCCAGATCCAACTGCAGGAGGCCAATGTCGCGGCGGCCCGGGCGGTGGTCGCCTCGACCGCGGCCAACCTCAATCAGAATGGACGTGACCTGACCCGCCAGAGCCGGTTGCTGCAGGGCGGCTCCTCCACCACCGAGGCGTCGGAAAAGCTGGGCACGACCCACGACCAACTCGTCGCCCAGCTCGACCAGAACCGCGCCCAGGCCGAAGCCGCGGCGCGCCAGATCGCCGTGTTGCGTGCTCAGGAGTCGCAGGCCGAAGCGACCCTGGCGGCCCAGAAGGCGGCCCTGGCGACCGCGCAGATCAATCTCGCCTACACGAGGATCATCGCGCCGGTGGACGGGGTGCTTGGCCAGCGGCAGATCCGGCCCGGCCAGTATGTTGCGGCCGGGACCCAGATCACCACGCTCATCCCCCTGCCCCGGGTCTGGGTGGTCGCGAACTATCGCGAGACCCAGCTCACCCACGTCGTCGTGGGCGATCGGGCCGAGGTCCGCGTCGACACCTTTCCCGGCCACGTGCTGAAGGGCCACGTGCAGTCCCTGTCCCCGGCCTCCGGCGCGACCTTCGCCCTGCTGCCCCCGGACAACGCGACCGGCAACTTCACCAAGGTGGTGCAAAGGATCGCGGTGAAGATCTTCATCGATGACGCCGACGGCCTTGCCGATCGCCTGCGCCCCGGCATGTCGGTGATCGCCAGGGTCGACGCGCGAGACGGGCGGTCCCGGTGAGCGACGCGGCTGCTCCGTCGACGGCGAGCGCGCCCCCTGCGCCGCCGGTCGCCGCGCCGGTCCCCTGGCTCGGCCTGACTGCGGTGCTGCTGGGCACCTTCATCTCGACGCTCAACGGCAGGCTCTCCAGCTTCGGCCTGGCCGACATCCGCGGCGGCGTCCACGCCGGCTTCGACGACGGCGCCTGGATCACCACCGCCCAGACGGCCGCTCAGATGCTGATGGCGCCCATAGCGGTCTGGATGGGCGGGACCTTTGGCCCGCGGCGGGTGCTGATGTACTCCGCCGCGACGTTCGCAGTCACATCTACGCTCGCGCCTTTCTCCCCCGACCTGCCGACGTTGCTCGCCCTGCAGTTCCTGTGCGGCCTCTCCAGCGGCACCTTCATCCCACTGACGCTGAGCTTCATCCTGCGGACGATCCAGCCGAAATACTGGGCTTATGGCATCGCCCTTTACGCGCTGAACCTCGAGCTTTCGCTCAACATCTCCGCCTCTCTCGAAGGCTGGTATGTCGATCACCTGCAGTGGGCGTGGATCTACTGGCAGAACGTGCCGCTGGCGATCGGAATGGCCTTGTGCCTGCACTTCGGCGTCGCCCGGACGCCGCCCAGCCCGGACCGTCCCCCGGCGGATCTCTTCGGCATGGCTTCGCTCGGGCTGGGGCTGGCGCTGATCTACGCCGGCCTGGACCAGGGCAACCGGCTCGACTGGCTGAACTCGGGCCAGGTCTGGGCTCTCCTGGCGTCGGGGGCGGTGCTGGTCGCGGCCTTCTTCATTCACGAGGTCCGCACTCCCCACCCATTCCTCGATCTCAAGGTGGCCTTCGCCACGCCTCTGCCCCGGCTCCTGGTGCTGATCAGCTTCCTGCGGCTCACGATCCTGTCCACCAGCTTTCTCATCCCCCAGTACCTCCAGGCAGTGCGCGGATTCCGCGCGATCGAAGTCGGCCAGTCGTTGGTGTGGATCGCCGGGCCGCAGCTCATCTTCTGCCCCCTGGCCGCCCTCATGCTGCGGCGGACCGATGCGCGGATCGTGGCCTCGATCGGCTTCGTCTTCATTTCCATCTCCTGCCTCATGGTGGCGCACGGCCTCACCGAGCTTTGGGGAAGCGATCAGTTCCTGCCCTCTGCGCTGCTCCAGGCGCTGGGCCAGAGCTTCGCCCTCTCGGCCGTCGTGTTCTTTGGGGTGCTGCACCTTCGGCCTCAGGACGCGATAACCTTCGGGGCCATGCTGCAGATGGCCCGCCTGATGGGGGCGGAGATCGGCACGGCGTTCATCGTCACCTTGAACCGTGTGCGCAGCCAGACCGCGTCGAACCTGATCGGGCTGCACGTTCAGATCGGCGACGTCGCGGTCATGCAGAGGCTGCACGCCTATGCGGCGATCGCCGGCCGTTCGGATCCGGGCGTGGGCTCCCAGCGCGCCGACGCGCTCCTGGCCGGAGCGGTCCGCACCGCGGCGGCGACACAGGGCGTCATCGACGCCTTCGTTGCGGTCGGCTTTCTCACCGCCGTCGCCCTGCTCATCGAGGTCACGAACAAGCCAGCCCCCATCGGGCCCGCCTCCCACATGCCTCTGTTTGCGCGAGCGCAGGGGGAATCGACATGACTCCCTGCTCTCGCCTCGCCGCGGCGATCACGCTCGTGGCCGCTCTTGGCGGATGCATGGTGGGGCCGAACTATCGCCCGCCGACTCCGCCCACCGGCGCCAGTTCGCCGCTGGTCTCGCTCAACCCCGAGACGGAGGCGCCGGCCGAGCCTCCCGACGACTGGTGGCGGCTCTACGACGACCCGGAGCTCAACAAGCTCGTCCAGAATGCGCTCGTCGCCAACGACGACCTCAAGGTCGCGGAGGCGAACCTCTCGGCCGCGCGCGCCTCCCTGGAATCCGCCCGCAACGGTCTCTACCCGCAAACCGACGTCAATCTGGCCGCCATCCGCGGCCGGGATCCGACAACCATCGAGATCCTGGAGATCGCCGGTCACAAGCCTTCGACCATCTGGCTGTACGACGACATCTTCGACGTCTCGTATGAGCTCGATCTGTTCGGCCGCGTCCGCCGCTCCATCCAGGCGTCCCGCGCGGACGCGCAGGCGGCGGCCGCCGCCCGAGACGGCGTGCGGATCACCGTTGTGGCGGAAACCACCCGCGCCTACGCCGAACTCTGCGACCTTGGCGTCCAGATCGCCGTGGCGCGCCGATCGCTCGACGTCGCAAACCGCGAGACCGAAATCTTCTCCCGGCGACTGCAGGCCGGCGGAGGAACGGAGTTCGATCTCGTTCGCGCCCAGGAAGTCGAGGCCCAGGCCAGGTCCGCAATCCCTCCGCTCGAGGGACAGAGACGCGCAGCGCTGTTCCAGCTCGCGGCGTTGTTGGGCGTCACGCCCTCGCACGCGCCGACCGAGGCGCAGGCCTGCGTCACGAGCCCGCGCATCGCCGTCCTGTTGCCAGTGGGCGATGGGGCGAGCCTGCTGAGGCGTCGGCCCGATGTCCGCCTTGCCGAGCGTCGCCTGGCCGCCGCCACGGCCCGGATCGGCGTCGCCACCGCCGACCTCTATCCGCGGGTCAGCTTCAGAGGCTTCTATGGGGGCGCGGCGATCACCCTCAGCGATCTGGTCCGCGATCCAGGCCTCGTCTGGGGCGTGGGCCCCAGTATAAGCTGGAGCTTTCCCAACCAGGCGGGCGTGCGCGCGCGCATCCACATCGCCTCGGCCGAGGCCGACGCCGCCCTGGCCAGCTTCGATTCTGCCGTCCTGCAGGCGTTGAAGGAGACCGAGCAGTCGCTGACGACCTATGACTCGGAGTTGAACCACCGCCGGGAGCTCGGCGAAGCGCAGGACAAGGCGCAGCAGGCGCTCACCATGGCGGAGGGCCAGCTCAGCGCCGGCGCGGCGAGTCCTCTGGACCTGCTCACCAGCGAACAAACTCTCGTGAATGCGGACGCGGCGGTCGCCGCCTCCGACTCGACCCTGGTTCAGGACCAGATCTCGGTCTTCAAGGCCCTGGGAGGCGGGTGGGCCAGCCCCGTTGCGCGACCGCAGGCTTCGGGAAAATGAGCCGCAGCCTCCAAAACTCGTAACCAAAATTCCTAGATTCGCGGGCACCGACCCCCTAAATTTGCCGCGCCGCGCGGATAGGCGCGGACGTCCATCCGAGGCGTCCTGATGTCAGGCCTGCTACTCAAAATTGCGACAAGCATGGCGATCGCGACGATCGGCCTGGCGCCCTGCGCCCTCGCGTCGCGCGCAAAGTCTCAAGGTTCGCCGCTCGTCGTCGACGTGACCGGCGTCCCGTCCAGCACGGGAGTGGTGCGGGTCAATGTCTGCACGCTCGGAACCTTCCTGAAGGGAAGCTGTCCCTACTCGGGGGTCGCGCCGGCCGTGCAGGGCGAAACAACCGTCACGGTCAATGATGTGCCACCAGGCGTCTACGCGGTTCAGCTGTACCATGACCGCAAGGATCTCGGGCACGTGGATCGCGGCCTGTTCGGCATTCCCAAGGAGTCGATTGGTTTTTCGAATAACGCGCCGGTGGGCCTGCACGGTCCGAGATTCGGCCGCGCCGCCTTCATCCACGGCGGGGACTCTCAGACCATCACCGTCACCCTGAGGCGTTTCGGGCCAGGCGCGCGCCCGGCGGCGCCGACCCAGGAGGCCATCGAGTAGGGCCCGCCCGCCTCCCTCACGGCGCCAGCGCCTCGCCCAGCCGAGCCAGCAGCCAGTCGAGGCCGGCGTCGGCGACGCCCGCGCGTCGAACGGCCTGCACAGTGAAGCGAAAGGGCGAGAACGGCGGGTCGAGGATCTGCAGTCCCAGGCGCGCGGCGAAGCGGGTCGCAAGGCGGCGGGGGCACTCGGCCAGAACATCGCTGCCGCAGACGATCAGCATGGCCGTTTCCCACTCGGGGACATAGGCCTGGGTGCTGACGCGGTCGGGACCCGGCATGGCGCCGTAGGTCACTTCCATCGTGTCGGGGTCCACCGGCGTCTCATCGGCCAGATAGCCGTCGGGGTTGCCGACGAAGACATGGCCGATGCGCGCATAGGTCTTCAGATCGACCTCGCCGTGCACGCTCGGGTGGTCCTTGCGGGCGATCAGGCAATATTCGTCGTCATAAAGGCGGTGGGCGGCAAGACCGCGAGGGATGCGGTCAAAGACGCCAATGGCCACGTCGGCCTCCCCGCGACGGACCGCGCGCAAGGCCCGCTCCAGATAGGCCGGCCGGACCGACACGCTTACCCGCGGCGCCTGCTGTCGGAGGGTCTCGACGATCCGGTCGCCGAACAGGGTTGCGAACTGGGTCGGGCAGCCAATGCGGAACCGGCGGTTGCTGCGGGCGGGATCGAAGGCCGGCTCGCCCGCGACCGCGCGTCCGAGGGCCGCGATGACCGCGTCGATCTGCGGTCCGAGATCCAGCGCTTTCTGGGTGGGCTCCAGCCCGTGCGAGCGGCGGATGAACAGCGGATCGTCGAACAGGTCGCGCAGCCGGGTGAGTGCGTGGCTGATCGCCGAAGGGCTCAGGCCCAGGTGATTTGCCGCGTCCGTGGCTCGCCGGCGACGCAGCAGCTCGCGAAACACGAGCAGCAAACCCCCATCGACCCGCCTGATCTGAAGCTGATCGAATTCATCCATCGAGCAATTTCAATACCGCGGGACGAACAGGTCGCCTAGCCTCTGCAGCGAAGGGAACAGACCAATGACCCTGCTGCGAGCCGCAGCCCTCGGTGAAAGGGCGCCAGGCTGGAGGATCGCCTCGCTCTCCGCGCCCCTTGCGGGGTTCTTCCTCACTCAGAGCGTGGTGAATCTGCTGGTGCTGGGCATGGTGGGGCGGCTCGGCGCCGCCGCGCTCGCCGCCGCGGGGGCGGCGAGCGCCGTCTACGGCGTCGCCCTGGCGATGCTGTTCGGCCTGGATGCGGCGGTGCAGGCCCGCGTCTCCCGGTCGGTGGGTGCGGGGCGGCGAGACCGGCTGGGCGCGATCCTTGGCGAAGCCCTGGCCGTGGGGATTCCGGCGGGCTTCGTCCTGGCCCTGGCGGTTTGGGCGGGCGCGCCGCCGCTGCTCCGGCTCATGCTCACAAATCCGGCCGCAGCGAATCTGGGCGCGGCCTACGCGCGAGCGGCGGCACCGTCCCTGGTGTTCCTGGCGGTGACGATACCCGTCAACGCCCTATGGGTCGGCTCGGCGCGGCCTGCGCTCCCATTCGCCGTCACGCTCGCCCAGGCGCCCGTGCAGCTCCTGGCGAGCCTGCTCCTGATGTCGGGCGCCGGTCCGTTGCCCGTGCTTGGCCTCGCCGGGGCCGGGGCCGGGCAGTCGGTTGCGACCTTCGCCGGACTGGTCTTCCAGATGGTCCTGGTCCTTCGGCCAAGCGGCGCGCCGGACGTGATTCGCCGCCGCCCGACGCGCGAAGGCTTGGCCCAGACACTCGCCTTGGCATGGCCGATCAGCTTCCAGCAGGTTCTCCTGCAGTGCGGATATGTGGCGTCCTACGCCATCGTCGCGCGCCTCGGGGTGGCGGCGACCGCCATCGTCAACGTCCTGATTTCGATCACCAACCTGCCCGTCCAGCTGAGCGTGGCCGCGGGCGTCGGCGCCGCCACCCTTGTCGGCCAGTCCCTGGGCGCCGGAGACGCCTCGGCCGCGCGGGACTGGGGCTGGCGGGCGAGCCTGATGGCCAGCGTCGTGATCGCGCCGCTCGGGCTTCTGGGCGTGGTCGCCCCGCACATGCTGCTCGCGCCATTCCTGCAGGATCCGGACGTCATCGCCGCGGCGCTGCTGCCGGCGCGCCTCGCTGGAGTGACCATCCTCATCACGCCTGTTTCGCTCGTCCTTGGCTTCGCCATCCGCGGCGCCGGAGCGACCCGCATCGCCGCTCTGATCCCCTTCGTGAGCCAATGGGCTGTCACCCTGCCCGCGACCTTCGTCTGCGCGCTCGTGTTTCGCTGGGGCCTCATCGGCCTGGTGGGCGTCCAGCTTGCGGTGGCGATCGCCGACGCGGTGGTCACGATCCTGATCTGGAAAGGTCGCGCCTGGGCGGCGCCGCGGGCCCTCCGACCAAGAGCCTGATGGGTTTGCACGGAACAGATGCAAACGCTGAATCAGGCTCTAGATTTTGTATCTAGAGCAAATCATCCCCGTTCAGGCGACTTCGCCTGAACGGGGTTTGCTCTAGCAGCGCCTGACGGCCGCCGGTTTCGCTTCTCGCCTGCGCGGAGACCATGCTAGCGCCAGGGCATGGCCAAGCCCGCCACATTGGCGTTCCTGCGCACCGAGACAGGGGCTGGGATCCTGTTGGCGCTGGCCGCCCTCGCCGGGCTGGTGATCGCCAATTCCCATGGCGCGGCGGCGTATCAGGCCTTCGTCACGTCGCCGCAGCCCGTTCGCTTCGGCCCCTTCGCCGCGACCCTCTCGGTGGAGGCGTGGGTCCGGGACGGACTGATGACCTTGTTCTTCCTCGTGGTCGGCCTGGAGGTGAAGTACGAGGTCCTGCGCGGCGAATTTTCCAGCCCCCGACGCCTGGCCGCGCCCGTGATCGCCGCCTTCGGCGGCATGGCAGGTCCCACCATCGTCTATCTGACGATCAACAGTGGGCTGCACGGCGCGCCGGAGGCCTGGGCGATCCCCACGCCAACCGACGTCGCCTTCGCGCTTGCCGCCCTTGGCATATTTGGACGCGGGCTTCCCCAGTCTCTGCGTCTATTCGTGCTGACCCTGGCGGTGGCCGACGATATCGTCGCCGTGCTCCTCATCGCCGTGTTGTACCATCAACACCTGCACGCCGAGCCCCTGGCGGCGGCGGGCGCGACCTTGGCGGTGCTGGCCGCCCTCTCCCGTTGGCGCCAGGCGCCGCGCCTGTTCTACGCCGCCGGCTTCGTCGTCTGCTGGGCGTTCACACTCAAGTCTGGCCTGAGCCCGTCCATCGCCGGTTTCGCCTGCGCCCTCACCACGCCCGTCGATCCGCGCCGGGCGGACCAGGAGAGCATGCTGAAGACCTTCATGGACGGCCTTCACCCGTATGTCGCCTACCTGGTCCTGCCGCTGTTCGCCTTCACTTCCGCCGGCATATCGTTCGCGAACCTGACCTGGCGCGAGCTGGTGGCGCCCGCCCCCCTTGGCGTGGCCCTCGGACTGGTCGTCGGCAAGCCGGCGGGAATCTTCCTCGCCGTCGCCGGCTCACTCGCCTCGCGGCTGGGCCGACGGCCCCTGGGCGCCGCGTGGATCGAGATCTTTGGCGTCGCCTGCCTCTGCGGCGCGGGGTTCACCATCAGCTTCTTCATCGCTGACCTCGCCCTGGCGCCCCCGCAGCGTGACGCGGCGCGCCTGGCGGTGATCGCCGGTTCCCTCGTTTCCGTGGCCGCCGGCGCCCTCGTCCTGCGCCGCGCCCGCCAGCGCAGGTTGGCGGCGGGTGACGGCCTCCTTCTGGACGACTGAACCGCCCCTCCCCTCAGAGTGCGGCTCGGAGAGCCTCCGCCGTCTCCCGTGCGGCCTCGATCACCGCCGGCGAGACGTCGCCCATGATGTAGAAGTCGTGCACCAGGGGCGGATAGTTCACGTGCCGCGCGGAGACGCCGGCGGCCGCCAGGGCGGCGGCGTAGTCGCGACCCTCGTCTTCCAGAGGATCGAAACCGGCGGTGACCACCAGGGCGGCCGGAAGTCCGGCGAGGTCCTTCGCCCGCGCTGGCATGGCGCGCGGGCCTTGCGGATGATTCGCCGCCGCCAGGGCGGCCTCGAAGAACTCCATCGCCGCGCGGCTGAGCACCGGGCCGTCGCGGTCACGGCGCGACGCGGTCGTCTGTTCGGGGCCTGTCGCCGGATAGAGCAGGAGCTGGAACTTCAGGCGAAGCTTCGCATCGCCACGCAGATCCTGGGCGACGCACGCCGCCAGGTTGCCGCCGGCAGAATCGCCGCCCACGCCGAGGCGCGCCGGATCCACGCCCAGCTCGGCGGCATTATCGAAAGCCCAGCGCGTGGCGGCCAGAGCGTCGTCGTGGCTGGCCGGGAAGGGATGTTCGGGCGCCAGGCGATAGTCCACCGCCAGAACGCGCGCGCCGGAGAAGGCGGCGAGCCGCCGACAGTGGGCGTCATGGGTCTCGAGGTCGCCGATCACCCAGCCGCCGCCGTGGAAATAGACCAGCAGGGGGCCGGGCGTCGCGGCGCCGGCGGGCGTGTAGAGCCGGGCCGGGATCGGCCCTTCGCCGCCGCCGACCTGCAGGTCGCGCGCCTCGACCTCGGTCGGCGAGGTCTTCGCGTTCTGGGACTTCCGCTGTTCGCGGTACATGCCGCGCAGGAATTCCCGCGGAATCATGTGCAGGGGCGGAGTCTCCGCCGGCGCGCTGGCGGCCTGCTCTTCCAGCATGGCCTTGAAATGTGGATCCATCATCGGCGCGTCCTCCGGCTCGTGTCCCGGGGAGCTAGAGCCTGGATAGGGCCTTCGGATCAAGAGCCCGGTGGAGTGGTCCTAGGCGCCCTTGGCGTCCAGACTGGCGAGAGCCTCTTCGAGCTCGGCGAGCGTCTGTTGCAGTCGGATAAACGCAGGCCCGACCCGGCCGCTGTACCGCATCGCCCGCTGATCGACCTCGATCTGGAGGCGCACCTTCGCGATGGCTTCCGTCAATTCCGCCCGGAGCTGCGCGCGGGATTCCATGCTCGAAGAATAAGCTGGGCCGCCGACCTGCGCCACGTTTGACACGGCCAGGTTTCAACGGGGGCATCGCGCCAGCCTTACAAAAGCCGACCGTGCGCGTAAGCTTTACCCGACGAAGGGAGTGACGAATGGCGTGGTGGCCTCGGATCTTTCAGCGGACGACGCTCTCTGACGGCCTTGAGTACAGGGTGATGCTCCAGATCCACAGCCAGGATGGAAAGCGGTGCTCGGAGGTCCGGATGCATCGTGACGGCACGGTCTTTTTCGTCGACCGGGAATGCATTGACGGAACGACGTTCAGGGCCCGAGGCCAGGGCGAAGAAATCGGCCCTTTTCCTTCGCTGAAGGCCGCCAGAAAGGCGGCTCAGTTGCGGCCCTGGTTTTATCGCTGCGACGACTGAGAGGCTGCCCACAGGCCCACCTGATTGACGGTAGTGTCTCAGTTTGAAATCGGGCTGGCTGACGGGCGCCGCGGGGGCCTATCATCCGGGAACATGACCCATCACCACCCATTTGGCCTCCTACCGGTTGTAATCGGTTCTTTGACGGCGGTCGCGATGAGCCTATTCGCCGCCTACCAAGCCCGGAAGCAACGCCCTGCCGACGAGCCCACCAGGAGGCGTCGACGTGCGCTTGACCTTCGGGTGGACGAAAGCGCATAAGCCCGCCCTTCCGGTGTGAGAAACGATGCTCGCGCCTCCACCGCCACGACCCCCTCCACTTAGCGAGGGACGAGGGCGGAGGGGACCCCCGTCCGCGTGATCGCGCACGGGGGCTTTTGTCGTTTGGCAGGTGTTGGTGATGTTCGAAGGACTGAGCGAGAGGCTTTCCGGCGTCTTTGACCGCCTGTCCGGGCGGGGTGTGCTCTCCGAGAAAGACGTCGACGAGGCGATGCGCGAGGTGCGCGTGGCCCTGCTCGAGGCCGACGTCGCCCTGCCGGTCGTGCGCCAGTTCATCGACACGGCTCGCAAGGAGGCCACCGGCGAGGCGGTGATCCGCTCGGTCAAGCCCGCCGATCAGGTGGTCAAGATCGTCTATGACGGTCTGGTCGAGATGCTGGGCGGAGAAGCCGGCGCCGAACCGCTGAAGCTGGCGCTCAACCCGCCGACCGTGATCCTGATGGCCGGCCTGCAGGGCTCGGGCAAGACGACCATGTCGGCCAAGCTCGCCCTTCGCCTCTCCAAGACCGAACGGCAAAAGGTGCTGATGGCCTCGCTGGACGTCCGCCGTCCCGCCGCCATGGAGCAGCTGGCCGTGCTGGGCAAGGAAGCCGGCGTCGAGACCCTGCCGATCGTGGCTGGCCAGGCGCCGGCCGACATCACCCGACGGGCCCTCTCGAGCGCCAAGCTCGGCGGCTTCGACGTGCTGATCCTCGACACCGCCGGCCGCACCACGCTTGACGAGGCGATGATGAGCGAGGCGGCCGAGATCGCCCGCCTCTCCAGCCCCGTCGAAACCCTGCTGGTCGCCGACAGCCTCACCGGCCAGGACGCCGTGCGCACGGCCAAGGCTTTCCATGAGCGCCTGCCGCTCACTGGCCTCGTCCTCACCCGCACCGATGGCGACTCCCGCGGCGGCGCAGCCCTCTCCATGCGGGCCGTCACCGGCCTGCCGATCAAGTTCCTCGGCACGGGCGAGCGGATCGACGCCCTCGACGTGTTCGACGCGCGACGGGTGGCCGGGCGCATCCTTGGTCATGGCGACGTGGTCGCCCTCGTCGAGAAAGCCGCCGCCGAATACGATCAGGCCAAGGCCGAGGTCATGGCTCGCAAGCTGGCCAAGGGCCAGTTCGACCTCGACGACCTCGCCATGCAGCTCGTCCAGATGGAGAAGATGGGCGGCATGGAAGGCCTGATGGGCCTGATGCCGGGCGTGCAGAAGGTGAAGAAGCAGATGTCCGAGGCCGGGGTCTCGGACAAGATCATCCGCCGTCAGCGCGCGATCATCGGCTCGATGACGCCCAAGGAGCGGCGCAAGCCCGACATCCTTCAGGCCTCGCGCAAGCGCCGCATCGCGGCCGGCGCGGGCGTGGAGGTGGCCGAGATCAATCGCCTGCTCAAGCAACACCGCCAGATGCAGGACGCCTTCAAGTCGCTCTCAAAGGACGGCGGCCGCGGTTTCGCCCGCCTGGCCGGCCTCTTTGGCGTTGGCGGCGCAGCTGGCGCGGGCGGTGGTGGGATGGACGCCCTGGCAGCCCTCGGCGGCGCGAAGCCCGGCGATGCGAACGGGGGCGCCGGCGCGACTCCCCCGCCGAACCTTGGCTCCCTGCCCGGTCTGGGCGGTCCCCGCCCCGTCCCCAAGCTTCCCGGTCTCGGCGGCCCGCCGCCGGGCGTGAACCCCTTCAAGCGCTGATGCGCACAACCCTCAATCCGATTTCCAAGGACACGTAAGGACCCATGCTGAAGATCCGTCTCGCCCGTGGCGGCGCCAAGAAGCGCCCCTACTACTCGATCGTCGTCGCCGACAGCCATTCGCCCCGCGACGGCCGCTTCATCGAGAAGGTGGGCACGTACAATCCCCTCCTCGCGCGCGACGACGAGCGCCGGGTGACGCTCAATGGCGAGCGCATCGGCGAGTGGCTCTCCAAGGGCGCCCAGCCCACGGACCGCGTGTCCCGTTTCCTCGCCGCCAAGGGGCTGGCCAAGTGGGAGCACGGGAACAATCCCAAGAAGGCCGAACCGCACGCCAAGGCAAAGGAACGCGCGACCCAGCGGGCCGAACGTGAAGCGGCCCTGGCCGCCGCGGCGGCGGAAGCCGCAGCCGCGCCCGCCCCCGAGCCCGAGGTCGAGCCGGAAGCCGTCGCTGCCGAGGCTCCTGAAGTCGCCGTGGCCGAGGCTCCGGAAGTCGTCGAGGGCGAGGCTCCGGGAGTGGCCGAGGGCGGCGAGCAAACCGACGCCTGAGGCTAAAATCACGGCGGCCGAGCAGGAGCGCCTGGCGTGGCCGACCGACTGATCCTGGTCGGCCGTGTCGCGGGGGCCTTCGGCGTGCGCGGCGAGATCCGCATCACGCCCTACACGGCCGAGCCCGCCGCCCTCCTGAACTATCGTGACCTGAGGCGCGAGGACGGCTCGCCCGCCCTCACGCTCACAGGCGGCCGGGTCGCGGGCGACGGCCTGATCGCGCGCGCCCAAGAGGTGGCCACGCGCGAGGAGGCCCAGGCGCTCAAGGGCCTCGGACTCTTCCTGCCACGCAGCGTCTTCCCTGCGATCGAGGACGAGGACGAGTTCTATCTCGCCGACCTGATCGGTCTCGCCGCCGTTGCGCCTGACGGAACTCCGCTTGGACGGGTGAAATCGGTGCAGAACTTCGGCGCCGGCGAACTGCTGGAGATCGAGCCCTCCGGCGGCGCGACCTGGTACGCGCCCTTCACCATGGCCACGATCCCCGCGATCCGCCTCTCCGATGGCGTGATCATCGTCGTCCGTCCGGACGAGGGGTGAGCCCTCCGCCCACCGGCGACGGCGCCTGACGTTTTCGACACAGAGGGCACAGAGAAGACAGAGATCACAAAGAAGGTCAGGCGCGCATTCGGCGCAGTAAGGACAGCGCGCCGACGCCGCGGCGCGAAGCGCATTCGTTCTCCTCTGTGGAGTGACCCCCTGAAGTGAGACAGGAGAATTAGCCACACACGAGCGAAGGAGCCCGATGTGGCGAAGGAGCGAAGACAGTTCTCTCGGGAGTTCAAGCTGAAGGCGCTGGCCCTGATGGAGGCGGCGGCCAACGTGGA
>DASXGQ010000102.1:0-67286 GCA_036488995.1 Caulobacteraceae bacterium
CGCACTCGCTCTGGCCTTGCGGGGCTTGGGAAAGCCAAGACCCGCCTTGCGGCCGCGCTTCATCCCTGCCGGCGAGCCGCCGTCGAACCTCAGTCCCGCCAGGCTCAAGGCGTTGGCGGCCGCGACTGCGCCGATGACTCGGGCGGAGCTGGCGCGAGCATCAGGGGTTTCTGCAGGCGTAGTCGCCGACCTGATCCGGATAGGCGCCCTCATCGCCGCGACCACCGAGGAACCGAACGAGACCTTTGACCCGGATCACGCGGCTTCGGCGCTGAACCCGAGTCAGGCAGCTGCCGCCGAAGCGATCAGCTCGATGGTCGAGGGGGCGAAGTTTGGGGTCGCGCTACTGGATGGAGTGACCGGCTCGGGAAAGACGGAAGTCTATCTTGAGGCGGCCGCCACGGCGCTCCGACTGAGCCCGACGTCCCAGGTGCTCGTACTTCTCCCTGAAATTGCGCTCACCGAGGCGGTTCTTCGCCGTTTCCAGGACCGTTTCGGCGCAGCGCCCGCGCAGTGGCATTCCGGCGTCGCCGGCCCGCAAAAGCGGCGCACATGGGAAGCTGTCGCCGAGGGCCGGTCTCGCATCGTGGTCGGCGCGCGCTCGGCTCTGTTCCTTCCCTTCGCCAACCTGCGCCTCCTCATCGTCGATGAAGAGCATGACGGGTCCTACAAGCAGGACGAAGGCTTCGTGTACCACGCGCGGGACCTCGCCGTGGCGCGGGGCAAGATCGAACGGGCGCCTGTTGTTCTGGCCTCCGCCACGCCGTCCCTCGAGACCTTGTGGAATGCGAGATCCGGGCGTTACCGACATGTGCGGCTCGCGGACCGCCACGGCCCCGCAAGTCTGCCGGAAGTTGGCCTCATCGATCTGCGCGCGTCCCCCCCGGAGACCGGCCGGTGGCTTTCGCCTCCTCTCGTCGCGGCGGTGCAGGACACGCTGAGCCGAGGAGAGCAGGCGCTGCTGTTTCTCAATCGCCGCGGATATGCGCCTTTGGTGATATGCCGATCCTGCGGCGAGCGGATGAAGGCCCCGGACACCGACTCCTGGCTCGTGGAGCACCGTTACAGTCGAAGGCTCGTCTGCCACCTCACTGGTTTTTCGATGCCGAGGCCAGAGCTTTGCCCAGCTTGTGCGGCGCGCGACAGCCTTGTCTCGATCGGGCCTGGGGTGGAGCGGGTGGAGGAAGAGGCGCGACTGTTGTTTCCCGACGCCCGCATCGCCGTCTTTTCTTCGGACACTGCGCCGGACGCGCGCAGCGCGCGAGCGATGATCGAAGCCATGGAGCGGGGTGACTTCGACATCATGGTCGCCACCCAGTCGGCGGCCAAAGGCCACAATTTCCCCAAGCTGACGCTGGTAGGCGTGGTCGACGCCGACGTCGGTTTGCGGGGAGGCGATCTCCGCGCTGCGGAGAGGACCTTCCAGCTTCTCACGCAGGTGGCGGGGCGTGCAGGGCGCGCCGATCGAGCAGGACGGGCTCTGATCCAGACGTGGTCGCCCGACCACGCCGTGATGCAGGCCATTGCCGCGCAGGACCGCGATGGCTTCGTGACGGCCGAGCTCTCGGAGCGCGAGGTCCTTGGCCTGCCCCCCTACGGCAGGCTCGCTGCGGTGATCCTCTCCAGCCATCGGCCGGAAATTCTCGAAGAGTTCGCGCGCGCCTTCGTCTCGGCGGCGCCGAACTCTCCGGACGTGACGATCTTCGGGCCGGCCGACGCACCCCTGGCGGTGGTGCGGGGTCGCCGGCGAAAACGGATCCTCGTCAGGGCGGCGCGTTCCGTCGATATTCAGTCATTCCTGCTCGCCTGGCGTTCGCGGCGGCCGCCGCCAAGTTCGGTGAGGATCGATATCGACGTCGATCCGTACAACTTCCTCTGAGGCGCCGAGGACGAGTTGGCGGGTTCGCGTAGTGCTTGGCGATTGACGGTGAGGTCAAGGCAACCCTGATGCCCAGCTTCCTGAGCGGCGAGACGCTGGCCTCTTTCGCGACCCTCACCTTTCTCGAGATCATCCTGGGGATCGACAATATCGTCTTCCTGGCGCTGGCCGTGCAGCGCCTTTCGCCCGAGCGGCGCAGTCGAGGCCGGCTGCTGGGCCTGATCCTGGCGATGGCGCTACGCATCCTGATGCTCGCCTCCCTGGTTTGGGTCGCGAACATCGACATCGTCATCTTCGCAGTCCTCGGCAGACCGATCTCGGTGAAGGACCTCGTGCTGATCACCGGCGGTCTCTTTCTGCTGACCAAGGGAACCGTCGAGATCCATGGCGAGCTTGAAGCGCCTCGCGCGAACGCCGCAGACCCAACCGCAACGCGGGGGGCGTCCTTCCTGGGCGTCGTGGGGCAGATCGGCCTGATCAACATCGTCTTTTCGATCGACAGCGTCATTACCGCCGTGGGGATGACCAGCGATCTCTGGGTGATGATCGCCGCCGTCGTCGCATCGACCCTGGTGATGCTGCGAGCGGCCGCGCCGGTTGAGAAATTCATCCACGGCCGCCCAACCATGAGGATGCTCGCATTCGCCTTCATCCTCCTGGTCGGGGTTGCGCTGATCGCGGATGGAATCGGGTTCCACATTCCGCGCGGCTACGTTTATTTTGCCATCGCCTTCTCGCTCTTCGTTGAGCTGCTCAATGGCGCCTATCGGCGAATCCGGAGCGGCGGAGGCCCCGCAAAACTGTGAGTATTCCAGCACAATCGAGCGACGGATCGTCGCAGAAGGGCGCCCTATGCGCACCCTCCGATCAATCAAGAAAATTTGATTTCAATGTCATATCTAAGCATTAGATTGGACGTCTTCGCACATTATTCGACACATTCTGCTGAAAATCACGTCACAATCCAAAAATTAAGACCCCATGCCCTCCAATCCATTTTTCATTTATTTCCCTGGCGAAGCGGTCTTTAGAGTGATCTACTTCACTGGTTTCGACAATACAGAATTTCTTCGGAATAAATCTGCGCACACGGAACACTCGGTCAGTCTCAGGATCGAGAACGTTAGCCTTACGCAGGTCTCGAGGAAGCTGCGCTTCGGCCACACTGCGGCGCAAAAGCGCGCCCTGGGCCGGAGTAAACGGTCTTTTCATCCCTCCCAGGCACGGTTACGCAGGACCCCGCTCCAGCGGGGGAGAGATCCGTCAGTATGGCCATACGCGTAAGACCCATCATCAGTTCATTGGCGGCAGCCATTGTGCTCTGCATGGGTCCGATGAACGCGGCGGCCGAGTCCTACTGGGAATGCGCGCCCTTCGCCCGGCTGATATCCGGAATCCAGATCTTCGGCGACGCCTACACCTGGTGGAACCAGGCCCTGGGGCGCTACCAGACCGGCTTCAAACCGAAGCTCGGCGCAGTACTCTGCTTCAAACCAACGGGACGGATGCGCCTGGGCCACGTAGCGGTTGTCAGCCAGGTCATCACCGACCGGATCATTCAGATCACCCATGCGAACTGGTCCCCCATCGACGGGTCGAGGGGACAGATCGAGAAGAACGTGACGGTCATCGACGTCTCGCCCGCCGGTGACTGGAGCCTCGTGAAGGTCTGGTACGACCCCTCGCGGGACCTGGGCTCCACGACCTACCCCACCTATGGCTTCATCTATCAGGATGGCCAGGCTTCCCGTTACGCCGTCGCGCAGAAGGCGGCCGTCCAGGTGGCGCAGAATGCCGCCAATCGCGTGGTGGCTGCCGTCCGTCCGGGCGCCTCGCCGCTTCAGATGCTGGGCCAGGTTGCGGATTCGACCGATCGCATCGCCGCCCTAATCGAGATGGCGACGAGCCCGGGCGCTTCAGAGAAGAAGTAGCCCGAAGCGGGCTGGGACGACGCATTTCCTGTCGATGGGCCGTCCGGACCTGGAGATGGACGTCTTCGCTGGAGTGCCCTTCGCAGGCGGGTGAGCGTTCAGAATTGGAGGCCGGGGACCACCTGCGCCTCGAGGTGCGATCGCCTCTGTTGAGAGAAGGGGACGATCTTTCGATCTTCCAGATCGAGATCTGCAGCGACCGCCACGGCTGACCCCCAGGGCCGGCCCGTCGCCGGATCAAGGATCCAATGGACAAAGCGCTGCGTCATCTCGTCGACCCCGGCCAGTCCGGAGCGAACGATCAGCCGCGCGCCCGCCTCGGGCCAGCCCATGTAGGCGATCCGGTATTCGAGCACAGCGCCACCGACTCGCTTTCTCCCACGCGTACCTGCATCGCCGCCATCCAGTCGGCTCCGCAGAGCGGGGATCCCGTCGGATATCCTCCCAACCAGGAATTCCGGTCTCATGCGACCGAATACGTCGCAGTCCTGGGCGCCCACGGTCCCGAGCGCGATCGGCGCCAGGCCCAGGGCGTTCGCGGCTGCCATCGATCCCGCGCCGGCGCTTCCGGCGAGGCTCAGACTTCGTGGTTCGGCAATCGAGGGCGCCTGTACCTTCAGGTTCTCGAGATCTTGCAGGCTCCTGGACGACCACGGGAAGGGGCGGAGCTCGTTGACCGTCACGTGTGCGATGACGGTCTGGAAACTGGCGGCCAACTCCCCAGTCGTCGAGTGAACGAGGAGTTGAAGGATGCGAGCCTCGGCGTCCGAAACCTCGATCACCCCCGCCGTCATGTGGAGCGCGGCAGGCGGTCTCGCCTCCCGCATGAAGCGGATATGCTGATCCTTGACCAGAATGGTGCTCGCCGCTCTGCGGCTGAACGCGTTGGCGAGCCCGACCTCGCCGGCGAACCCTACAAGGCCTTCCATCGCGCGGGCGACGTAGAAGCGCACATTCATGTGCCCCATGTGGTCGCATTCCCAGGCGTTGACCCCGCCGCGCCAGACCTCCACGCCGGGAACTGTCGAGGCGACGGTGCTCACCAGGGCGTCCGTGCGGTGAGCGCTTCTTCCGTGCGGCACTGACCAGGCTCTGGCGTTTCGCGGATCGCACCCAATTGAGCGCGGGCGGACCTGAGATCCTCCTGGAAGGCCGGCGACGCCTGTAGGGCGGCGAACAGTGTGGCTGCCGCGGTGCGGGCCTCGGTCACGGCGCTTGCGCTATGGACTCCGCAGACCGCCCGGCTCTCGCCGAAAGCGCGGGCCCGCTGCAGGATCGGCCCGCTGCGATCCGGAAGCAGCTCTGCCAGTATCAGTCCGTAGGTCCAGGCAAACGTAGCGTGGCCAGAGGGGTAGTCGAAACTCTCATCCAGGGCCTTGGATCGCGGCGTGCAGATCGGCCCGGGGTCGCGCAGATAGGGTCGAGGCCGGCGGTACAGGTCCTTGGGCCCGCCGTAGGCGGACTGAAGATCCGGATAGAGTTTTCTTAGGATCGCTATGAGCGCCGGGGCATTTTGTTCGGTCAAGGTCACGCCAGCGGCGCAGCTGAAGTCACGCAGGATCGAAGGTATCCTCAGGTCGACGTCATTCTGCGCCAGGGCCCATCGGGGAGACCCATCGAGGGCGCGCGTCGCCTTGAAGACGGCTCGATCCTCGAGATCCCGCGCTGATCCAGGCGAGGGGGCCTGGGGCACGACTGCGACCGTATCGGGTTCGTGGCCGGCGAGATATCCGCCGCCTGGGGGAGCCTGGGCCAACGCGACGGCGGACAATGCGCCCACGACGCACAGGCTCGTCGCCACACCCAAACCGAACCGCATGCGCTCCGCCTCCCGCGCGAGGTCCCCTAACTGACAAGGAAACCCGCTGGCCTCAACCCCCGCATTCGCCAGCGGGATCAGGAATTTGGCTGAGGCTCGCGGTTGAAGAGGCTCGCGTAGCGGCGCTTGCTCCGTGTGCGCCAACCTCCCCGATGGTAGGCGTCGGAGACGATCAAAGGCGCGACAGTCGTCGCTTCGGCGAACACCATCTGCTCGTAGGTGACGTCGACCTTACCCCAGGAGCAGGCCTCCTTGAGCGTGGAAGACGAACACGCCCCGTCGCGTACGTCGGCGACCGTGAGCTGCACCGCATACTTGTGCATCTCGGCTTCTATTCCCAGGATCTCGGCGCAGACCACCGTATCCTGAGCAAAATTCTTCGGCACGCCGCCGCCCACCATGAAGAGGCCGGTGGTCCCGGCCTCGATCTTGATATCCGTCAGCTCCCTGAAGTCCGCCACAGAGTCGATCGTCAGGTAAGGTCGCCCGGCCTTGATCCGCTCTGCCTGGTGTTTCACGAGGCCAAAGCCGGCGGAACTGTCGGTGAACGCGGGGCAGAAGATCGGACAGCCTTCCTCGAACGCGGTCTGAACAAGACTGCCGGCCTTCTTCGCGTTCCCCGCGGAGAGCCATCGCCCGATCTCATGAATGAATTCGCGGGACGAGTAGGGCCGCGGCTCAAGGGCGTCTGCGATCGCCTTGATCGCGTGATCGCACGCCTGGAGTTCCTCTTCGTCGATGTAGGTGTCGTAGATGCGGTCGATATACAGCGCGCGCAGGTCGCGGTCGTCGACGCCGCCCTTGGCCTGGTAATGCCGGAAGCCAAGCGCCTCGAAGAAATCCATGTCGATGATCGACGCGCCGGTGGCGACCACCACGTCGGCCATGCCGTACCGGAGCATGTCCCGGTAGACGTGCATGCAACCTCCGGCGCTGGTCGAACCGGCAAGCGTCAGCCAGACCGAACAGGAGGAGTCCTCAATCGCCATGTTCAGGATGTCCGCCGCCCGCGCCGTATCGCGTGACGCGAAGCTCATCTTGCGCATCGCGTCGATGACGGGCCTCGCATCGTAGGCGGCGATGTCCACGTGCTCGACGGTTGTCGCGAGCAGCTCGGCCTTGGCGTTAGTGGCAGGCGCGGTCATCACTGCCCCTCCTTTGGGCGAACGTGAGGATCAACCACTCACGGCGACGCGGCCGGGCGGTATTCGAAAGATTGCGGGCGCTCCGGTGGAGCGCCCGAGAATCAGCGACGACGCCGGCGCCGCGTGCGCGCCCGCGGAAGCCTGACGACCGAGTCGGTTTCCGGCTTCGCAGCGGGGATCGAGCGAGGGGCCAGGCCGTACATGGACGCCATCGGCGGATCCGTGACCTCGACAGTCTCGAGGTCTCCAAATCCGTTGAATCGCGTCGCCATCGCGACGCCGTAGGCGCCCAGCATCCCGATCTCGATGAAATCGCCTTCCCGGACATCCTCCGGAAGTCGGAACGGACCGGGCATGTGATCGAGCGAGTCGCACGTGGGGCCATAGAACTGGAAGGCCCGCAGCGGAGCGCCCGATGGGCCATCTGACCGCACGAGTTTGGCCGGGAACGGCCACTTGGCGTGAGCCGCGTCGAACAGAGAGCCGTAAGCCCCGTCGTTCAGATAGAGGGCATCCCCCTTCCGAAGCTCGACGCGAGTCAGGAGCGAGGTACCCTCGGCGACGAGGGCGCGCCCTGGCTCGCACCACAGCTCGGTCGTCTCGTGCACCATCATCTCGGAAAACCCACGATCGATGGCCGCGAGGTACTCATCGAGATCGGGAGGCGCCATCCCGGGATAGATGGACGGGAAGCCGCCGCCGACGTCGACGACATCAGCGAGCACCCCTGCCCTCACAAGCGCCCGCGACACCTGCGCCATCGCCGCCTGATAAGCGGATGGCCGCATGCACTGGCTACCGACGTGAAAGCTCACGCCCATTATGTCTTGGGTCGATCGGCGGGCGGCGAGCAGCAAGTCGGGCGCGTCGGAAGCCGACACGCCGAACTTGCCGGCCAGGGCGTACGCAGCCCCTGGGGCCTCGACCGCGAGACGCACGATGAACTCGAGATCTCGGGCGCCGCCGGTGACCTCCAGTATCTTCGCAAGCTCCGCCTCGCTGTCGATCGCAAACGTGCGCACACCGAAGTCGGAGTATGCAGCAGCGATTGCCTGCCGGCTTTTGACCGGGTGCATGAAGGCCACGCGCGCGTCCGGCGCATTCGTCCGTACGAGTTCGATCTCTGGCACGGACGCCACGTCGAACCGACGCACGCCTCCACGCAGAACCTGACCGATGACCCACGGCGAAGGGTTCGCCTTCACCGCGTAGAGGACGTCACCTTTGAAGTTTTGGCTGAACCAGCGCGCCGCTAGCTCGACGGCGCCCGGCCGCACGAGTGCGACTGGACGTTCCGGCGACCGCTCACGGACCAGGTCCAGGGGCGAATGGTACGTGTGCAACTCACGTAACCCCCTGCAGATTGTTAACCCAGACCGGCGTTAGCAGCGGTGTCTGATGGACGTCGGGTCCGCCGGAGCGCGCCACATAGGGACGTCGCGCCCACATGTAAAGCGCAAATTCGCCAACGAGGTCAGTTACCGCAGGATGGCGGAGCGATAGCTGTCCCCTAACGCCGGGTTCAAGCGGCCGCCCGGAGTTCAGGCGGCCGACGCGCGACTTGCCGGCGGCGCCCTTCGCCGCAGGCGCGCCAGGCGCCGCAATCTCCTCCAGAAACGGCTCTTTTCGGGTTCGGGATAGGGCTGGAGCAACCGCAGGAACTCCTCTGCGCAGGCTCGCCAGGAGTACTGCAACGCAACCTGCCTGACCTGGTCCCGATCGATTTCAAGAGCGGCCAGGCACGCCTCCTCCAGGCCATGCTCCCGAGACGCGGCGAGCACCCCGGCGCCGGTGCCCGGGATGATGTCGATCGGTCCCGGCGCAGGGAAGGCTGCGACCGGAGTTCCCGCTCCCCAGGCCTCGAGGATGACCAGGCCGAACGTGTCGGTTAGGGAGGGAAAGACGAACACGTCGGCGCACGCGTAGTGGGCTGCCAGTTCGGTTCCAAACTTGGCGCCAACGAATCTGACGTCGGGAAATCTTGCCTGCAGCTCCTCACGCTGGGGCCCGTCGCCCACCACGACCTTGGTGCCCGAAAGGTTCAGGCCAACGAAGGCCTCGATGTTCTTCTCGACCGCGACACGGCCGACATTCAGCCAGACCGGTCGGGGCAATCCTTCGAAGATGTCCGGATCGCTCAGGCGCCGTGGCCTGAACAGTTCCGTATCGAGGCCCTTCGCCCACAGAGAGATATTGCGGAACCCATGCGCTTCCAGCTCGTCTCGCATCGTCGGCGTGGCCACCATCAAACGACCAGAAGGCCGATGGAACCACCGCATGTAAGCGTAGCCGGCCGCCAGGGGGACCGGGAGCCGCGCTGATACGTATTCGGGGAATCTCGTGTGGTAGCTCGTTGTGAATGGGAGCTTCCATTCCAGGCAGATGCGGCGTGCGGCCAGACCAAGCGGTCCCTCGGTGGCAATGTGGATGGCCTCCGGCTCAAAGGCCTTGAAGCGCTCCTGAACCCTCTCATAGGCGCCGACCGCCAGCTTGATTTCCGGGTAGGTCGGCATCGGAAAGGTCGGGAACTGGTCGGGGCTGATAACTTCGACTTCCTCGCCCATCTCCCTCAGTTCGGCCACAACCCGCGTTAGCGTTCGGACGACGCCGTTGACTTGGGGCTCCCAGGCGTCGGTGGCCAGAAGGACTCTCATCAGGCGGGGGCAGGTTCCAGGACGGGTTTCGCGGCGCGATTTGGACGGCCGCCTTGCTGTATCATGGACGAAGACGTGCGCGCCGCCCAATCGACGATTTCAAGACGCCCGTCCCCATGCTCCACCAGAACGGTGCAGCTCTCAACCCAGTCGCCATCGTTGGCGTAGAGGACCCCCCCGATCTGGCGCATTCCCGATTGATGAATGTGCCCGCAAATCACTCCGTCAAACCCCTGCCGGCGGGCGCCCTCGGCCGCAGCTTCCTCGAAGCGCTCGATGAACGTGCGAACGCTGGGAAGCTTCGACTTCATGTGAGCCGAGAGGCTCCAATAGGGAAGGGCGAACCGTTTCCGAAAACAAAGGATCGCTGTATTCAACCCCAGCAACGCCTTGTAGCCGAGATCTCCGGCGACTGCCTGCCATGCCGGCTTCGTCGAGAGGGTGTCGAACTCATCGCCATGGGTGACGAGGAAGCGGCGACCGTCAGCCGTCTCGTGCACGGCCTCTCGCGCGACGCGAACACCGGCGATCTCGATGCCGCAGAAATCCCGCACGCGATCGTCGTGATTGCCAGGGATGTAAGTCAGGGTGGCGCCTTGGCGGGCCAGCCGAAGCAGCTGGTGCAGAACGTCATGATGCGACGGCGGCCAGCGCCAGCCGCCCTTCATTTTCCAGCCATCCACGATGTCACCCACCAGGAAAAGCCGGTCACAGCTCAGATTACGGAGAAATTCGACGAGTCTCTCAGCTTGACACGCCTTCGCGCCAAGATGGACGTCCGAGATGAAGACCGATCTGAGATGAAGGGATCGCGACACGTCGTTCACAGCCAGGCCCTCGCGTGAGCATTCTCGCGCTAAGCTGATTGGTTAAATCTTTTATGACGTGCGGCCGACATATCCTTTCAGAACACGGTGACTATTTCAGATGTCTTCGGTTCCAGCGGCGAGAAGCTCCGCCGCATCTCCCATGAGTCAATCGCGGGCGATCCCGTCATGCGGGTCGAACCTGATCAGGTGAGATATTCCCGACATTCGCCGCCTACGGTCCTTCGGGGAGACGGCTGGCGCCGCTTCACCTGTCCGAGCGACCGAATATGACGTGGAGGATGGCCTGCAGTCCGCTGGAGTCGGTCTCATCGAACGCTGAGAGTTCTGCGCTGTCGACGTCGAGCACACCAAGCAACTCGCCCTCCTCGTCGAACACCGGAAGTACGATCTCGCTTCGCGAACGGGAATCGCAGGCGATGTGGCCATCGAATGCATCCACGTCTGGTACGATGAGCACGTGCCGCCTAGCGGCTGACGTCCCGCACACGCCGCGGCCAAAGGCGATCCGAAGACAGCCCAGGCTGCCTTGATACGGTCCTACGATGAGTTCGTCAGGACGTCGGGGATCGACGCGATAGAAGCCTGTCCAAAGGAATTGAGGGAACGCCGCCGCCAGCATCGAGGAGACCGTGGCCATCCGCGTCACCGGATCCGACTCACCCTCCAGGACCGCGCTGATCTCCTCAGCCAGGCTGGCGTAGCGGGCCGCCTTTTCGTGCGGCAATTGAGCGGGTGAGAACGTCTCGGCCATGGATTACCTCTTAGCGCGGGTCGCCCGGGGCTCAAAAAAATATCCGCTGCGGCGCCGGTACCGGTTGAAGGTCATGCTGCAGCGCAGCATCTATGCGCCAAGCGAGGCCTCGTGGAGAGGACCCATGGCGTACGGAACGTACCCCCTGGTTCGGAATGGACGCCGATCTTACCCCTGGACCTTGCCGCAAACCGCACGGCGGCGCTGTATCGACGGCGCGTTGAGGCAAAAACGCCGTCGCCTCGCCAAGAGCTGAACCCCACTCTTCGTCAGACTGCGAGCATGAAGACCTACAATCTCGACCTCCGCCACGCGTCTTCGAAGCGGCGCCTGAACGCCACGCCCGGCAACCGACTGGCGCCGCTCAAGAACCGACTCGCGGATGATAACGCCGCCATCAATTGGGCGCAGGCCGAGTTGCTCGACTTTGCGCGGCGTGCCCGAGGGGAAGACTATCAGTACGTCGAGGGGGCGGTGACAGAGCTCTTGCCGTTCGGCAAGCTCATCGACGGCAAGGACTATCGGCGCCTGGGTCGATGGGTCTGCAACGCCGACGGTCTGGTCTGGCGAGACTCCTCGGCCGCGACGGCGGACTAATCCCGTGACCCGTAGCGCTCAGGGCGCGAAGGCTGGCAGGACTCGATGAAGTGAGTCTTTTCAAGTCTTACGGTGTCTAACCCGGCCGGAAGTTCCCGTGGCGGCCTCTCTACACCGCCGTCGAGTGTCTAACCTTGGGCATTGGCGGCCTCGCGTGCGACCAAATGCCAATGCTGCTTTCCGCAGTCCTAAGTTATCCTCTGCAGGTGGGGGTAGCGAGGATGTCGAATACCGGCTGGGCATGTGTCGAAAGCGCCCCGAGGGACGGAACGAAGTTCATCGGGCGGCGGGAGTGGTCGAACGTCTACACGCGGCGGTTTGGCTATCGCGAGCTAGAGACTTGGTTCGGCGCTGCCCCAGGCGCGCCGGAGCTTGGATGGTGCAGGCCCGGGCCGACCGGAGGCGTCGAGCTCTGGGAGCCGACGCACTGGAGACCAAGCTAGGGGTACGGGGCAGCGTTCGCGGACGCCGCCTTCGCGTTCGCCAGATCTATAGACTTCCAGGTCGCTGAGGGCTTGCTCGAGCAGTCCTCGCCGCGCGCGTCGAGCTGCACGATCGCCATCGCCAGCTTCCGCTGTGCGTTCGAGCCCATCAAGTCGGGGTTCACCGGCCGCTGCACATTTTGAGAGGCTGGTAGGCCCGGCAGGACTCGAACCTGCAACCAGACCGTTATGAGCGGCCGGCTCTAACCATTGAGCTACGGGCCCCCGCAGGGATTGGGGGGCGTAGCACGTCAAAACCATCGGCGGAAAGCCGCCGGATCATAGCCCGGCATTCTGAAACTCATCCGAAAGTCGGGCCGCCATCTCGTGGCCTGGCAGCGCCTTCTGGCCTTCCATTACGGCCGAATAGACAAGGTTTGGCGATTTTGACCCTACAGGCCCTTGCGCCCATCCCACCATTCGGGACCCGTCGGGAACTGAATTGCAACTCGTCTGCCGGCCGTCCGGCAAGGTCGCAAACGTCAGGGCCTGTCTGGCGGAAAGAACGCCGGGCCGATCGCATGCCGGAAGCGCCCTGACGCAATTGAAGACCTCCCCATACTGGTACAGCACCTTGCCGGTCGTCTTGTCGGCGATCAGGACACAGGTCGTGGGGTCGCCAATCCCCCGCCCGATCGTCTGATCGAGCGCGGTCGACGGCAGGCGGTGATCCCCTGCCACGGCCAGCGTTCCGCCTTTGCCGCCGGCGTGCGGAGAACACGCCGCCAGCAGCAGAGCGGCCAGGATAGTCGCGGGGCGACGGGCGGGGCGGGCGATCAGGCGCATGGGCGGGCGGTCCGTCGGCAAAGGACGTCGTTGCAGCATCACTCCTGGAATCTCAGCTCGTCCAGCGCAGTGTCGTTGATTGCACGGGATTGACGAAGGCCCGGCCTTCACGGCGGCTCGCGAGCCATTCCCGTTTCAGGGCCTGATACCAACGCGCCTGTCTGTCCGCGTCGTCGATCCAGATCAGGGGAGGGTTGTAGCGGAGCCCTTCATTCTGGAGATCCACCATCCGCCCGTCCTGCTCGAGGAAGCGACGGGCGGCGAGGCGAACGAGCGGTTTGGCGGCCCGTAGGACGGGATGATCGGACCAGATGATCTGCGTAATCCGCGTCTCGCGATCGTTGACCGGTGTGAGGCACGTAAGCGCCAGCACCTGCCTTCGGCCAACGATCACGTGCTCCCACCGAAACGCGGGGAGCCGGAAGGTGATTTCCGTCTGGGCGCCGCCGCCCAGGGCCGCGTAGGCGCGCGAGTTCGACGACGGCGCATGCCGAAGCATGGTGAAGCCTTCGTGGGACGGGCCGAAGTCCTTAGCCTTCTCGTGCGCCGACCGGCGCGACCGCCACCACCACTGCTGGTGGACATGGGGCCCATGCGCTGGATCCATCAGCCCGACGATCGCGTGATCGATGTGGGCCGAGAAGGTGCAACGTTCCACGATCTGTGGAGCCGTGTCGGCGATGCCAGGAACCTGAGGCGGAGGGACCGAAGGCTCGACCTCGGAGCGGCGGCCGGCCGGGACGAATACGAAGACCATCCCCTGGCTCTCGGCGATCGGATAGGCCAGTAGGCGGATGCGCGACACATCCAGATCCTGACCGGCGACGAGCGATGGGATCGCCACACAGCGGCCGTCCGACCCGAAGCGCCAGCCGTGATATGGGCATTCGACACTCGGACGCCCGTCCGCTTCACGCACGAACCGACCGCCAGACAAGGGAGCGGCGCGATGCGGGCAGATGTCGTGCAGCGCAAAGAGCGCGCCATCGGGCGAACGACCCAGCAACACCGGTTCGCCGAGCATCTCCAGCCGCTGTAGACGACCGCGGCGGACCTCGCGCGACATCGCCGCAAAGTACCAGGCGTCGGTCAGAAAGCCCCGGCCGAAGGTTCCCTCGTCCCTTTCAGTGAATCGTTCCATGAGCCGGATAAAGAGCCGCGAGCCCCACGCCGCAAGTCGCTGACTTCGCCTTGACCTTCCTCCAGCCGCCCTCGATGGTGCGCGCCGCTTGAAAGCCGCCGGTTCAAAACGCGCCAGGAGTGGAGAGGCCCATGGAATTGTTCGACCTCACGGGAAAGGTCGCCGTGATCACAGGATCCTCGCGCGGGATCGGCAGGGCAATGGCCGAACGCATGGCCGATCACGGCGCGAAGGTGGTCATCTCGTCGCGCAAAGCTGGGCCCTGTGAGGAAGTCGCCAAGGAAATCAACGAAAAGCACCCGGGCGCCGCAATCGCTGTGCCAGCGAACATCTCATCAAAGGAGGACCTGCAGCGCCTCGTCGACGAGACTCGCAAAACCTGGGGTCAGATCGACATCCTCGTCTGCAACGCCGCATCCAACCCGTACTATGGGCCGATGAGCGGCATAACCGACGACGCCTTTCGCAAGATCCTCGACAACAACATCATCTCCAACCACTGGCTGATCCATATGGTCGCCCCGGAGATGAAAGATCGACGAGACGGGGCCATCATCATCGTTTCTTCAGTAGGCGGACTGCGCGGCAACGCCGTGATCGGAGCCTACAACATCTCGAAGGCCGCCGACTTCCAGCTCGCCCGCAACCTCGCTCACGAACTGTCGCCGCACAACATCCGGGTCAATTGCATCGCACCGGGCCTGGTGAAGACAGACTTCGCCCGGGCGCTGTGGGACACGCCCGAGGCGGAAAAGCGCTCGAGTTCGACCACGCCGTTGCGTCGCCTTGGTGAACCTGACGACATCGCGGGGGCTGCGGTCTTCCTGGCCTCGAAGGCCGGGTCATGGATGACCGGGCAAGCTGTGGTGGTCGATGGGGGCGCAACAATCTGACGAGTATGCCGCCGGCGTTCCCGCGGCGGCGCCAGTCCTCGATCCTTCCAAGATGCCCCCCGCAGACGCGCGAGTCGGCTGGGGCGAGGTGCTCTCGCCAGCGTTCCTCGCACGCGCCTTGCTGGTGCTGCTGGGGGTATGGCTGAACGCGGCCGACACCCTTGTCACGGCGACGCTCATGCCCAGCGTCGCGCGCGACATCCACGCGTTCACCGGGTTTGGTCTTGCCGTGGCGGGCTATCTCACCGGCGCCATAGTCGCGGGAGCGAGCGCCGGGCGTCTTTCCGAGCGCACTGGCCTTAAGCCGGCGATGGTCCTGGCCGGCATGACCTATTCCCTCGGCTGCCTGATGAGCGCGGTCGCGGGCGGTCTCGACCTCTTCGTCGCCGGCCGCATCGTGCAGGGCGTGGGCGCAGGCTGGATCGTCGGCTTCTGCTACGTCGCTATCGGTCAGGTGTTCCCTGAGCGACTGTGGCCGCGAATGTTCGGGCTGATGTCCGGCGTCTGGGGCGTCGCCAGTCTCCTCGGACCCCTGGTCGGTGGCGTCTTCGCCGCTCTCGGTCTATGGCGAGGCGCCTTCTGGATGTTCCTCGTGCAGGGACTCGTCTTCGCTGCTGCGGCCATCGTCCTGGTGCCCGTACATGTGGAGCGCGAAGACCCACCCCCCTATACACCGTGGAAGACGCTCGGGGTGCTCACCCTTGCGGTCGCCTCGGTCGCCGCGGCTGGCGTGCTGCCACAGGCCAGAGCAGCGGCGCCCGCAGCCCTGGCGGGTCTGGCGTTGCTGGTCCTCGCCGCCCGCGTGAACGCCGCGCCGCGCGAGCGCCTCCTGCCGGTCGAGGCGACACACATCGGGACCGTCGCCGGCGCCGGATACGCCTCGACGTTCAGCCTCTCGGCAGCGGGAGCCGTACTGACCGTCTACGGCGCAGCCATGCTTCAGGCCTTCTACGGCCTGTCACCGTTGACCGCGGGGTATGTGATCGCTGCCGAGGCGATGGGCTGGACGGTGGCGGCGATCCTGGTGTCGGGCGCCTCTCTCCCTCGATATCGTCTCTTGATTCGAACAGGCGCCAGTCTCGTCGTCGCTGGGGTCTCTCTTGTTGCCATATGCATGGGTCGCGCGCCCCTGGCGCTCACGGTCGGCGCGGTGCTGGTCCAAGGCGCGGGGTTTGGCCTCTGCTGGTCCTTGATTACGGCCAAGATTCTCGGCGCCCTGCCGGAGGACGAGCTGGCCATCGGCTCTTCGGCGGTTCCAACCGCGCAGATCATCGGCGGCGCAGTTGGCGCAGCTGCCGCTGGCGCGCTGGCCAACATGTTGGGCTTGGCGCAGGCGTTCGCCCCGGAGATCGCCCGCGAGCGCGAGCCCTGGCTCTTCGGAGCCTTCGCGATCCCCGCCCTCATTGGTCTGGCGACCGCCACCCACCTGACCGGACGACTAGCTCCCGAATAGCGACTCTTCGGGCGAACGCGCGCAGGCTACGGCTTGTTTTGACCCTGCTGAGCAGCCCACGCGGCCAACGGGGACGGCAAGAAAGCGCCGGGGGGAGTGGCCTGCGGGACGAAATCTGGCGCCCTAATTCGAGGCGTCGCGCCAAGCTCCTTCAGCGCCCTCGGGTCCAGAGTCAGGCCCCCGCCCTGCCCGCCGACATCCGAGGCGCCGGGCATGCGCAGCGAAGTGGCGAGGTTTTCCAGGTCCAGGTTTCGAAGCAGCTCCGCCGCTGCGTCTTCGCCGAACGCGGCTTGCATTCGCTGCTGGACGGGTGGCGAGGCGAACACATCAGGTCTCCCGGCTTTTACTGCGTGCAGCGCCTCGTCGGCGATGTGGTCCTCGGCCGTCGTGTCCAGATCCTCCGGCCGGTCAGGGTCGTGCTGCAGCACCGGCACGGTGCGGATGAAGTCGCGGCAGGTGTCGAAGACGTAGAGCATCGGTCCTCTCCCCTGGCCCGCGATCCTGGCGCGCATCTGGTCCCAGCCCGACAGGGCGCCGGCCTTGCCCACCCGGGTGTTGTCCGCGGGGCGAAACCACGCGCCGGCGGTTCGCAGCCGCTCGCCGATCGAGGGGCCGCCCTGGGTGCTGAAGATGGCCGGGTCGGCCACCGCATTGTGGATCTTCTCGCCCCGCTCGCGCTCGGCGACGCCCTTGGCGACCGCCTCGGCTTCCAGCCTCAGGCCCTGGTTCGGCCGGCCGGTCGATCCGTACCACTCGCGATAGCGCACCAGCGCCCCGCGCGGGATGACGACCGGTCCCACCTCGCTCTCAGCCGGTGTGTCGTCCGAGGCCACCGCCCACCAGCCGACGCTGAAGGGCGCGGCGTAGCCCCAGTCGAGCGAGCGCACGCGCGTCCAGAGCTCCGGCACGGCGAACGGCCGAACGACGTTGCGCCCCGACCATTTGTCGAAGAAGGCGCCTTCGATGATGTTCCAGTCGCCTTCCAGCCAGGCGCGCACAAGCTCGGCCGAGCCGGACTGGCGCAGCCGCTCGACGTAGAGCGGGTCGGCTTCGCTCAGCCGCGGATTGTCGCTCAGCCGGGCAGGGATGAAGACGCGTGTCAGGCCGTTCTCCTCGATGGCGTGGTAGGCGCCCGCGTCGATGTAGCGGGCCTTGACCCATGCATGGCCCGGTCCGCCCGGATTGCAGGTCGCGCGGAAGCCGCAGGGGACACCTGCGGCGCTTCGCAGCGTCGCCTTGAGCTTGTCGATCGGCCGTGGGCTGGCGAATTGGGTCAGTTCCTCGACATAGACGCGCGTGTAGTCGTGACCCTGATAGGCGTCGGCGTCCTGGTCCCGGTCGAGGTAGCGCACATAGAGCACCGCGCCGCTGGGCCAGACGAAGCGCGACTTCTGCTCCTGCCAGGTCACGTCCATGGCGCCGTAGATTTCCCGCGCCCGATCGATCGTCGGCAAGAGCGCCACACGCGTGCGCCGCACCAGCAGGCCCTTGGCCGCCTTGCCGAACTCCGCGGCGTGGGTGGCGAACTCTCCCAGGGCTGCATCGGTCTTTCCCCCGCCACGCGCCCCACCATAGACAACCTCGAAATGGGCCGACTGGACGAAGGCGCTCTGGGGACCGGGCTGGGGCGACCAGCCCGGGACTACCGGCCGTACTTCGCTTTCCATTCTTCCACCGACAGCTGCGGCAGTGGGATGAACGCCGGCGCCGCCTCGGTCGCCGGCGCTTCAGAGGGTATCTCCGGCTCGGCCTTGGCCGCTTCCAGCCGGTCGCGCCGCTTGGCGATCTCGACGACCAGCTTGCCGGCGCCCAGCAGGCCTACGGCGCTACCGAGATCCGCCGACCGCCGTGCGAGCTCGGCCAGCTTCTGGCTCGCCGCATCGACGCCCGCGCCCCAGCTCGCGGCCTCGCGCAGCTCCTCTACCCGGGCAGTGACGTCATCGCGGGGGCACAGCTTCAAGTTGTCGCCACCCGCGACATACCCGGCCGCCTTTAACGCCTTGGTTTTCGAGAGGCCCGCAGCGAGCCCCTGGGCGAGGGCCTCATGCTTGGGGTTCATCAGAGCCGCCAAACCCACACCTCGTTTCATATTGCAACATAATCTCGGCCGGTCGTCAAGCCGACGCGGCGCCGTTTCAGCCTGTTTGGGAGCCCGTCATGCTCAAGGCGAATATCGCCATGCGCCGTGTGAATAAAACCGAAGAAGCTTCGCCTATTCACGCTCTCTATCTTGACGTTGACCAGATCAAAACCCCACGCGCGAGCAAAATCGCGCATGGAGAATCTAGCAATTCGAGAGCTGAATAAGCGATGGATCGGCACGTTGGGAAATATCAACTTCTAAGCCCAACCCGATGCGACTAAGTCGCCTCGTTAAGTAGGTAGGAGACAGCTGTTGTTCGCTCGCTTTCTCGCCATGGCGGCGCTGGTTCTGTCTCCAGCGTTGGCCGTCGCTCAGGCTCAGCCCAGCCAGACCCAGCCGCCCCTGCTAATTCCGATCGAGCCGCCGGATAAACTGCCGGACACTGGTACGCAGGGCGGCTATCTCTTCAACCTCCGCCCGCTCGGCGCTGATCTTGGGCGCAAACTGGCGGACGATGGGGTCTATCTCGTGGGCCGAGGCCTCTACGAGGGGCTCGGCAATGTCGACGGCGGGGTCAAGCGCGGCGTGTTCGCCGAAGGATTCACCGCATTCGGCGTCGATCTCGACCTGGATCGCATCGCCGGGATCAAAGGGGGCGCATTCCATTTCCTGGTGTCGGACCTAACGGGCCAGCCTTTCGCCGCGTATTCGGGAAGTTCGTGGCTGAACAACCGTATCTTCGCCGGCAACGGTCCGGGTCTTCACCTGAACGAGTTCAACTACGAGCAGGTCCTGTTCAATGGCAGGCTGGATCTACGTCTAGGGCGGGTGCCCGCCTATACCCAGTTCGACGGGTCAGAACTGTATTGCACCTTCATCACCAGCCTCTGCCGGACGCCGGCAGCATACACATTCAACAGGGGTTATCCCCCCTACCTCACCTCGTCGTGGGCAGGCGTCGCCCAGGTGCGGATTTCCGGACCGTTCTATGCGAACGTCGCTGTCTTCGAGAACGAGCCGGTCCTCAGCCAGACCAACCATGCCGGCTTTCCCGGGCCTGACTGGGGACTCCAGTATGCGGACGGCGTGACCATCCCGGTTCAGTTCGGCTATCGAACGACAATCGAAAATGATGACTATCCGCGCGCCTTCTCAGTAGGCGGTTTCTACAATACCGGAAGCTACGCCGACCCTCTGCTCAACACCAATGGGCTAAACCGCATCCTCTACGGCGGCGCTCCCAAGACCGACGTCGGCGCGAGCGAGCTCTACATCCAGGGGCAGCAGATGATCTATCGGCCCGATCGGACCACCGACCGGGGTCTGACGATCTTTGGCGGCGGCAACTGGGCGACCAGCGGCGAGCCCAACGTCCAGCGCATGATCTTCGGCGGCGCCTTCTACAAGGGTCTCTTCCCCAGTCGACCCCACGATACGGCAGGCCTCGCCATCAGCCTGGTCAACCCGAACCCCCTCGTCACCGAGCGGGTGGATTCGATGTTGTCCCGGACGACAGGCGGCGCGGCGAGCAACGCGGAGATCGGCTACGAGGTCAACTACGGCGTCGCCGTCGCCCCCGGCCTGTCGATCAAGCCCTTCGTCCAGTTCATCTCCCATCCCGATCAGGCGGCCGTCGCGGCGCCCAGCGGGAACAACACTCACGCCGTCTTCGTAGGAGCCTTACTGGAATGGAACCTCGCGAACATGTTCGGCCTGCCGAATTTTCCGCGATAAACTCTCACCAGAGCCCGGAGGCCGGCCGCCGGACACACATCTCTCGAGTTTTCATATTGCAACATAATCTCGGCCGGCTGTCAAGCTTCGTCTCGACGGCGTATGCCTCGCCGACTTTGACGACAGGAACGTGAGATGACTGAGGCGGTGCGGATCGGCGTGGCGGGGGCGCTCGGGCGAATGGGTCGCGCCATCGAGGCCCTGACCGCCGGTCGGGACGACGTTCGGATTTGCGCCCGTCTCGACCGGCCTGGCGCGACGGACCCGGCTGCACACGCCATTCCGCTTTCCGACTTCGACGCCGCCGCCAAGGCCTGCGACGTCATCATCGACTTCAGCACTGCCTCGGCCAGCGCCGCCCTCGCCGCTGCAGCAGTTGCGCGCGGTGGTCCGGCCCTGGTCATCGGCGCGACAGGCTTCTCGCCCGCCGAGGACGTCCAGGTGCGTGACGCCGCGCAGCGGATCGCCATCGTCCGCGCCGGAAATTTCTCGCTCGGCGTGAACCTGCTCGCCGCTCTGGTGGAAGAAGCCGCGCGCCGCCTGCCCGCCGCCGACTGGGACATCGAGATTCTCGAGACCCATCACAGGCGCAAGGTCGACGCCCCCTCCGGTACAGCCCTGCTCCTGGGCGAGGCGGCGGCGAGTGGACGGGGCGAGGCGCTGGACCCTCACGCCCTGGCCGCCCGCAATGGGATCACCGGAGAGCGGCCGCGCGGCGGCATCGGTTTCGCCTCCCTGCGGGGCGGGGGCGTCATCGGCGAACACGCCGTCCTCATCGCCGGCGAGGAGGAGACGATCACCCTCTCCCACTCTGCCCGCGACCGCACCCTCTTCGCCCGCGGCGCCCTGGCCGCCGCCCTCTGGGTCCGCGGCAAGCCCCCCGGCCTCTACGGAATGCGCGAAGTGCTGGGGCTCTGAGGTCCTAAGCCGCCCCCGTCGAGCCGAACCCGCCCTCGCCGCGCGCAGTGGCGTCCAATGTCTCAGCCTCGCGCCAGCTCGCGCGCGTGACCGGGGCCACCACCAACTGGGCGATGCGATCGCCGCGGCGGATGTGGAACGGCTCGGAGCCGTGGTTGGCGAGGATCACCTTCACCTCGCCGCGATAGTCGGCGTCGACGGTGCCGGGGCTGTTGAGGCAGGTGATCCCGCTGTTGAGCGCCAGGCCGGACCTCGGGCGGACCTGGGCCTCGTAGCCCTGCGGAAGGGCGATGCAGAACCCTGTGGGAACCGCGGCGCGCGCGCCAGGGGCAAGGGTGAAGGGCTCACCCGCCTCCACGGCGGCGCGAAGATCCATGGCCGCCGCCCCGGCGGTCTCATAGGCCGGAAGCGGCAGGCCCTCGGCGTGCGCCAGGCGGCGGATCACGACTTCGACCATCAGGCGAGGGCCCCGGCGATCCGCTCGGCCAGCCGCGCGGCGACACCGGTCTTGGCCGCGCGCGACCACCGCTCGATCCCCTCGCGCGTGATCAGCAGGACCTCGTTCTGGTCGCCCCCCATGATCCCCTCTTCGCTCACGTCGTTGGCCACGATCCAGTCGCAGCCCTTGCGCTCGAGCTTGGCCCGCGCGTTCGCCTCCAGGTCGTTGGTCTCGGCCGCGAAGCCGACCACCAGGCGGGGACGCCGCGGCCCGTTGGCCGACAGGGCTGCAAGTATGTCGGGATTCTCCACCAGGGCCACCGCGGGCGGGGCGCCCGGACCCTTCTTGAGCTTCAGCTTGAAAGCCTGATCCGGGCGCCAGTCGGACACCGCCGCGACGCAGACCGCCGCGTCCGCCGGCAGGGCGGCCTCGCAGGCGACCTTCATTTGCAGGGCCGTCTCAACGTCCACACGCGCGACGCCAGGCGGCGCGGCCAGGGCTGTCGGGCCGGAGACAAGGGTCACCCGCGCCCCGAGGGCAGCCAGCGCTGCTGCGATGGCGTAGCCCTGCTTTCCGCTCGAGCGATTGGTGATCATCCGCACGGGGTCGATCGGCTCGGCCGTGGGACCGGCGGTGACCAGGACGTGGCGGCCGGCCAGCGGGCGCGCAGTCGGCTGCAACGCCTCGAAGATGGCCGCGGAGATCGCGGGCGGCTCGGCCATCCTGCCGGGGCCAAATTCGCCACAGGCCATCGCTCCCTCGTCGGGTCCCACGATCCGCACGCCGTCGCCCATCAATGTCTTCAGGTTCCGCTGCGTCGCCGGATGCAGCCACATGCGGACGTTCATCGCCGGCGCCATCAGCACCGGCTTGTCGGTGGCCAACAGGACCGTGGAGGCGAGGTCGTCCGCCAGGCCATTGGCGGCCTTGGCCATAAGGTCGGCCGTGGCGGGCGCCACGACGAGCAGGTCGGCGGAGCGCGAGAGCTCGATGTGGCCCATCTTCGCTTCGTCGGCGAGGGAGAAGAGGTCGGTGCGGACCTCGGATTCGGCCAGGGCCGACAGGCTGAGCGCCGTCACGAACCGCTCGGCCGCCTTCGTCAGAACGGCCGTGACCTCCACGTCCGCCTTTCGCAGCAGGCGGACCAGCTCCAGCGCCTTGTAGGCCGCGATTCCCCCACCAACGATCAGCAGGACCCGCCGTGGAGATGCGTGGCTGAGGTCAGTCGCTGACATGTCCGGCGTTTAGACGAATGCACCCCCCTAGACAAACTGCAAACTTTGCGTTTTGTTGAGTTCAGTAGCGCTTGCCCCACACTCTGGAGACATCGGAGAGAACCATGACCCTACTGCGCCCCTCGTGCGCCCTCGCCCTTACCGCCACGATGTTGACGGCCTGCAATGGAAAGCCGTCGGCTGTGGCTGGGAGCAACGCCGTCGGCGGCTCGGCCGCGCCCGCCTACGCCTCAGCCACGACCGCGCGTTCGCCCGATCCTCGCGATGCGCCCGTGCCCCAGATCGGCGGCCGGCCGATGTGGGCCGCCAACCGCACCCACACCGCCGAAGAGAACGCCCTCTATCAGTTCACCCGCAACGGGGGTGACTTCGGCGCCCGCAGCGAGGCGGAATACCTTTCCGAGGTCCACCGCTTCGTCGACCACCCCCCGCACAGTGTGGAGAGCATTGATCGGCCCAATGGAGACAAGTTGCTCTACGACCCCAAGGCGAACGTCTTCGCTGTGGTCGCCCGCAACGGCGCGCCGCGGACGATGTTCAAGCCGAAGAACGGGCCAGCCTACTGGACGCAGCAGAAGAACCGTCAAACCGAACCCTCCAGCGGCGGGGGCACGAGCGATTCTCAGCAGAGTTAGAGAGAGGAGCCTAGCGAAAGATCAGGGCGCCGGCGGCAAACGCCCCGGCCGCGATCAGCACGCCGGTGAGGAAGCTCCAGAGTTCGAACTTGTGGAGCGCCTCGCGCTCCACGCGTCTCACCTCGGTGGCGGCCTCCACGCCGCGGTCAGCCAGGCGCGTAACCGCCCGGCGCGCCTCCTCGGCGAAGGCCTGGACGCGCCGAGCGGGGGAAAGCTCGCGCGTGATCCAGCGTCGCACCACCGGTTCGGCCGCCGCCCAGATGTCCAGCCCCGGATGGATGCGCCGCCCGACGCCCTCCACCGTCACCATGGTCTTCTGCAGCAGCACGAGCTCGGGCCTCAGGCGCATGTCGAACAGGGCGGTGATGTCGAAGAGCTGGGTGAGGAGGCGGCTCATGGCGACGTCCGCCGCAGGGCGTCCGAAGATCGGCTCGCCGACCGCGCGCAGGGCCTGGGCGAAGGCGGCCCGATCATGGTGGGCCGGGACATAGCCGGCGGCAAAGTGGACCTCGGCCACCCGCGTGTAGTCGCGTTCCAGGAAGCCCCAGAGGATCTCGGCCAGATAGCGTCGCTCCGGGGCTCCCAGACGGCCGATGATGCCGAAGTCGACAGCCACCAGGCGACCCTCGCCATCGATGAAGAGGTTCCCCTCGTGCAGGTCCGCATGGAAGACGCCATGGTCGAGGGCCTGGGCGAGGAAACCGCGGATCAGGTCGTTCGCGAGCCGCGGCCGATTCACGTGGTCCCGCTCGATGGATTCCGGGTTGGACAAGGGTTCGCCGCCCGCCCAGTCGAGGGTCAGCACCCGACGGGACGTGCGCTCCCACACCACCTTGGGCGCGCGCATGAAGCCGTCCTGGTCCATCGCGTGGCGCAGTTCGTCAGCGCCTGCCGCCTCGAACCGCAGGTCCAGCTCCAACTGCAGGGCGCGGGCGATGGTGGCGACGAACGCCCGAGGCTCCAGCCGCGCGGCGCCCGGCACGTACCGCTCGGCGAGTTCGCCGGCCAGGTGGAGGGCGCGGCTGTCGGACGCCACCTGGGCCTCTATTCCCGGACGCAGGATCTTCACGGCCACGCGCCGGCCACCCGGCAGGGTGGCGGCATGCACCTGGGCCAGCGAGGCGGCGCCGACCGGATCGTCAAAGCTCTCGAACAGGCTTCCGATCGGCCCGCCCAGGGCATGCTCCACCAGGCGCTCCGCTTGAGGCGTTGGAAACGGCGCGAGACTATCCTTGAGGCGGCTTAGGTCGTCGGCGAACTGAGCTCCGAAGATGTCTGCCCGGGTCGAGAGGAACTGACCGAGCTTGATCGCCACCGGCCCCATCGTCTCGAGAGCTGCGGCGAGCCGTTCGCCGGGGCGGCCCTTCCTGGCCTGCGGTCCCGCGACCAGGCGCACGACGCCGGCCAGGGTGCGCGGCCAGGGCGGCAACATCGGCTCGATCTCGCGAGGGACCAGGGCGTCGGCCCTGGCAAGTCGCCAGCCGGCCGCCACGAGCCGCGGGTATGACGACAGCGGGGTCATCGAGGATCAGATCGCCCAGCCCTGGTGCAGGGCGCACACCCCGCCGCTGAAGTTGGTGAAGCTCACGCGCGAGAAGCCAGCCTCTCCCATCAGGTCGGCCAGCCGACTCTGATCGGGAAAGCGCCGGATGCTCTGCACGAGATAGTCATACGACTCGCGGTCTCCAGCCACGACTGCGCCGAGCCGGGGGATCACCTTGTAGGAATAGGCGTCATAGGCGCGCGCCAGCGCCTCGGTCGTCGGTCTGGAGAACTCCAGGCAGAGGAAGCGGCCCCCGGGCTTCAACACGCGATGCGCCTCGGCGAGGGCGGCGGCGATCTCCGTGACGTTCCGAAGCCCGAAGGCGATGCAATAGGCGTCTGCACGGGACGAGGGCAGCGGAAGGCGCTGGGCGTCGCCAACGCTCCACAGGATTTCCTCATCGCCCCCGCGCTCGAGCCCCGAGCGGACCATGCTCTCCGTATAGTCGACCACCAAGACACGGCCTGGTGTGCCGCCGCGCCTAGCGCGCGCCGCCCGCATCCGTCGCGCAAAGCGGCGCGCCATGTCCCCCGTCCCGCCGGCGCAGTCGACGATGGTCTCGCCCGGCTGAGGGTTGAGGCGTGCGGCTGTAGCATCCTTCCACAACCTATGGACGCCCCCGCTCATGAGGTCGTTCATGAGGTCGTAACGGCGCGCGACGCTTTCGAACACGCCCCGGACCAGCCCGGGCTTCTCGGCGGGATCGACGTCGCGGTCGCCGAAGGTCGCGGCGGTCGGGCTCATCGGCCGGGCTCCAGTTCAAAGTGACAGCGGTCGCGAATACGGATGTGGCGCCCCTCCGCGTTCCGCCACGGACCGACCCGTGTAAGCGCCCAAGGCGCCGAGGCCAACCTCTCGGGACGCTGACACCCGTCTCTTGCGCAGGCTCTTCTCCTGGCGCCCCGAACTGGTCTACGCCGCGACATGCCTGAACTGCCGGAAGTCGAGACCGTTCGGCGCGGCCTGGAACCGTGTCTTGGCGGGGCGCGCCTGGTCCGCGTAGAGGCCCGCCGCCCTGACCTGCGCTTCCCCTTCCCCCCCGATTTCGCCGCCCGCCTCACCGGCGCGCAGGTGGAGAGTCTGGGCCGCCGCGGGAAGTACCTGTTCGCGCCGCTCAGCACGAGCGAGACCCTGATCATGCATCTGGGCATGACCGGCCGGTTCCAGGTCGAGGGAGGCGAGGTGCGCCGAAGGCCCGGCGTCTTCGCCCTCGCCGAGGCCGCCGATCCTCGCCACGCCCACCTGGTCTTCGAGACGGAAGCGGGGGCGGTGATCACCTTTTTCGATCCGCGTCGCTTCGGCTTCATGGATCTCGTGAGCGGCGACGCCCAACTTCACTATCCGCCCTTCGCAGCCATGGGCCCCGAGCCGCTGGGCAACCAGTTCCATGCCCATCACCTCGCCGAGGCCTTCGCCGGCCGCCGCCAGGCCGTGAAGGCGCTGCTGCTCGACCAGTCCATCGTGGCGGGCCTTGGCAATATCTATGTCTGCGAGGCCCTCCACCGTGCGCGAATTGCTCCGTCCACTCCGGCCGGCCGCATCGCCCTGCCGAGGCTGGAGCGGCTGACGAGCGCCGTCCGCGAGGTGCTCGAGGCGGCTATCCAGGCGGGCGGCTCGAGCCTGCGCGACTATGTCGACGCGTCGGGGGCGATGGGCTACTTCCAGCACGAGTTCCGGGCTTACGGTCGGGAGGGTGAACCCTGTCCGACGCCGGGCTGCCGGGGGCGGATCCGCCGCGAAGTCCACTCGGGCCGCTCGACCTTTTACTGCGCGACCTGCCAGAAGTGAGACCCGGCGCCCCGGGGAAACCACGATTGACCGTTGCGGCGGCGTCCCCTATATCCGCGCCTCCGAATTTTTTAGGGCTCCCGCCAAGCTTGGCTGAAAGCCCCTCCTACCCACGACAGGACGCATGGCAAACAATCCCGGCGCCAAAAAAGCCGCACGCAAGATCGCCCGCCGCACTGAGGTGAATAAGGCGCGTCGGTCGCGCGTTCGGACCTATCTGCGCAAGTTCGAAGAGGCCGTTGCGAGCGGCGACAAGGGCGCCGCTCAGGCGGCTTTCGTGGTCGCTCAGTCGGAGCTGATGCGGGCCGCCGGCAAGGGTGTGGTTCATCGCAACACAGGCGCCCGCAAAGTGGCGCGTCTACACCGTCAACTGAAGAAGTGTGAAACCGCGCCGACTGCGTGACACTTGTCTATCTGATTGAATTCCAACGATATTTTCTAGAATTGGAGCGCCGGGTGGCTCTGTCCCCGGCGCTTTTCTTTTACGACAATCTTCGTGACAATTTGGCGCACCAAATGTGATCGGGCGGGTTTTCCTTGGCCCTATCGCGGCTTCGCCTTGTCAACTGTGAAATCGTGCGCCCGCTGCAGATTTGAGTGCTTGCTTTCGAGAGCCCCCGGCGTAACCTGAACTCCTCAGCGCTTTCGGCTTTGTACGGACGAAACGATGCGGGGGGCGACATGCGTCCGCCGCCGCGGTGGAGTGCGTCTTGGTGTGTGTAATGGCCTCGGGGGAAACCCGGGAGCCAAGGCGATCCCGTCGGCCCGGCCGGCCGGGGGTGGGGAAAGTATGTCTAGGGGCAAGATGGCATGAACAACCTCGTTGCACGACCAATGCCTTCGGATCAGCCCACACCGGCTGCGGCGGTCTGGCTTAAGGCAAGCGATTTCTTAAAAAGTGAAATTGGAGACGATGCATTCGGGTCCTGGCTGGCGCCGGCCGCTCTGCGGACCGGCACAGACGGACGGGCCTGGCTGGTGGCCCACACAGGGATTGCGCGCGACTGGGTCCGTCGCAACGCCTGGCGGCGGATCTCAGAGCTGTGGTCGCGATACGATCCCGAAGGGCGCGAACTCGCCCTGACGTGCCGCCGCGATTTCGAGGGAGGAGAGACAGCCGGGGAGCCGGCGGCGGCCAACGAGAAGGCCGAACCCGAGGTCCTGATTGCTCCCGAAACCGATCGCGGGCGCGTGGGCATGCCGCTGCGCCCGTGCTTCACCTTCGACACTTTCGTGGTCGGCCCGTCCAACGAGTTCGCCTGCACCATGGCGCGCCGCGTGGCCTCGTGGGCGGACGGCCACTTCAACCCGGTCCTGTTCCATGGGCCCTATGGATTCGGCAAAACCCACCTTCTCCAGGCGCTCGCCTGGGAAGCGCTCCGCAACGCGCCTCACAAGAAGGTTGTCTACCTTAGCGCGGAACGCTTCATGTCGAGCTTCGTCCGCGCGATCATGGATCGTCAGACCGGCGCATTTAAAGATGAACTTCGTTCTGCCGATCTTCTACTGATCGACGACATCCAGTTCATCGCCGGAAAACAGTCGACGCAGGACGAATTCTTCCACACCCTGACAACCCTGATGGAGAATGATCGTCGGATCGTCCTGACGGCGGATCGCCCTGCGGGCGCCATGACCGAACTGGACGCGCGCCTGCGCTCGCACCTTTCCGCCGGCCTGGTCTGCGGGGTCGAGCCGGCGGACCGGTCGCTGCGCCTGGGTATCCTGGCGCGAAAGCTGCAGGTCCTCTGCGGTCACCTCGGCTGCCGGGCGCAGATGCGTCCGGAGGTGACGGCGTTCCTGGTCGATCGTTTCGCCGACAGCGTCCGCGAGATGGAAGGGGCGCTCAACATCCTTGTCGCCCAGGCCGGCGCGGATATCGGCGCCGTCACCCTCGAGACGACGCAGCGCCTTCTGCGTACGAACCTCAAGGGCGCAGGCGAGCGCCGGGTGACCGTGGATGAGATCCAGAAGGCCGCGGCCGAGCACTTCGGCCTTCGCCAGGCGGACCTCATCTCCGAAACCCGCACCAGGGCAGTGGCGCGTCCGCGGCAGGCGGCCATGTGGCTGGCCAAGCAGCTGACCACGCGTTCCCTGCCCGACATCGGCCGGCGCTTCGGCGGGCGGGACCACACGACCGTCCTGCACGCTGTCCGGCGGATCGACGCCCTGCGCGCCACCGACGCTCAGCTCGCCCGCGACCTCGAGGCGCTCCTGGGCAAGCTGGGCTCCTGAAGCCCTAGATCAAACCCCGTTCAGACGAACTGTCTGAACGGGGTGATTTGCTCTGGATTCAAGAACATAGAGCCTGATTCAACGTTCGCGCCTGTTCCGTGCGAACGCATCAGGCTTTGGGCGCAAGCCCGTGAGCGGCGAAGAAGGCGAGCATCCGGCGCCAGCCGTCGGCAGCATCGGCGGCGTTGTAGCTGGCGCGGTAGTCAGCGTGGAAACCGTGGCCAGCGTCGGGGTAGATGACGATCTCGCTGTCGGTCTTTCCCGCGGCGGCCAGGGCTGCGCGCATCGCCGGCGCGCCCTCGGCGAGCCTGTCCTTGGCTCCATAGAGGCCTAGCACCGGACACTTCAGGTTGGCCGCCATCTCCGCGGGCCATAGCCGGGCCGGATCGGTCGGCGCGCCCGATGGCCGCACCATCTTTCCGTACCAGGCGACCCCGGCCTTGAAATCGGGGAAGGTCTCGCAGGCCAGCCAGGTCGTTCCGCCGCCCCAGCAGAACCCGGTGATCCCGATCTGCCGCGCGTTCACGAACGGCTGTTGTTTCAGCCAGGCGAGCGAGGCGCCGACGTCGCCCATCACCTGCTGGTCCGAGGCGGCCTGGACGATCTTCATGATCGCCGCCATGTCCGAGAGCGGCGCGGGATCGCCGACCCGCACGAAGAAGGCGGGCGCGAGCGCGACATAGCCGGCCTTGGCCAGTCGCCGGCAGACGTCCTTGATGTAGTCGTGGACGCCGAAGATCTCCGAGGCGACCACAATGGTCGGGAACGACCCCTTCCCCTTGGGCCGGGCAAGGTAGGCCGGCAGGGTGAAGCCTTGCGAGGGATAGCTCACCGTCTCGGTGACCAGTCCCGCCTCGTCGGTGTGGATCGGGTCCGCATCCGCCGACAAAGCGGCCACGGCGTAACCGCTGAAAAAGGCGGCCGCGACACCGCGTCGCGTGAGGTGGAAGTCCTCCGACGGCGAGCCGTCCGGACGGGTCAATGTCACCACTGTTTTCTCCCGATGCGCCTAGACCGTATCTCCCGGTCGGCGCCCTGAATGGCTCAGTCCGAACCGCCCACGCAAGCCGATTGCCGCGGGGCCGCGCGGCGCAAGGTCAGGTTGATACGACCGCCGCCGGGGATCAGGCGCGACGAGCCCTCCAGGATCCGATCGACGCCGTGGAAGGCGAGGCGCGCCTCTCCCGAGAGCAGGCACACATCTCCGGAAGCGAGCCGCACCGAGACGGTAGGCGAGCGGCGGCGCGCATCGCCGATGCGGAACATGGCCGTGTCCCCCAGGGAGACGGAGAGCACGGGAAAGGCGAAGTCGGCTTCATCCCGGTCCTGGTGCAGGCCCATGCGCGCATCGCCGCGGTAGAGGTTGACCAGACAGGCGTCCGGCGGTGTCGAGCCGTCCGCGACCTCGCTCCAGATGTCCAGGAGCGCCTGGGGCATCGGCGGCCACGGTTGGCCCGTCTGCGGGTGGACAGGGGAGTAACGATAGCCGCGGGCGTCGGTGATCCAGCCCAGCGGGCCCAGGCTCGTCATCTCGACGCTCATCGGCCGCCCGCCGGGCGTCACCTGGCGCATGAACGGGGCCGACTGCGCCAGGCCGAGCACGGCGCGCACCAGCTCCGCCTGCTCTTCCGGGGAGAGGCGGCCCGGCCAGAGTCGGAATCCCGTCGGAGGAACCGTTTGGGCAGAGAGCCTTGCCGACATCTCCGTCACACCCGCCCGGCGTCAAATCGGGCGCCCTTGCGGCGTTCAGCCCCCATCCCATATCGGAGCGACGGTCGCACGCCCCATGTGGAGGCGGACGGCAACTAGAGCCAGTCGCGGCGACGAGAGCTTTTCGGACACACATCCGAAGGCTCCAGCGCCACAGAGGGAGCGGCAGCAGACAGTGGCGCTTCATTACCCGAAGGCCAGCGCCGCCGCTTGCCAGATTTAGGAGCGGACAAGAGACTCATGAGCAAGATCATCGGCATCGACCTGGGGACGACGAACTCGTGCGTCGCCATCATGGACGGCAAGACGCCCAAGGTGATCGAAAATGCCGAAGGCGTCCGTACGACGCCGTCGGTGGTGGCCATCCTCGACGACGGCGAGCGCCTCGTCGGCCAGCCGGCCAAGCGCCAGGCGGTCACCAACCCCGAGAACACGCTCTTCGCGATCAAGCGCCTGATCGGGCGCTCCTTCAGCGACCCGATGGTCGAGAAGGACAAGGGCATGGTCCCCTACCAGATCGTGAAGGGGGCCAACGGCGACGCCTGGGTTCGCGCCCATGGCAAGGACTTCTCGCCCCAGCAGATCTCCGCCTTCATCCTGCAGAAGATGAAGGAAGCGGCCGAAGCCCATCTCGGCGAGAAGGTCGAGAAGGCGGTCATCACCGTCCCGGCCTATTTCAATGACGCCCAGCGCCAGGCGACCAAGGACGCCGGCCGCATCGCCGGCCTCGAAGTGCTGCGGATCATCAACGAGCCGACGGCGGCCGCGCTCGCCTATGGCCTCGAGAAGAACGAAGGCAAGAAGATCGCCGTTTATGACCTCGGCGGTGGCACCTTCGACGTCTCGATCCTCGAGATTGGCGATGGCGTCTTCGAAGTGAAGGCGACCAACGGCGACACTTTCCTCGGCGGCGAGGACTTCGACCTGCGTGTCGTCGATTACCTGGCTGACGAATTCAAGAAAGAGCAGGGCGTCGACCTGCGCAAGGACAAGCTCGCCCTTCAGCGCCTCAAGGAAGAAGCCGAAAAGGCGAAGAAGGAGCTGTCTTCGACCACCCAGTACGAGATCAACCTGCCGTTCATCTCGATGAACGCGTCGGGCCCGCTGCACCTGAACATCAAGCTGACCCGCGCCAAGCTTGAGGCCCTCGTCGAGGACCTGGTCGCCAAGACCGTCGGGCCCTGCGAGCAGGCTCTGAAGGACGCGGGCCTCAAGAAGAGCGACATCGACGAGGTGATCCTGGTCGGCGGCATGACCCGCATGCCCAAGGTCATCGAGACGGTGAAGGACTTCTTCGGTCGCGAACCCCACCGCGGCGTGAACCCCGACGAGGTCGTGGCCCTCGGCGCGGCCATTCAGGCCGGCGTGCTCCAAGGCGACGTCAAAGACGTGCTGCTTCTCGACGTGACCCCGCTGACGCTGGGTATCGAGACCCTGGGCGGCGTCTTCACCCCGCTCATCGAGCGCAACACGACGATCCCGACCAAGAAGAGCCAGGTCTTCTCCACCGCCGACGACAACCAGAGCGCGGTGACGATCCGGGTCTTCCAGGGCGAGCGGCCGATGGCCGCGCACAACAAGCTGCTGGGTCAGTTCGACCTGGTCGGCATCCCTCCGGCTCCACGCGGCGTGCCTCAGGTCGAGGTCACCTTCGACATCGACGCCAATGGCATCGTGAATGTCCAGGCGCGGGACAAGGCGACCAACAAGGAGCAGTCGATCCGCATCCAGGCCAACGGCGGGCTCTCGGAGACTGACATCGAGGCGATGGTGCGCGAAGCCGAGGCCAATGCGGCCGAGGACAAGAAGCGCAAGGATCTGGTCGAGGCGAAGAACCACGCCGACGCCCTGATCCACACGACCGAGAAGGCCATGTCCGAACATGGCGACAAGATCGGCGCGACCGAGAAGGGCGCCATCGAGACCGCCATGGCCGACCTGAAGTCTGCTCTCGAAGGTGAAAACGCCGAGGACATCCAGGCCAGAACTCAGACCCTGATGCAGGCCTCGATGAAGCTTGGCGAGGCCATGTACAAGGAACAGGCCTCAGCGGGCGACGCGGGCGGAGACGCGGGGTCTTCGGGTCACTCCGATGACGGCGTCGTCGACGCCGAGTTCGAAGACGTCTCCGGCGACAAGAAGTAGCATGCTTGGTCCGCCCCTGGGACGCTCGCCGACCCGGGGGCGGATGCTATGCAGAGAGGATCGACGGGCGAAACGATCTCAACGGCATAAAGACATCTGATGATGCGAGATTATTACGAGGTTCTCGGTGTCGAGCGGGGTTGCGACGACGCCGCCTTGAAATCGGCTTTCCGCAAGCTCGCCATGCAGCACCACCCCGACCGCAACGGCGGTTGCGAGGAGGCCGCCGGGCGATTCAAGGAAATCAACGAGGCCTATTCGGTCCTGTCGGACTCGAACAAGCGTCAGATGTACGACCGGTTCGGGCACGCCGGTCTGGGCGGAATGAACGGTCAGGGCGGCGCCGGATTCGCCGACGTCCACGACATATTCAATGACGTCTTCGGGGATGTCTTCGGCGACATGTTCGGGCGCGGACGTAGCCATGGTCCGGCCCGCGGCCAGGACCTGCGCTACGATCTCGAGATCACCCTCGAACAGGCCTATTCGGGCGACCAGGTGCAGATCACGGTTCCCGCGGCGATGACCTGCGACGTCTGCGAGGGATCCGGCGCAAAGCGAGGCACCCATCCTACGACCTGCGCCACCTGCAACGGCGCCGGACGTGTTCGCCGCAGCCAGGGCTTCTTCGCCGTCGAGACCACCTGCCCCCGCTGCGGCGGCGCCGGCCGGCTGATCCTCGATCCCTGCCAGGCCTGCGCCGGCCATGGAATGGTCCGCCGCGAGCGCGTGCTGGACGTGCGGATTCCGGGCGGCGTCGACGACGGCTCGCGCATTCGCCTCTCCGGCGAGGGCGACGCGGGGCTTCGCGGCGGGCCGCGCGGCGACCTCTACATTTTCGTCTCGGTTCGCCCGCACGAGCTGTTCGAGCGCGACGGGCTCGACCTGCTCTGCTCGGTCCCCGTCCCCATGACCACAGCGGCCCTGGGCGGAGAGATCGACGCGCCCTGCCTGCTGGGTGGCGAGAATTGCAGCGGCGAGAAGAAGATCAAGATCAAGATTCCCGAGGGCGCCCAGACCGGCCGCACCGTCCGCCTGCGCGGCAAGGGCATGCCGTCACTGCGCTCGCGCGAGCGCGGCGACCTGGTGGTCGAGCTCTTCATCGAGACCCCGACGCGCCTGTCGGCCAAGCAGAAGGCCCTGCTTCGCGAACTGGAGGCCTGCTGCAGCGAACAGCACAATCCTCGTTCTACGGGTTTCCTCAAGAAAGCCAGGCGCTTCTGGGACGAAGTGACCGGCAGCGAAGCCCAGGCGTAGCCCCACCCAGCTCTCCTCCCTCTTCATGGGGGAGGTGGCCGCGGCTTAGCCGCGGACGGAGAGAAAGCCGCCACCGCGGCGGCGGACGGCTGATCGCCTTGCCGAGTCCGCCGAACGCCCTTGACGCCCACCCCCTCCCCGGCCGCAGAATGTTGGCCAAACAGACGTTTGAAAGGGAGGCGGCCATGGAACGCGCCTACGACCTGGTCATCCGGGGCGGCGAGGTGTTCGACGGTCAGGGCGGGCCGGCCCGCGAGGCCGATGTGGCCGTCAAGGACGGGCGCGTCGTAGCCGTCGGGAAGGTCACCGCTCCCGGAGCAGAGGAGATCGACGCGCGCGGCCAGATCGTCACCCCGGGCTTCGTCGACATCCACACGCACTACGACGGCCAGGCGACCTGGGATGGCCGGATGCAGCCTTCGTCCTGGCACGGCGTCACCACGGTGGTGATGGGCAACTGCGGCGTCGGCTTCGCGCCCTGCAGGCCGGGTGACCACGAGCGGTTGATCAAGCTGATGGAAGGGGTTGAGGACATCCCCTTTCCGGTTCTCGTCGAAGGGCTGCCCTGGAACTGGGAAAGCTATCCCGACTACCTCGACGCCCTCGCCACGCGCAGCTTCGACGTGGATATCGGCAGCCAGCTGCCGCACGCCGCCTTGCGGGTCTTCGTGATGGGGCAGAGGGGCGTCGACCGCGAACCTGCGACCGCGGCTGACATCGCGGCCATGGCGGCCCTCGCAGAGAAGGCCGCCAACGCCGGGGCGATCGGCTTCACGACCTCCCGCACCCTCAACCACCGCACGAGCGACGGCCAACCCACGCCCACGCTCACCGCAGGGGAGGACGAGCTGACGGGCATTGCGCTCGGTCTCGCCGCCGCGGGCAAGGGCGTCGTCCAGGTGGTCTCCGACTTCGCGGACCCCAAGGCCGAATTCGCCATGCTCCGGCGGATCGCCGAACGGAGCGGACGGCCGCTTTCTTTCACCCTCGCCCAGGGGGGACACAACCCGAAGGGCTACCAGGTCCTCCTGCACGCGCTCGAGGATGCCGTTTCTGCAGGGCTGCCCATGCGCGCCCAGGTCGCCGCGCGGCCGGTCGGCGTGCTTCTCGGGCTCGAACTGACCGTCAATCCCTTCAGCCGCTGGCCGGTCTACCGCGAGATCGCAGCCCGGCCCCTGGCCGAGCGCGTGGCGGCGCTGCGCGATCCGGAGTTCCGCGAGCGCCTGTTCGCGGCGCCCCCCGAAGAGGGGGGCCGGCCGATGTTCGGCGCCTGGAACCGGATGCATCTGCTCTCGCCAGATCGGCCCGACTACGAGCCAGGGGCCGAGACCACGGTCGCGGCCGTAGCCCAGACGAGGGGCGCGCGTCCCGAAGCGGTCGCCCTCGAGCACATGCTGAACAACGAGGGCCGGGGCATGCTCTATGTGCCCTTCCTGAACTACGTCGAAGGCTCCCTCGACGCCGTACGCGAGATGATCGTCCACAAGGACAGTGTGCCGGGCCTTTCCGACGGCGGCGCCCACGTCGGCATGATCTGCGACGGGAGCTTCCCCACGACCATGCTGACTCACTGGACGCGGGACCGGACGCGCGGCCCGCGGATACCTCTGGCCGATGTCATTCGCATGCAGACGCGCGACACCGCGCGCACGGTGGGCCTCCACGACCGCGGCGTCCTCGCCCCCGGGTATCGGGCGGACATCAATGTCATCGACTATCCGCGTCTCGCCCTGCATGCCCCCCGGGTCGCCTACGATCTGCCGGCGGGTGGGCGCCGGCTGATCCAGCGGGCCGGCGGTTATTCGGCGACGATCGTCGGGGGCCAGGTCACCTATCGGGACGGCGAACCCACCGGCGCCCTGCCGGGGCGCCTCCTTCGCGGTGGGACCCATGCGCCCGTCGGCATGGCCGCTGAATAGGGAGAGGCGAGGCAATGGTTGAAATTCTCGAGCCCGGCTGCGAGTGGCGGGCCCAGGACGTCGCCGATCCCACGGCATGGACCGAAGTCCTCTTGCGCGAAGAGGTCGCCGAACTGGACGCGGCGATCGCTCATGCGCGCAGCGTTTCGGGCGATTTCCTCGATATCGGCAAGGCCGACTTCCCCCTTCCGACGCTCGGACCCCGGCTGCAGGGGATCGAGGACGAACTGATGAACGGGCGCGGGTTTGTCCTCCTGCGCGGGTTGCCGCGTGAGCGCTGGTCGAACGACGAGATGTGTCTGGCCTACTGGGGGATCGGCGCGCACCTCGGAAAGCCCTGGCCCCAGAACCACTACGGACACCTGCTCGGTGACGTCACCGACCAGGGCAAGGCTCCGGGCGACCCAACCGCACGCGGCAACGAGCTGGGTCAGATCGGTCTGGAGTTCCACTGCGACGGGTCCGATCTCGTGGGCCTGATGTGCCTGGCGAGCGGGGCCAGCGGCGGCGCGTCAGCGGTCTGCAACTCGGTCGCCCTGCACAACGATCTCGTGCGCGAGCGCCCCGATCTCGCCGAGGAGCTCTATAAGCCCCAACCCTACGACATGCGTGGGGAACAGGCCCCCGGCGCCCGCGGCTGGTACGAGGTCCCGGTGTTCACCGAATGCGGCGGCCGGCTCTTCGTGCGGCTCATCGGCGCCTACATCCGCGCCTCGCAACGCCACGCGGACGCGCCCAGGCTCACGGCCAAGGCGCTCGAGGGTCTCGACTGGATGCGCGACCGCGCCGAGAGCGGAGACTACAGCGTTTTCATGGACTTTCGGCCCGGCGACATGCAGTTCATCAACAACTATCATGTGCTGCACGGGCGCGCTCCGTATACGGACGATCGGGACGCCGGCAAGGTCCGCCACCTCAAGCGCCTCTGGCTCGAGACCGAGGCCCTGGAAGAGCGGCCGCGCTATTTCCGCAACAACATCTCCAGCCATTGGGCGCGGGAGAAGGTGATCAGCCGCCTCGACGCGGCGGCGCACTGAAAACGAACGCGCGCCTCGATCCGGCTCGCGCTCTCGCATCCAGGGCGGATTGCACCCGTTCTCTACGAGCTGGTGCGGATGATCGTGCGGCGCGCGGCGGCCTTGGCCTCGCGGGCTGCGCGCTGCTCGGCCTTGGTCGTGGCCTTGCGTTGCTTGCGCTCGCCCCGCTTCATCTCGAGTTCCGACAGTCGCTTGGCTTCTGCGGCGAGACGAGCCTGTTCCTTGGCCTCGGCGCGCGCCGCGCGGACAGTCTCCAGTTCGCGCGCCCGGATCTCTTCGCGGCTCTCGAACGTCTCGGCTTGAACCGTGGGCTTAGGTTTGAATTTGGCAAGCATCGCCTTTTTCGCCTCAGCCTGCGCGGTCAGGCGATCGGCGAAGCCGGTCTTCAGCGGATCTTTCATGGGTCCTTATCTAGGAAGCGGAGGGCTGCCCCCAAGGCGGGCCTCTCATAACGAAGACGCTCTGTCTGGCAACGGGGCGCGGCGCCGCGGAAGCGATTTTTTCACCTTTGGAGCGAGGGACGTCCCTCATGGGCGACGAGCAGGTCGTGCATGTCGTTGGCGTGCTCCTCCTCCATGGACAGTATCCACTCGAGCATCCGCCGGGTGGTCGGATCGTTGTCGCCGAAATAGCGGATCAGCTCCTGATAGTGTTCGATCGCGATCCGTTCGGCGATCAGGTTCTCCCGGATCATCTCCACCAGGTTGCCGCCCGCGCCGTACTGCGAAGCCGATCGGGTGGCGAGACCTTCGGGATCGAAGTTGGGTTCGCCTCCAAGCTGGTTGATGCGCTCGGCGACGGCCATCATGTGCTCCTGCTCCTCCTTGGCGTGTTGGAGGAATTCGGCCCTCGGGCCCTCGCTCGAGATCCCGGTCGCGGCGACCGAGTGCATGGTGTAGCGCAGGACGCAGACGATCTCCGTGGCCAGGACCGACTGCAGGATCTCCACCGTCTTCTTCGGATCCCCGCGGTACGTGCCCGTCACCGCCCCGTCCTCGAGGCTCTTACGGGCCCTCTCTCTCAGGCTGATCACGTCGCTCAGGAACGGCTTGTCGCTCGTGCCGGGTTTGGCGGCGGACTGCGTCATCACGAAATCTCCGGATTTAGGGGCGGCCGACGCTCGAATGTTCGGTTCGCAGCAAAGGTTCCCGGAGACCAGAAACACCTCAGGCGCGTTGGACGGAACCGGGACCGTACGGCGTCTCGCGCTTGCCGCAAGACCGGCCGGAGGATATATAAAATCGCGGCTGGTGCTCGATGAGTGGTAGAAAATCTACTGTTCGCGCCGTCCGGATTGAGCAGCAAGGACGATCCGAGCATGCGGCAGACCGTTATCGGTGAAACCCGTACAGCTCAGTTCGATCTGGATCCGCAGATCTTGCAGCAAGTGCTCGAAACCGGGCGCTCGATCGCCGGTGAGTCTGCTCTTGTTTGGGGCGAACACTGCACAGAGTGCGTGATGCCCTCATGTTACTCGACATGCGCGTTCTATACGCCGCGACGTGACCTGAAGTGCCGGCGGTTCGACCAGGGCCTCGAGGCGGTCAGGGCCCGCACCGCTTCTGACGTGCGGGGATTGCGTGTGTCGTTCCGCCAATGGGGAAAGCTCGAAGCCTCCGGCCGCGCCAGGACCCTGCCGGTCGGCCGCGCGCGCGTCCTTGCCTTAACGGACAATCTCGTCGCCGGAGCGATCGGCGCGGTCGCGGCCCCCTACCGGGCGCGCGATGTCGCGGCGATCGGCTGGAACCGCGTGAAAACCCGCATCGCCGACGGCGGTTCGGCCGATTTCGACGCCTTCCTCATGGAGTGTGTCAGCGAAGCCCCGCGCGAGACGGTCTTCACACTGACAGTCAAGCCGGAGGTCTCCACGGGCCGGTACTTTCAACGACATCTGACGGTCCAGCCTGGCTACAACCGCCTGACCGTGGACGCCGCGGAGATCGCGGCCCTGGTGGATCTGGGTGGTCCCCTGTTGTTCCAGGTCGAACCCGTCACGCCGCCGGAGGGCGTCGAGTTCGTCTTCACCCAGCTCCAGTTCGTCCGCTGGGCGAACGCGTCCGCTCCCGGCGCAACCTCTGTCGCCGCGGCCAGCTCCGAGCCGACCCCCACACCCAAGCCGGCTGCGAAGGTGAAGTGCGTGGTCTGGGACCTCGACAACACGCTCTGGCGCGGGACGCTCATCGAGGACGGGCTCGAGAAGCTGGAGCTCAACCCACTGGCCGTGGCGGCGATCAAGGAGCTCGACGGTCGCGGGATCCTCCACTCCATCGCCAGCAAGAACAATGCCGACGACGCCATGGCGGCGCTCGCGCACTTCGGCCTCGCCGACTATTTCCTGGTTCCGCAGATCGCCTGGCGCCCGAAGAGCGAGTCCATCGGCCGCATCGCCGCCCGGCTCAACATCCACAAGAACAGCTTCCTCTTCATCGACGACCAACCGTTCGAGCGGGCCGAGGTGGAGTCGGTCCACCAGGACGTGCGGGTGGTCTCGGACGAGGTCATCGGCGAGCTGCTCGGGCTTCCCGAACTCGACGCCCCGGTGACCGAAGAGGCCCGCAACCGCCGCGCCATGTACAAGGTCGAGGAGGAGCGCGACTCGGCGTTCCAGGAGACCGGCGGCGACTTCGTCGGCTTCCTGCGGTCCTGCGAGCTGGTCCTGACGATCGACAGGATCACCGACGCCAACATCGCGCGCGTATTCGAGCTCTCCCAGAGGACGAACCAGCTCAACTATGCCGGCCGCTCCTCTTCACGCGAGGAGGTGGAGGCCCTGGCCGCCGGCACGGCGGAGAACGTGGGCCTCGTGCTCTCCTGCTCCGACCGCTTCGGCGACTACGGCGTGATCGGTTTTGCGATGGTCGATCCCAAGACCTTCCACGTCGGCAATTTCTTCATGAGCTGCCGCGTCCAGCACAAGAAAGTGGATCACGCCTTCTTCGGTTGGCTGGCCGAGAAGGCGGCGAAGGCCGGCCGGCCGAACGTCACGGTCACCTATCGCTTTTCCGGTCGCAATCAGTCCGCCCAGCAGGTCCTCGAGGAGATGCGCTTCTGCGCGTCGGGCGAGGCCGACACGCTGACCTCGCCCGGCCTCGCCGACCTGCCCGACCACGACGTCGTCGCCATCGTCGACAAGGCGTCCGTCACCGCGCCCTCGGTCGTGGCCGTCGCCTGATCGCCATGGCCGCCGCCCTTCAGACAAGGTTGCGCAACCTCGCCCGGCGCGTCTCGGCTGCGGCGGTGAGCACGCGGACGGTCCGGATGGTCAACACCCGGCCGATCGCCAGCTTCTCCTTCGACGATTTCCCGAAATCCGCCGCCACCCAGGGTGCAGAGATCCTCGAAGGGCGCGGTTTTCGGGGGACATACTACCTGAGCGCCCGGTTCCAGGGGCTCACCGAGGACGGGATCGACTATTTCGACCGCGACGATGTCGTGCGCCTGTCCGACTACGGCCACGAGATCGGCTGTCATACCGCTTCCCATGTCCATGTCCCGGATCTTGGACGCGCACGCCTGGAACACGAGCTGGAGGCAAACTCCGCCTTCCTCCGCGAAACGCTCGGCGACGTGCGCATGACCACCTTCGCCTTCCCGTTCGGCGACATCGACCTGCGCACGAAGCTCTTCATGCAGGACCGGTTCGCCGCCTGCCGCACGACCTCCGCCGGCGTGAACCGCGACGTCGCCGACCTCGGCGGCCTTCGCGCGATAAGCATCTATTCAGGGTCTACGGACGCCGAGCGCATCCAGGCGATCGCGCGGGAGGCGGCCGCGCCCCGCTCCTGGCTGATCTTCTACACCCACGACGTGAGCGAGACGCCCAGCCCCTTTGGCTGCACGCCGCAGCTTCTCCAGGCGGCGGCGGACGCGGTGGCCGAGGCCGGCTTCGACGTCCTTCCCGTGCGCAACGCTCTGGGCCTGATCCGCTTCAGGGCCTGACCGCGGAGAACAGACCCGGGCCTATTCGCCGAAGCCGGCGCCCGGGATCACCGGCGCCAGACGGATCAATCGGCTGTCCGCCACCCCCGCGGTGCGGTGCTTGACGTGTTCGCGGTACCCGGGGTCGGTGACCATCGCCAGGAAGGCGGCGGCGCTCGGATATTCGGCGATGAAGGCGAGGTCCCATCGCTCGTCGGTCGGACCGGTGACGACCGTCTCCGGCCGTCCGGCCCAGACCTGACGCCCCCCGACCCGCGCGAAGACCTCGGCGCTCGTCCGGCCATATTCGCGGTACGCCTCCAGGCCGCTCATGCCCCGGCCGTGATTGGGATGACCTTCGGGGTAATCGGCGAGAGGCTTCAGCCGGATCAGATTGAGCATATGGATCGGCGTGTCGCGCGGCAGCGCCTTGAAGGCGTCGAATTGGGTGCGGGTCGGATCAATGGACCCTGCATCGTCGCTCATCGGGATCTCCCTGCGCAGTCAGACCGTTCCGGCCATTCCTCAGCCATCCAACCGGCGAAGATCAAGCGCGCCAGCATCCTTTCCGGGCCGCAACAAACGGCGCCGCAGCCTTGGTTGCGGGGCTCAGGTTCACATGGTATCAGGCCCGCGGCCTTCGGCGAGGGGACCGCCGAGACGCTCCGAACGCCCCGCTTTTTCGAGCGCGATCAAGGCCTTCCCGCCTGTCTGGGTTTCCTGGGCCGGGCGTTGCAAATGACACCGGACGGAACTTCACGTGGCTGACGACTCCAGGGCGACGGATGTGGGCGCGCGGTACGCGCAGGCGCTCTTTGAGCTCGCAGTCGAGGGCCGTGCGCTCGAGTCCGTCGAGGCGGACCTGAAGGGGCTCACCGAGCTCCTGCGCCAGAGCCCTGATCTGCGACGGCTTTTGGTCTCGCCGAGGTTCACCGCCGAAGAAAAGGGCAAGGGTCTCGCCGCGGTCGCCGAGCGCGCCGGCGTCCAGCCCCTCACGGCCAAGTTCCTCGGGCTTCTGGCGGCCAATCGCCGCACGAACGCCCTGACCGAGATCGTCGCCGCCTTCCAGCGCCTGGTCGCCGCCCGCCGTGGCCTTGTGTCGGCCCAGGTGACCACCGCCCTTCCCCTCACCGACGCCCAGACCGCCGCCCTCAAGTCCGCCCTTCGCCAGGCCATCGGCAAGGACCCCGAGATCGAGGCGCGGATCGACCCCGCCATCCTCGGCGGCGTGAAGGTCCGCGTCGGCTCGCGCCTCTATGACGCCTCGCTCAAATCGAGGCTCGATTCCCTGAAATACGCCCTGAAGAGAGCTTAAGAAGACACCCGACCCATGGACATCCGCGCCGCCGAAATTTCCGATATCCTCAAGTCCCAGATCGCCAATTTTGGCGTCGAAGCGGACGTCTCCGACGTTGGCCAGGTGCTGTCGGTGGGCGACGGCATCGCACGTGTGTTCGGCCTCGACCAGGTGCAGGCCGGCGAGTTGGTGGAGTTCCCTGCCGCCGGGGTGAAGGGCATGGCCCTGAACCTCGAGCGCGACAACGTGGGCGTCGTGATCTTCGGCTCGGACGCCGACATCTCCGAAGGCGACGAGGTCCGCCGCCTCAGCGAGATCGTGGACGTTCCTGTCGGCAAGGGCCTGCTGGGTCGCGTGGTGAACCCGCTGGGCGAGCCGATCGACGGCAAGGGCCCCATCCAGAACGTCGCCGAGCGTCGCCGCGTGGACGTCAAGGCGCCGGGCATCATCCCGCGCAAGTCGGTGCACGAACCGGTGCAGACGGGCCTTAAGATCGTCGATTCCCTGGTGCCGATCGGCCGCGGCCAGCGCGAGCTGATCATCGGCGACCGCCAGACCGGCAAGACCGCCCTGGCCATCGACGCCATCCTCAACCAGAAGCAGATCAACGCCGGCGACGACGAGACCAAGAAGCTCTACTGCATCTACGTCGCGATCGGCCAAAAGCGCTCCACGGTCGCCCAGATCGTGAAGAACCTCGAGGAGCGCGGCGCCCTCGACTACACCATTGTCGTCAGCGCCACGGCCTCGGAGCCCGCTCCGCTGCAGTTCCTCGCGCCCTTCGCCGGCTGCGCCATGGGCGAGTGGTTCCGCGACAATGGGATGCACGCGCTCATCATCTATGACGACCTCTCCAAGCAGGCCGTCGCCTATCGCCAGATGAGCCTCCTGCTTCGCCGTCCGCCGGGCCGCGAGGCCTATCCGGGCGACGTCTTCTACCTGCATTCGCGCCTGCTCGAGCGCGCCGCGAAGCTGAACGACGACTTCGGCGCCGGCTCGCTGACGGCCCTGCCGATCATCGAAACCCAGGCTAACGACGTGTCGGCCTACATCCCCACCAACGTGATCTCGATCACAGACGGCCAGATCTTCCTCGAGACGGACCTGTTCTATCAGGGCGTCCGTCCGGCGATGAACGTTGGCATCTCGGTCTCGCGCGTGGGTTCGTCGGCCCAGATCAAGGCCATGAAGACCGCCGTCGGTCCACTCAAAGGCGACCTCGCCCAGTACCGCGAGCTGGCCGCGTTCGCGAAGTTCGGCTCCGACCTCGACATCTCGACCCAGCGCCTGCTGAGCCGGGGCGAGCGCCTCACCGAGCTCCTGAAGCAGCCGCAGTACGCCCCGCTCCAGGCCGAGGAGCAGGTCGCCGTCCTCTACGCCGGCACGCGCGGCTATCTCGACCGTGTGCCGGTGAACCAGGTGCAGGCGTTCCAGGGCGAGCTGCTAGGCCGCCTTCGCGGCGGCGTGGGCGGGATCCTCGAATCGATCCGCACCAGCCAGGCCCTGTCCGGCGAGGCGGAAGAAGAGCTGAAGAAGGTTGCCGAGGCGGTCGCCTCGAGCTTCGCCTGACGCTCGCCTCTAGGAAAGCCTCCAGCCGGACATGGCCAGCCTAAAGGAAATCCGCAGCCGCATCGCCAGCGTGGCCGCGACGCAGAAGATCACCAAGGCGCTGCAGATGGTGGCGGCCTCGAAGCTGCGTCGCTCCCGCGAGGCGGCCGAGAACGCCCGCCCCTACGCGCAGCGCATGGCCTCGGTGATCGCCAACCTCGCCGCGGGCGTCTCCGGCGCCGGGGCGCCGGCCCTGCTGTCGGGGACGGGCTCGACCCGTCGCGAGCTCGTGATCGTCGCCACAGCCGACCGCGGCCTCGCTGGCGGCTTCAACTCCTCGATCGTGCGCATGGCGCGCGAACACATCGCCGCCCGCACCGCCGAAGGCCGCGAAGTGACCGTCATCACGGTCGGGCGGAAGGCGCGCGATCAGCTCCGCCGGATCCTCGGCGATCGCATGGTCGCTTCGGTCGAAGCGGGCGCCTCGCCAACCTTCGAGAAGGCGCAGGAGGTGGCCGACCTGGTGGTCCGGCGCTTCGCGGCCGGTCAGGCCGACGTCGTGACGCTGATCTACAGCCACTTCGTCTCCGTGGTGACCCAGACCCCCACGATCAAGCAGCTCGTCCCCGCGCAGGTGTCGGGCGGAGCGCCCTCGATCGACCTGAAGGGCGCGGCCTATGAGTACGAGCCCGAGGAGTCGGCAATCCTCGAGACGCTCCTGCCCCGCAACATCACCACCCAGGTCCTCGTGGCCCTGATGGAGAACCAGGCTGGCTTCTTCGCCGCTCAGATGGCCGCCATGGACAACGCCACCCGCAACGCCGGCGAGCTGATCGCCAAGTTGACCCTGCTCAAGAACCGCACGCGTCAGGCGCAGATTACCAAGGAGCTGATCGAGATCATCTCCGGCGCCGAGGCGCTCTGACAGCCTTAGGAAGACCTTGCCATGACCATGACCGAAACCGCCCCCACTCCCGCCTCCGCCGCCAAGGTCGATCCGACGCTCCCCGCCGGGGTCGCGACCGGCCGCATCGTCCAGGTGATCGGCGCCGTCGTGGACGTCGAGTTCGACGGCCACCTGCCGCACATCCTCAGCGCCCTGGAGACGACCAACACCGACCAGCGCACCGGCGCCCCCTTCCGCCTCGTGCTCGAGGTCGCCCAGCACCTGGGCGAGAACACCGTTCGCACCATCGCCATGGACACCACCGAGGGCCTGACCCGCGGCCACCCCGTGGTCGACACCGGCGGCCCAATCACCGTGCCTGTCGGTCCCGGCTGCCTGGGCCGGATCATGAACGTGATCGGCGAACCGGTCGATGAAGCCGGCCCGATCCCCTACAACCGCAAGGCGTCGATCCACCGCGACGCGCCGTCATTTGCGGACCAGACGACGTCGGCCGAGATCCTCGTCACCGGAATCAAGGTCGTCGACCTGCTCTGCCCCTACACCAAGGGCGGCAAGATCGGCCTGTTCGGCGGCGCCGGCGTGGGCAAGACCGTGACCATGCAGGAGCTGATCAACAACATCGCCAAAGCCTACGGCGGCTACTCCGTGCTGGCGGGCGTGGGTGAGCGGACCCGCGAGGGCAACGACCTCTACCACGAGATGATCGAGTCCAAGGTCAACGTGGATCCCAAGCACAACAACGGCTCGACCGAAGGCTCGCGCTGCGCCCTGGTGTACGGCCAGATGAACGAGCCGCCCGGCGCCCGCGCCCGCGTCGCCCTCACGGGTCTCGCCCAGGCCGAGTACTTCCGGGACGAAGAGGGCAAGGACGTGCTGCTCTTCATCGACAACATCTTCCGCTTCACCCAGGCCGGCTCGGAAGTGTCCGCCCTGCTGGGCCGCATCCCCTCGGCCGTGGGATATCAGCCTACCCTGGCCACCGAGATGGGCGGCCTGCAGGAGCGCATCACCTCCACCAACAAGGGCTCGATCACCTCGGTCCAGGCCATCTACGTTCCGGCCGACGACCCGACCGACCCGGCGCCGGCGACCTCGTTCGCCCACCTGGACGCGACGACCATGCTGAGCCGCGACATCGCCGCCCAGGGCATCTTCCCGGCCGTGGACCCGCTCGATTCCACCTCGCGGATCCTCGATCCGCTGGTGATCGGCGAGGAGCACTACAATGTGGCCCGCCGGGTGCAGGCGATCCTGCAGCAGTACAAGGCGCTGAAGGACATCATCGCCATCCTGGGCATGGACGAGCTGTCGGAAGAGGACAAGCTGGTGGTCGCGCGCGCCCGCAAGATCAGCCAGTTCCTGTCCCAGCCGCTGCACGTCGCCGAAGCCTTCACCAATCAGCCCGGCGTCTTCGTGTCGCTGGAAGAGACGATCCGCTCCTTCAAGGCGGTCTGCGACGGCGAATACGACCACCTTCCCGAGAGCGCCTTCCGCATGGTCGGCGGCATCGACGAAGCGGTCGCCAAGGCCGAGCGGATGGCGGCGGAGGCCTAATGGTCGAGAAGCTCCACTTCGCCCTGGTCTCGCCGGAGAAGGAACTCTTCACCGGCGAGGTCGATCGGGTCGACGCCCCGGGCGCTGAAGGCGACTTCGGCGTCCTGGCCGGCCATGCGCCATTCATGACCACCCTCAAGGAGGGGCGCGTGCATGTGCATAATGACGGCGCGCAGCGTGTATTCGAGGTTCACGGCGGTTTTGCCGACGTCACGCCCCAGGGACTGACAATTCTCGCCGAAAAGGCCAACGAGATTAATCTGTGACGCTGTTTGCCCTCGACGGCGGCGGCGGATGAGCTAGACAACACACGCGCGGGCGCCCGCACCGGCAGATTCCGCGCTGACCAGACGACTAGGGAAGAATACCGAAGATGCGCCTTGCCCTCGCCAGCCTGATGGCGGCCGCCAGCCTGGCTCCTCTCGCCATGGCGCAAACCCCGCCCGAAACCCCTGCGGCTCCCGCCGCAGCGGCCCCGCAGCCGGCTCCTGCCGCGCCTCAAGCCGCGCCGGCGGCCCCCACCGTGCCTGGGACCACGCCTCCCGGCGCGACGCCGGCGCCCCCACCGGCTCCGGCCGAGGCGCCCGCCGCTCCGCCGGCGCCGCCGACCGACCCCGCCGCGATCGCCCTGATCAAGACCCTCGAGGACGTCTGCATCCCCGCGGCCACCGCTGGCGAGAAGGACCTCGGCAAGTACGCCAAGAACGACAAGTTCCGTAAGACGGGCGACAACTGGGTGCTCAAGGGCGCCAACTTCCAGTTCACCCTGCTTCCGCCCGGCTCGAACCCGAACGACTGCCAGGTCCAGATCGTGCACCAGGTGAACCCCGATGAACCTGCCAGGGAGCTCGTGACCGCCCTGCACAACTGGGCGGTGCTCAGCCACGACTGGACCCTGGCGAGCAACTACAAGCACACCGAGGACAGCAGCGTGTACATCGTCCGCTCGTGGGAGCATTCGGCGAACGGCCGGAACGAGGCGCTCGTGCTGACGACGACCCGGAAGGCGGACAACTCGCCCCAGAGCCGCGCCGGCGACAGCTCGACCCTGATCTACTCGAACCACCCGGCGAGCTAAGGTCCGACGCCTGCGCGTGAGCGTGTGGGACCTGTGCGGCCTGGTCGGCGTAAGCCTGATCCTCGTCGCCTACGCCGGGGCGCAGGCGCGCCGGCTGGATCCCACGCGCGCCCCGTCCCTGGTGATGAACCTCGCCGGATCGGGGCTGATCATCGTTTCGCTATTGCGGGCGTTCAATCTCTCAGCCTTGCTGGTCGAGGCCGCCTGGGCGGCGATCGCGGCGTTCGGCCTGCTTCGGCTCGTGCTGCAGCGACGGCGCTGAACTGACGGAGGAACGCCTGATGGCCATCCGGGGGATCGACCACATCAACATCGGCACGGCGCGCCTCGAGGAGACCAAGCGGTTCTTCCGCGACGTGCTCGGCCTGACCGAAGGCTGGCGTCCGCCATTCTCCTTCGGCGGCGCATGGCTCTATGCCGGCGACACGGCCGTGGTGCATCTGGTCGAACTCGCCGAGCCCAAGGGCCCCTCCGCGGATGCCGCGCTCGACCACTTCGCCTTCCGCATCGACGATCTCGACGGCGTGGTCCGCCGCCTCGATGAGGCGGGCATCGCCTATCGGCTCACCGACGTCCCCGGCTCGACCACACGCCAGGTGTTCGTACGCGACCTCAATGGCGTGAACATCGAGCTGAACTGGCGCCCCTGAGCGCGCAGCGTCAGGCGGCGGCGCGCGCCTCGAGCCCCTCGATCCAGGCCAGACACTCGTCGGCGACATCTTCCCAGCCGGGCTCGCCAGGAAGCCAATGGCTCGCCCCCTTGGCGACGCTAAGGCTTCCGCCGAGCCGGCTCACTGTCGCCTGTACGGTCGCAACAGGGTGGATCGCGTCGGCGCCGCCAGCGATCCCCAGGACGGGCGCACGGATGCTGTTGGGTGGGACGAGGGTGGTGGCGAACGGGTCCAACCACCAGTTGAGTGTCTCGAAGAGGGCTCGGCCGCTCTCCGGTCGCAACCGTTCGTAGACCCACCGCCGGCCTTCGCGCGGCAGGCGATCGACGAGGTATCGCCGCGCCAGGTCCTTGGAGGGATCCACCGCCGTCATCGGCCACAACGGGCCCAGGGCGTACAGGCTCACCGCCGATGCGGCCTCCTCCGGGCTCGAGGCGGCGACGCCCCAGGGCGCGGACGGGGCGAGAAGGATGAGGCCCGACACCGGCGCGCGCGCCGCGGCGAGCTGGGCCACCAGGCCCCCGAGCGAGTGGCCGATGACCACCGGCGGACTCTCCTGGTCGGCGATCACCTTGGCGAGCGCCTGCGCGTAGTCGGCCATGGAAAGGCCGGCGACGGGACGGCGATGCGGGAGATCCTCGTGCCCGGGCAGGTCCGGCGCGGTCACCTTGTGACCGGCGGCCTCGAAGGGGCGTCGAAAACGCCTGAAAGCCCAGCCCCCACAGAAGGCGCCGTGCGCCATGACGATCGGTGGTTTCACTCGGAAGCAGATCCTGCTCGCCCCGGCGACGCTTTGGGGCGGGCGGGAAAGCTACACTGATGCGGGCCCTGCGGCACGCACCGAATGCCGCAGCGCGTCAATCGGCGCCAAGAGAGGCGGTGATCAGGGGACGGAAGGCCTCGAGCACGCGCTCGTAGGTCGCCTGTTTGAACTCGACGACGTGGGGAAGCACGTCTTGCGGCTCGACCCAGCGCCAGGCGTCGAACTCCGGGGTGTCGTGCGCCGACAGGTCGAATTCGGCGTCCTCGCCGGTGAACCGCAGGGCGAACCAGATCTGCTTCTGGCCGATCCAACGCTCGGAGCCGCGGCTTCGACGATGGGACGAGGGGAAGGCGTAGGCCATCCACTCGCTGGTCCGCCCGATCGGCGTCGCCGATCTCGCCCCGGTCTCCTCGTGCAATTCGCGCAGGGCGGCGGCCAAGAGGTCCTCGCCCCTGTCGACTCCCCCCTGCGGGAACTGCCAGTTCCGCGGGCCGGGCGAGTCGCTGCGGCGGCCAAGCCAGAGCTTGCCGCCCCCATTGACCAGGACCACGCCTACATTGGGCCGATAGCGCGCGAGCGCCTCGGGAGCGGGAGGATCGAAAGCCTCGCCCCTGGTCTCCGCCCTGGCCTTAGCCAAGTCAGTTCGGCTTTTCAGCGGGGCTCGGCGCGGTCGCTCCGGGCTTCACCACCTGGCCCTTGCCGGCGTGAAGGGCGACCGCAGCCGCCAACGTCGCCTTGGGCTTTTCCATCTTCGGCGTGTTGGCCACGGAGCCGTACTTGAGGACGTCGAGCGCACGGGTGAGCTGGAAGTCGCCCTTCTTCTCGTCGAAGGTGGTCGGCGGCTCCTCGGCGGGCTCGTGCGGGCCGACCCGCGCCTTGCCCTCGTCGCTGCTCAGGGCGTTCTGGAAGCTCGCCTCGCTGAACTGGAAGGCCTCGTCGGCGACCTCCTGAGCCTGCTCGCGGGTCGCGGCGACCTCCAGGTCAGGCTGGATGCCGGTGCGCTGGATGGAGCGGCCGGAGGGCGTGTAGTAGCGGGCCGTGGTGATCTTCACCGCGCCGTCGAGCCCGCCGCGGATCGGGATCACGGTCTGGACCGATCCCTTGCCGAAGCTGGTGAGGCCGACGATCTCGGCGCGGTGGCGATCCTGCAGGGCGCCGGCGACGATCTCGGCGGCCGAGGCCGTCCCGCTGTTGACCAGCACGACGACGGGCATGCCGCCCAGCTTCACCCCGGGCTTGGCGTTGTAGCGCTCGATGTCGTGGGGATCGCGCCCGCGTTGGGAGACGATCTCGCCCCCGTCGAGGAAGAGGCCGCCCACGCCCACCGCCTGGTCGAGCAGGCCGCCGGGGTTGTTCCGCAGGTCGAAGACGAGACCCTTCATGTGCGGGTTCTTGGCCTTGAGGGCCTCGATGGCGGCCTTGGTGTCATCGGTCGCCCGCTCGGTGAAGCTCGAGAGGCGGACGTATCCGTAGTCGCCCTCCATCCGGTAGGTCACCGACTTGGGCACGATCTCTTCGCGCACGAGCTTGACGTCGAACGGGTCGGTCTTGTCGCGGGCGATGGTGAGCGTCACCGGCTCGCCGATCTTGCCGCGCATCTGCTTGACCGCGTCGTTGACCGACAGGCCAAGGATGCTCTGGCCGTTGACCGCGGTGATGTAGTCGCCGGGCTTGAGCCCCCCGCGCGCGGCGGGCGTGCCGTCGATCGGCGAGATCACCTTGACCACGCCGTCCTCGCTGGAGATCTCGATGCCCAGGCCGCCATATTCGCCGCGGGTCTGGTCCTGCATCTCCTGGTAGTCCTCAGGGGTGAGGTAGTCGGAGTGCGGATCCAGCGACGTCAGCATCCCCTTGAGCGATGCGACGATCAGCTTTTTGTTATCGACCGGCGCGACATAGTCACGGTCGACGATCGACTCCAGAACGTCACCGTAAAGCCTAAGCATGTGATAGTCGGTGGACGCGGATTCAGACTGAGCCGCAGCCTGCTGACTGACATAGGCCATCGTTCCGGCGCCAAGGACAAAAGCCGACACGCCGATCAGCATGTATTTCTTCATAACGAACGCCATGCCCGATCCGGGCGCCGGGAATGTGGCGCGCCCACCCTCTTAAGCATCCTATACATGCGGCCTCTTGAACAGGTCTGCTAGACTCTAGTCCCGGTGATATGGGGAGCCGGCGAGGATGGTGGCGGCGCGATAGACCTGCTCGGCCAACATGGCGCGCACGAGTGCGTGAGGCCAGGTCTGCGGACCGAAGGCGAGACGTTCGCGCGCCTGGCTCAGGACCTGGGCGTCCAGGCCATCGGCGCCGCCGATGACGAAGGTCGCGCGGCGGATCCCCTCGTCCCTCAGGCGCGCCAGGCTGTCGGCGAAGGCGCGCGAGGCCAGGGCGCGGCCGTGTTCGTCGCAGGCGATGAGGACGCCGCCCTGATCGATCCGGTCCAGGATGACCTCGGCCTCCGCAGCCTTGCCCGGCTTGCGGGACTCGACCTCGACGATCTCCACGGGCCCGAGTCCCAGAGCGCGGCCCGCGGCCGTCGCCCGCGAGGCCCAGTCGAGCGCGAGTTTGGCTTCAGGAGCTGCGCCGAGCCGGCCGACGCAGAGCAGGACGATCTGGAGGCTCAGTTCGCCGCCACGCGGTGGCCGGAGTCCACCGACCAGATCTTCTCGATGTTGTAGAAGCTGCGCACCTCGGGGCGGAACAGGTGGACGATCACGTCGCCCACGTCGATCAGCACCCAGTCGCAGGACGGCAGGCCCTCGATCCGGGCCTTGCCGTAGCCCGCATCCTTGAGCGCACGCAGAAGGTGGTCGGCCATCGCGCCCACGTGACGGTGGGAGCGGCCCGAGGCGATGATCAGGCCATCGGCGATCGAGCTCTGGCCTGCCATGTCGATGAGAAGGATGTCCTGGGCCTTTTCGTCGTCGAGCCTGTCGAGGATCATCTTTTCGAGAGGTCTGGCGTCCGTGGCTTCAGAGGCGGGGCGAACGGAAATCGACGAGGTCAAAGTTTCGGTGGCCAGGGCAGGCATCCTTGTACAGGGCGGAAATCGCCATGACTCATATAGCACGCGCGCGCCCGTTTTTCAGGCGGGATTTCCGCAGCGCCGTCGATGAAACGAACCGGAACGGCGCGGGAATGTACACCCAGGCGGGCGGCGCCTGATCGGGAAGCAGGGCGGCGGCCTCGAGCGGCAGGCGTCGAGAGGCGAAGCGCCGGGCCGCCGGGGCGAAGCGGCTCTTCAGGGCCAGCTCGGGCCTGGAGACCACCGCCACGGGGATCTCGCGCATGAGGTCGACCCAGCCCTTCCAGCGGTGGAAGCCGGCGAGGTTGTCCGCCCCCATGATCCAGACGAACCGCACGCCGGGGTAGCGCGCCTTGAGCCAGCGGACGGTGTCGACGGTGTAGCGGGAGCCGACACGGCGCTCGAGGTCGGTGACGATGCTGTCGCGCGAACCGGCGAGCGCGCGGACCTCGGCCATCCGCGCCGCCAGCGGCTCGAGATCCGAGTCGTCCTTGAGCGGGTTGCCCGGCGTGACGAGCCAGAGGATGCGGTCGAGGCGAAGCCGGCGGCGGACGTAGTCCGCCACGTGGGCGTGACCCAGGTGTGGAGGATTGAACGAGCCGCCGTAGAGGCCCACCCGCAGTCCCGGCGCCAGCCGAAGGGGGGTGCGCGTGGCCAGGGGTCGGCCGGCCGCAGGCCGCCGCGCGGCGATGGCGCGATGCATGGCGCGGTCGCTCAGGCCGGTTCCACCGGCGAGGGCGCCAGGGCGAGGTCGTCGGCATGGACCAGCGGACCGCCCCAGTAGCCCAGGGCGGCCTCGACCTCGTTCGAGCGCAGGCCGACGATCTTGCGCGCGTCGGCGGCGTCGTAGCGGGCGAGGCCGCGGCCGAGGTCGCGCCCGTCCTGGTCACGGATGACCACCGCGTCGCCCTTGCCGAAGCGGCCCTCCACGGCCTTAACGCCCGCCGGGAGCAGACTCTTGCCTCCGCGCAGGGCCGCGGCGGCGCCAGGGTCGGCCACCAGGACGCCCCGCGGTGTCAGCGAGCCGGCGATCCAGGCCTTGTAGGCGGCCGCAGGCGAGGCCCAGGCCTCGAAGAGGGTGTGGCGCGCGCCCGCCTCGATCGCCCTCAGGGGCGATGGACGGCGGCCAAGGCCGATGAGCGTGCGGCAGCCCGCGCCGGCCGCGATCTGGGCGGCGGCGATCTTGGTCGCCATGCCGCCGGTCCCCACCCCGGCGTGGGAGTTCGCGCCGCCGGCCATTCCGACCACGGCCGGGTCGATCCGCTCGACGCGGTCGATGTGCTCGGCGCCAGGATCGCTCCGTGGATCGGCGGTGTAGAGGCCGTCCACGTCGGAGAGGAGGACGAGCAGGTCCGCCCCGATCATCTGGGCCACGCGGGCGGCCAGGCGGTCATTGTCGCCGTAGCGCAGCTCCTGCGTCGCGACGGTGTCGTTCTCGTTGACCACCGCCACGGCCCCGCAGGCGAGCAGGGTTTCAAGGGTGGCGCGGGCGTTGAGGAAGCGGCGACGCACCTCGGTGTCGTCGGGCGTGAGCAGGACCTGGGCGGCGCGCAGGCCATGCGGCTCCAGCGCCTCCTCCCAGGCGTGCATCAGCAGGGACTGGCCGGCCGCCGCGGAGGCCTGCTTCTCGGCCAGGCTGAGCCGGCGACCCGGCAGGCCAAGGCGCCTGCGCCCAAGGGCCACCGCGCCGGAGGAGACCACCGCCACCTGCATGCCCCGCGCGCGCAGGTCCGCGAGGTCGGCGGCGAGGCTCGCCAGCCAGGCCCGGTCGGCAAGGCCGCTCGCCTCGTCGACCACCAGGGCGGAGCCGACCTTGACGACGGCGAGCCGCGCTTCGGCCAGCGCGCTCATGGCTGCCAGGGCTCCCCCTCGGCCTCGCCGGTCCCGGACGCTTCCGAAGGCTGGCGCCCGACCCGTGCCCAGGCGGCGCGGAGCAGCTCGCGCACCCCCTCGCCGGACACGCCGGAGACGAGCCAGGGCCGCTCGCCGCTGGCCGCCTCGAGCGATGCGGCGGCGGCCGCTCGGGCCTCGTCGTCGAGGGCGTCGACCTTGTTGAGGGCGATCAGCTCGGGCTTGGACTGCAGGCCCGCGCCATAGGTCTCGAGCTCCCCGCGGATCACCTGCCAGGCGTGGACCGGGTCCTCGTCGGTGGCGTCGATCAGGTGGATGAGGACCGAGGTGCGCTCCAGGTGGCCAAGGAAGCGGGTCCCAAGGCCTGCGCCTTCCGAGGCGCCCTCGATCAGGCCCGGCACGTCGGCCAGGACGAAGCGCTCATTGGGCGAGAGGTCCACCACGCCAAGATTGGGCGCGAGGGTCGTGAACGGGTAGTCGGCGATCTTCGGCGTGGCCGCCGACACGGCGGCGAGGAAGGTCGACTTGCCGGCGTTGGGCAGGCCCACCAGGCCCACGTCGGCGATCAGCTTGAGCCGAAGCCAGATCGTCAGCTCCTCGCCCGGCAGGCCGGGATTGGCGTGGCGCGGGGCCTGGTTGATCGGACCCTTGAAGTAGGTGTTGCCGAAGCCGCCATTGCCGCCCGCGGCCAGGCGCACGCGCACTCCGGCATGGTCGAGGTCGGCGATCAGGGTCTCGCGATCCTCCTCCAGCACCTCGGTGCCGACGGGAACCTTGAGCACCACGTCGGCGCCCCCCGCCCCGTGGCGGTTCCTGCCCATGCCGTGTCCGCCGGTGCCGGCCTTGAAGTGCTGCCGGTAGCGGTAGTCGATGAGGGTGTTGAGGCCGTCCACCGCCTCGATCCACACATCGCCGCCGCGCCCGCCGTCGCCCCCGTCCGGACCGCCGAAGGGGATGAACTTCTCGCGCCGGAACGAGACCGCGCCCCCGCCGCCGTCGCCGGAGCGGATGTAGATCTTGCACTGGTCCAGGAACTTCATGACGGGGCTGTTGTGACCGAGATGGGCCGACAAATCGAGCGGTGAGCGGAGGGGTTGCTCTTCATCGCCCTTCTCCCCTTGCGGGAGAAGGTGGCCCGCGAAGCGGGTCGGATGAGGGGTCGACGCACCTCTCCGCAGGGGTGCGGCGCCGTTCTGCGGACGGTTGGGGGGGACCCCTCATCCGTCCGCCTACGGCGGCCACCTTCTCCCGCAAGGGGAGAAGGGAATCGTTGGGTCAGCCGGCTAGTCACGAAGCCGCTCGAAGTCGAGGAAGATGGGGGGGCAGTCGCCCAGGCGCTTGGATTCGTAGCGGGTGGTGACGTGGTCGGCGGGGGGCGTGCGCCAGTCGTCGGCGCGTTGGGCCAGCCAGGCCAGGCGGGGCTCGGCGACGAGGGCGCGCAGGGCGTGGTCGGCGTAGTCGGCCCAGTCGGTGGCGAAGCGGAGGCGCGCTCCCGGTCGCATCACACGGGCAAGCTCGCTGGCGAGGGCGGGGTTCACCAGGCGGCGCTTGTGGTGGCGCGCCTTGGGCCAGGGGTCGGGGAAGAGGATGAAGACGCGGGCCACGCTCGCCGCCGGCAGGGCCGCCAGCAGCTTGCGCGCGTCGCCGGCGTGGAGGCGGATGTTCTGCAGCCCCGCCTCTTCGATATGCCGCACGGCGCTGGCCACGCCGTTGAGGAAGGGCTCGGCGCCTAGCAGGAGGACGTCGGGGTGGGCGCCGGCCTGGGCGGCGAGGTGCTCGCCCCCGCCAAAGCCGATCTCGAGCCAGACCTCGCGCGCCAGCGGGGCCAGGGCCGCGGGATCCAGCGGTCCCGGCGGCAGGGCGAGCCCCGGCAGCAGGCTCTCCATCAGGGAGGCCTGGCGCGGCTTGATCGGCCGCCCGCGAATGCGGCCGAACGAGCGTAGCGGCCGCGCGGCGATGTCGTCCGGATCGCTCAGGCGTCGGCCTTGCGTTGAGGCCGCCAGCGCGCGCCGACGATCGAGAACGCCAGCATGAAGAAGAAGACGCCGTCGCCCACCGCGTCATAGGGGGTCGGCGGCAGGGCCGGCGGCAGGCGCACGTCGAGGTCGCCCACCGCGTGCTCGCCCAGGCTCTGGCCCGGCCGGATGCGGCCGAAGGCGTCGATCATGGCGGAGACCCCGGTGGGGGTGGCGCGCGCGATCGGCAGGCCCTCCTCGATGGCGCGATAGGCGGCCATGTTGATGTGCTGGAGCGGTCCCGTGGCCGTCCCGAACCAGGCGTCATTGGAGATGTTGACGATCCAGGCCGGGCGATAGCCGGCGGCCTGCGCGCCCTCACGGGTGAAGCCGGGGAACATGTCCTCGTAGCAGATCAGCGGCTGGGCCGGCGGCAGGCCGGGCAGGCGCCGCGGCGCGGGGACCGGGCCGGGCGAGAAGCCATCGCCCACGTGCACCAGCTTCTTGAAGCCTATGCGGCTCATCAGGCTGTCGAGGGGCATGAACTCGCCGAAGGGCACCAGGCGGAACTTGTCGTAGAGGGCTTCGAGATCCAGGCCGTTGGGGCCTTCGCGCAGGGCGGCGAGGCTGTTGTAGGCCAGCTCGGCGCCGTTAGGGGCCGTCGCGAACCGGTAGCCCCCCAGGATGAGGGTCTGGCCGGGCGCAAGCGCGCCCTCGATCGCGCCGCGCGGCCAGGCGCCGGGCGCGAGATAGTCCTCCATCGCCGCGGGGATCGCGCCCTCGGGCCAGATCACCACGCTCGGCTGCGCCGCCGAAGGCCTCGCGGTGAGGGTGACGTAGCGGTTGACGATGCTGGCGAACATATCCGGGTCGTACTTGCTCTCCTGGCGCACGTCGGGCTGGACGATCCGCACCAGGGGCGCCGAGGGACTGGTCGGCGGACCGTGGCGGAGGCGCCATTCGCCCCACGCCGACAGCACCCCGAGGACCGCGACAGCGGCGAGGGCGAGGCGCGCGCCGCGCCGGCCTTCAGCCGCCACGAAGAGGCAGGCCGCGCCCGCCAGGGTGATGAAGGTCAGGCCGTAGGCGCCAACCAGCGCGGCGGCCTGCGAGACCGGGCTGCCGGCGCGCCAGGTCTCGCCCGGCAGGTCCCAGGGAAATCCGGTGAGGATGTGCCCGCGCAGCCATTCGGCCAGGGAGAGGCATGCGGCGAAGAAGAGGGCCCGCAGGGCGCCGCGCGTGGCGAAGCGCCGGTAGAGCGCCGAGGCCGCGCCCCAGAAGAGAGCCATGAACATCGAGACGACCGGATCGGCGAAGGGCGCCATCCAGCCCTGGTTCTGCGCGTCGACCTTGAACGGCTCGGCGATCCACCAGAGCGAGACCACGAAATAGGCGACGCCGGTGAGCCAGCCGCGGAAGAAGGCCGATTGCAGGGGCCGCGGCCCGGTGGCCGCGTCGACGAGCCGGAACATCAGCCCGTAGCCCAGCAGGCCCGGCAGCACGCCCCACGGCGGCTGGGCGACCGCGGCCAGCAGCCCCGCGACGATCGCCAGCACCGTGGGCGCCCAGCGCCAGCGCCACATGCCCGTGGCCGCGCGCCGGGCGCGACCCACGGTGGGCGGGGCGGGTTCGGTCTGCCGGGCGAGGGTGGCGGGGTTCACCTGTCCCTCCTCTTCATGGGGAGGGTGGTTCGAACCTGTCCCTCCCCTTCTGGGGAGGGTGTCGCCCGGAGGGCGACGGGTGGGGAAGTGTGGGGAAGGTCTGCGGCGCCGGGAATGACCCAGGGTTCCCCACCCGGTCTCGCTGCGCTCGACCACCCTCCCCGGAAGGGGAGGGATGGCGCCGGGGATGATCCAGACTTCCCCACCCGTCCTCCTTCGCCCTGCGGGCTTCGAAGGACACCCTCCCCAGAAGGGGAGGGACAAAGCAATTGTCCCCTCACGCCCCCTCTCCTCCCGCGCGGCGGACGCGGAGGCGTTTGACGCGGCGGGGGTCGGCGTCGGTGACTTCGAATTCGAAGCCGGCGGGGTGGACGATCACCTCGCCGCGCTCGGGCACACGTCCGGCGAGGGCGGTGACGAGGCCGGCGGCGGTCTCGATCTCTTCCTCCAGTTCGGGCGCCGCGAGCTGGGCCTCCAGGGCCGCCTCGAGGGCCTCGAGATGCACGCGGCCGTCCACTTCGAGGACGCCGCCGGGGCGGTTGACGATGTGGCTGGTGGCGGCTTCGTCGTGCTCGTCGTCGATCTCGCCGACCACGGCCTCGATGACGTCCTCGAGGGTCACAAGGCCGTCCACGCCGCCGAACTCGTCGATCACCATCGCCATGTGGATGCGGCTGGTCTGCATGCGCAGGAGCAGGTCCGAGGCCAGCATGGAGGGCGGGACATAGAGGGTCGGCCGCTTGACCCGCGCCAGGACCGGCCCTTCCGGGTCGGGCTCCTGGGCCGGGTCGGCCAGCATGGCGAAGATGTCCTTGAGGTGGACCACGCCCACCGGATCGTCGAGCGACTCGCGATAGACTGGGATGCGGGTGTGCTCGCTCTCGGCGAAGGCCGCGACCACGGCGCGGAAGGGGGCGGAGAGCTCCACGGCGGTGATGTCGGCGCGGGGCGTCATCACGTCGCCCACGGTGATGGTCTGGAAGAGTTCGGCCTGGTTGCGAAGGTCCGCGCCGGAGTCGGCGACCTCCCCCTCCTCTTCGCGCTCGCGCGGGCGCAGGCCGAGGCCGCGCAACAGGGCGGATAAGCGAGAGGCGCCTCCGCCTGGGGCGTCGTCGGAGGGCTCAGCGGACATGGGCGGGGCGGTCCTGGCCGGCATCGTAGGGATCCGGAACGCCGAGGCGGGCGAGCACGGTTCGCTCCAGGCTCTCCATCGCCTCGGCTTCATCCTCGGCCTGATGATCATATCCCAAGAGGTGCAGGAGACCATGCACGAGGAGGTGGCGGACGTGGTCGGCGAGCGGCTTGCCCTGTTCGTGGGCCTCCCGCTCGCAGACGCCAAGCGCGAGGGCGACGTCGCCGAGCTGGCCGAAGGGATTGGCCGGGGCCGGGAAGGAAAGGACGTTGGTCGGCTTGTCCTTGCCCAGGAACCGCGCGTTGAGCCGGCGCACCGCATCGTCGGTCGTCAGCAGGATGTCGGCCGCGCCGTCGGCCTCGACCGCGGCGGCGGCGTCATCGAGCAGGCGCTCGATGTCGGGCAGCCGTTCGAACCACGCCGCCTCTTCCACCTGCAGTTCGATGCCGATCATAGGCGACCCGCGGCGTCGGCGTCGTAGGCGGCGACGATGCGGCCGACCAGCGGGTGGCGCACGACATCGACGACCGTGAACCTGGCGACGGCCACGCCCTCCACCCCCTCGAGGATGGAGACCGCGTGGGCGAGGCCGGAGTCGGCGGCGTTGAGCAGGTCGACCTGGCTGGGATCGCCGGTGACGACCATGCGCGAGCCTTCGCCCAGGCGCGTGAGGACCATCTTCATCTGCAGGCGGCTGGCGTTCTGCGCCTCGTCGACAAGGACGAAGGCATTGGAGAGGGTGCGCCCGCGCATGAAGGCGATCGGCGCCACCTCGATCTCATTGCGGTCGCGGCGACGGCGCAGGGCCTCGGCGCCCAGGATGCTGCCCATCGCCTCCCATACCGGCGCCATGTAGGGATCGACCTTCTCGTTGAGGTCGCCCGGCAGGAAGCCCAGGCGCTCGCCCGCCTCCACCGCCGGGCGGGTCACGACCAGGCGCTCGACCTCGCCGGCGCGCAGGAGCTGGGCCCCGTGCGCGACGGCCAGGAAGGTCTTGCCGGTGCCCGCCGGCCCCAGGCCGAAGACGAGGTCGTGGCTGTCCATCAGGTCGAGGTAGCGGGCCTGGGCGGCGGTCTTGGCCGCCACGGCGCCGCGGCGCACCCCGTGGGGAGCGGCGGGCGCGGCGCCGGTGCGGGCATGGTCGATGGCTACGCGCACGTCGGCGGGCGTCACCTCCAGGTTCGAGGAGACCCGGCCGGCCAGGGCCTCGATCGCGCGGCGCGCGCCGCGACGGGACTCGGCGTCGCCGTTGAGCGAGACCCCGCCGCCCGGCGTCTCCACCAGCACGTGGAAGGCGTCCTCGATCAGCGCCGCGTGGCGCCCGCTGGGGCCGGCGATGGCCCGCACGGCCTCCTCGGCCAGCGGGAGGAACTCGGAGGGTCCGCGTCTCAAGCGGTCTCCAGCGCCCGGGTCGCGGCCAGGCTGTTGTGGCCGGCGCCGGTGACGCGCACGCGCACCAGGGCGCCGAACAGGCGCTCGTCCCCGTCGCAGTGGACGGCCTGCAGATGGGGGCTGCGGCCAATGACCTGGCCCGCGTGGCGGCCGGGCTTCTCCACCAGGATGTCGAACTCGCGGCCCACCTGGGCGGCGTTGAAGGCGCGCTGCTGCTCATCCAGCAGGGCCTGCAGGCGGGCCAGGCGCTCGGCCTTGACCTCTTCGTCCACCTGCCCGGCCATGGAGGCCGCGGGCGTGCCGGGCCGGCGCGAGTACTTGAAGGAGAAGGCGCTGGCGTAGTTCACCTCGCGCACCAGGGCGAGCGTCGCCTCGAAGTCGGCCTCGCGCTCGCCCGGGAAGCCGACGATGAAGTCGCCCGAAAGCGCGATGTCCGGCCGCGCGGCGCGGATCTTGGCGATCGTCGCCAGATAGCTCTCGGCGGTGTGGGCGCGGTTCATCGCCCGCAGCACGCGGTCCGAGCCCGCCTGCACCGGAAGGTGGAGGTAGGGCATCAGCGCCTCGACCTCGCCGTGGGCGGCGATCAGCGCGTCGTCCATGTCGGCCGGATGGCTGGTGGTGTAGCGGATCCGCGCCAGGCCCTCGATGCGCGCCAGGCGTCGCACGAGGCCGGCGAGGCCGCGCTCGCCCTCCCCGTTCCAGGCGTTGACGTTCTGGCCGAGCAGGGTGATCTCGCGCACCCCGCGGGCGACCAGGGCGCGGGCCTCCGCCTCGATCGCCGCGGCCGGCCGCGAGTATTCGGCGCCGCGGGTGTAGGGCACCACGCAGAAGGTGCAGAAGCGGTCGCAACCCTCCTGCACGGTGAGGAAGGCGGTCACGCCGCCCGGGTCGCGATCGGCCGGCAGGGCGTCGAACTTCTCCTGCGCCTCGAAGTCGGCGGCCAGGCGCTCGCCCCCGGCGCGGTGGGCGCGGGCGATCAGCTCGGGCAGGCGGTGATAGCTCTGCGGGCCGACGACAAGGTCGACCACCGGGGCGCGGCGGAGCATCTCCTCGCCCTCGGCCTGGGCGACGCAGCCGGCGACGGCGACCAGCATGCGTCCGCCATCCTCGGCCTTGCGGCGCTTTAGGGCGCGCATGCGCCCGAGCTCCGAGTACACCTTCTCGGTCGCCTTCTCGCGGATGTGGCAGGTGTTGAGGACCACCAGGTCCGCGCTCTCGGCGCTGTCGGTCTCGGCATAGCCCAGCGGGCGCAGGACGTCGGCCATGCGCTCGCTGTCGAGCACGTTCATCTGGCAGCCGTAGGTCTTGATAAAGAGCCGCTTGGCCGGGACGTCAGTCATCGGCGGGGACTGCGTAGAGCTCCAGGCGATGGTCAACCAGATTGTAGCCGAGCCGCTTGGCCACGGCCCGCTGCAGGGCCTCGATCTCCTCGTCGACGAACTCGATGACCCGGCCGGTCTTCATGTCGATGAGGTGGTCGTGGTGGTGGTCGGTCACCTCTTCATAGCGCGAGCGGCCGTCGCGGAAGTCGTGGCGGGTCAGGATGCCGGATTCCTCGAACAGGCGCACCGTGCGGTAGACCGTGGCGATGGAGATGTGCGGGTCGACCGTAACACACCGGCGATGGAGCTCCTCCACGTCGGGATGATCGTGGGAGGTCGAGAGCACGCGCGCGACCACGCGGCGCTGCTCTGTCATCCGCATCCCCTTTTCGATGCAGAGCTTCTCCAGTCGTTCCAAACGGCAGGTTTCCTTCGGGGGCCCGGGCGAAACATAAGGCCATGCGCGCGACGTGTTAAGGTGGGCCATTGCGTGTCCCTCCCCTTCTGGGGAGGGTGTCTCGACGCGAAGCGGCGAGACGGGTGGGGAAGTGTGGGTCAACCCGCACGATCGGTGTCTTTCCCTAGCGTTCCCCACCCGGTCTCGCTGCGCTCGACCACCCTCCCCGGAAGGGGAGGGATGGGCGTTTCGCTAGAGCGCACGGCTGAGGACGCGGGCGGAGATGGCGGGGCCGTTGGGGCGTTCGTAGTAGCCGGGGCGTTCGCCGACTTCGGTGAAGCCGAGGGCGGCGTAGAGGGCGCGGGCGGGGAGGTTGTCGTCGGCGACTTCGAGGAACATGCGGTCGGCGCCGGCGACGATGGCCGTCTCCATCGCCGCAGCCATCAGGGCGCGGCCGACCCCCGCACGCCGGGCGCCGGGGCGTACGGCCAGGGTGAGGATCTCGGCCTCGTCCGCGGCGACCCTCCCTAAGACGAAGCCGTCGGGCCTGTCGTGGAGGTCCATGGCGGCGACCCAGGCGAAGGCGCCTGGCGTCTCGATGAGCTCGGCCAGGACCGGAGCGCTCCAGGGCGTGTCGAAGGCGGCGGCATGGATCGCCTCCAGCACCGGCGCGGCCGAGGCGAAGGCGCGGATGAGCTCGGTCAAGCCAGCCTCTGGGCCTTGGGGATCGCGTCGGGCGGTCGAAGATAGAGGGGCGTGGACGGACCAGGCGGACCGACCGCTGCGAGCCGCGCCACCACCACCGGATCGGGGACCTCGACCTCGACGAGACGGGCGGCGGGCCAGGCCTCGCGAAGGTGCGGCGCGCCGGGTCCGCAGAGGGTGAAGGCGCCGTCCGGGAAAGCCTGGATCACCCGCGCCAGGGCCGCGTCCAGGGTGAGGACATCGGGCGGCGCCAGAGGCTCCGCCGCCGCATCGAAGAGCTGCAGGTAGAGCCGCCCCCTCCCCGCATCGATCACCGCCGCGGCGGGGCCGGCGGGCGCCGCCGCCTGGGCCAGGGCGTGCAGCACGCCCACCCCTGCCACCGGCCGGCCGAGCGCGAGACCCAGGCCCTTGGCGAAGGCCAGGCCCACGCGAAGGCCGGTGAACGAGCCCGGCCCCACAGTCACGCCGATGCGATCCACCGCGGAGAACGGCGCCTGAGCTTCGGCCATCAGCTCGCGCACCATCGGTGCGAGGCGTTCCTGGTGGCCGCGGGTCATCGGCTCGCTGAGCGCGGCCAGCGTCTGCTCGCCCCGAACCAGCGCCGCCGAACAGGCGCCAAGGCACGTATCCATCGCCAGGACGAGCATGTGGGGGTGGGAGGGTTGCGCGGTTCGCATCGATTTATCTTCTGCCATCCCGGGCCGCAGAGGACCTAGGACATAGGACCTAGGACCTAGGAGTTAGGTGATTTGGCGAGCACCTCGGTCCGCGAACCACATCGCTGCTAGGTCCGCCCTTCCTAGGTCCTAGGTCCTAGGTCCTGGGGTCACCCGGGATGACGAGAGTATTCCGCAACGCTCCCCCTACCCCTCAGACGACTTTGCACGCCTCGTTGAACTCGAAGCGCGGGAGGCGGCCGAAGAGGCCGGGCTCGTCGCCGTAGCCGATCGAGCAGATGAAGTTGGAGCGGATGTTGGTTCCGGCGAAGAAAAGCTCGTCGACCTTGGCGTTGTTGAAGCCGGACATCGGACCGCAGTCGAAGCCGAGCGCCCGCGCGGCCATGATCATGTAGGCGCCCTGCAGGGTGCCGTTGCGAAACGCCGTCGTCTCGGCGAGCGCCGGATTGGCGAAGACGTCCTTCATGGCCGGATTGTGGGGGAAGAGCCGGGGCAGGTGCTCGTGGAAGTCGAGGGCGTGGGCGACGATGGCGGTGCAGGGCGCGGCCTTGATCTTGGGCGCGTTGGTCGAAGAGGCGGCGGAGGCCAGCTTTTCCTTGGCTTCCTCGCTGACGCAGAAGACGAAGCGGCCCGGATTGGAGTTGGCCGAGGTGGGCCCCATGCGCGCCAGCTCGTAGATCCGCTCCAGCGCGCCCTCGGGCAGGGGCTTGGCCTTCCAGCTGTTGCGTGTCCGCGCGGTGCGGAACATGCGATCCAGTGCGGCGTCGTCCAGGGGCGTCATGCGGAGGGTCCCTCGTTAATCGGACGTCAAAAAAGCGCCGAAGGCGCACTCAAAACCAGAGCCGCATCCTCGAAGGTGAAGCGCGACACCCGGCGGTGCGGCTAACGTTCGTGTGGTTCGTGAGGTTCGTGGTTCATTCTGCGGTTCGGCCGGGCGCGGCGGTGCAGTTTTTTAAACCACGAACCTCACGAACCACACGAACGTACGCGGCGAGATACGTGGCCACCTGCAACAGAGGGAAGCTGCGAGAGGAGTTTTATTGCGCCTTCGGCGCGGCGGCTCCCCTCAGAGCACCTGCTCGACGCGGGTCACTTCGGGGACGTAGTGGCGGAGCATGTTCTCCACGCCCGCCTTGAGGGTCGCGGCGGAGGACGGGCAGCCCGAGCAGGCGCCGCGCATGTGCAGCCAGACCACGCCGGTGTCCGGCTCGAACTTCGAGAACAGGATGTCGCCGCCGTCCTGGGCCACCGCGGGGCGGATGCGGGAATCGAGCAGGTCCTTGATCTCCTCGACCACCGCCGCGGTGTCGCCCTCGTAGACGTGGGCCTCGTGCGCGTCGCCCTCGGGCTCGTCGCGCAGGATCGGCTGGCCGCTGGTGAAGTGGTCCATGATCGCCGCCAGGATCGGCGCCTTCACCAGATCCCAGTCCACCGACTCGTGCTTGGTGACAGTGAGGAACTCGTGGCCGAAGAACACCCGCCTGACGCCAGTGATGCGGAACAGCCCCTCGGCCAGCGGCGAGGCCGCGCCCGCCTCCGGCTCGGCGAACTCGCGCACGCCCTCCTCGAGCACGATGCGCCCGGGCATGAACTTGAGCGTGGCGGGATTGGGGGTGGTCTCGGTCTGGATGAACATCAGGCGGCTCCGTCTGAGCGGATAGATGGCGCGCAGCGCGCGGGGGCGCAATGCGTGGGCGGCGCCGAGATCACCGTGCTGCGACGGTGATCTCTTTGATCGTCATCTGAACCGCGGTCTTCGCGCCGACGCTCCACATGAGCTTGAGGTGGGACAGGGTCTGCGCCGCGGCGTCGTCGAACTTCCATTCACAGCCGTCGAAACGACAACCATCGAACTTCGGCGGTTCGCCGCCGGAAAAGACCAGCCGGCAAGCCGTGAACTGGCAACGGGAGAAGCTCTCCCCATCCAGCACGACCGTCTGGTGGTTGTAGTTGACGTCGCTTTGCATGGTCAGGCTTTCGTCTTGGGCGACGTTTCGCCAGGATTTTCGGGTCCGGCCGCCTCGTCGCGCTCACGTTGCCTTGCGGCGGCCTTCTCGGCGGCCTTGGCCGCCTTGGCCCGCTCACGCTCCATCCGTTCGAATTGGTAGTTAGGCTTACGGGGCATGACTTCTCCTTCTCTCTGGAGTCCGATCCGCGGGGCCCGGGCCGCCCCCGAGGAGAGCTCCCCGGGGACAACCTGCGCTCTTATGCGGCTTTTAGCTGACCGGCGGACATCTTTCCGCTGCGCTGATCGCGCTCGAGCTCGTAGCCGAGCTTCTGCCCTTCGTGGATAGAGCCGAGGCCGGAGCGCTCCACCGCCGAGATGTGGACGAACACGTCCGCGCCGCCGTCGTCAGGTTGAATGAATCCGAAGCCCTTGGTCGCATTGAACCACTTCACGGTGCCAGTCGCCATGAATTGTACCTTATAGATGTGAGTTTTCGGACGCCCCGAACAGGGCGCCAGATCAAATTCTCGGAGAGGATCTTGGAGGGTTCGGGCTCGATCCGGGGGACCAAGCGCGAAGAGCCATCGAACCAAAGCGACATTCGATAAATCATCTTGCCCGATTTTTGCGCTCGACGCCAGAGAGGTCTTCTGGACGGTGAATTTGAGGGCAGGGAGGACGTGGCAATATCCTCGCGGATCACGCGGAGCGCGATCGATTGCGGACAGCCGCGTGCGGCCGGCGCCAGGAGCGCGCGGCGTGATGTGGATCATCGCACGAAAGGAAGGCCGCAGCGATCCGGCCGTCACTCCAGTCGTCGCACGCCGGGCGACGGCTGGTCGAACTGCCGCAGCGGCGTGCGGCTGGGGCGCGACCAGATCGAGAACCTGAACCGGGAGAACGGCGGCTTGGGCGGCCAGCCCTCGCCGTCCCAGCGGCTCCAGTCGGGGTTGAGTTCGAGATCGACGCACAGCCGCTCCACCGCCTCGCGCACGGGCATGTCGTCCAGATCCCAGTAGGCCTCGTCTTGATCGAGGCGCTCCTCGAGGGCTTCGAGCATGCCGTCCAGGGCTTCTTCGTCCTCAGCCTCCCGCTCGGCCGCCTCGATCACCAGGCGCTCGATCTCGCTGCGATGGTGGCGGCTCTGCGCCTCCGACTCTTCGTGCGCACGATTGCGGGCTGCAACGCGCCGGGCCTCCGCCTTGGCCGCCTCGCCGGCGAGCAGGGCCTTCAGTCGATCTTCGGCGCGGTCCTGGAGGGCGTGGGTCAGTCGAAAGGAACGTGCGATGCGGGCGAAGGCAGCCGAAAGTTCACCGGCTGTTTCCGGGGCGGCGCGAGCAGCGGACGCCGGGGCGGCGTCCGGAGCGGCCGATGGGGCCGGCGGGGCCGAATTGGCCGCGGCGATCGCCTGCCGTTGCAGGACCTCCGCCAGCTCCATCTCCAGCCGCGCCATCTTTTCGAGCTCCCGCAGACGCCGCTCGAGCCGAAGGACCGCGGGGTCGATGGCTTCGGCGAGGGCGGCGTCGTCGGGCATGGGGGAAGTATGAAAGATTGCAAATTGCAAGTCAATGCGTTCTGTTGGTCGCCGAGCCGGCAGACGGTTGCGTCGGCCACATCAGATGGTGGATGCGCCGCGCCCCAAACCAACGGCCAATAGCGTAAGAACGGGTTAAGATCCGTTTCGCTTCGCCATCAAGGCATTGCATTCAGCAATCCCGCTTGCGATCCGATATCTCATCGATGGATTGTCCGCGGACTGGTAGACCACCGCCGCCGCCTGAAAGGCTTGGACGGCCTTATTGAGACTCTCCGTCCCAGTCTCCCGTTCGCCCAGCGACTTAAGCGTAATGCCAAGGTTGAATTGGGTGGTTGCCCATTGCAGGGGGGTTGCCCCACGGGTGTACTCCAGCAACGCGACCTGAAATGCCCGCACAGCCCTCCTTAGGCTGTCGGTCCCGCTTTCCCGCTCGCCTAACGCCAGGAATGCAATACCGAGGTTGTACTGAGCCATGGCCCAGTACAGGGGGACCCGATCGCGAGTGAATTCCTGCAGAGCCGCCTGGTAGGCCTGCACGGCTTTGGACAGGCTCTCGACCCCGCCCTCCCGCTCGCCGAGCGCCCTGAACGCAGCGCCAAGGTTGCTCTCGGTTCCGGCCCAGTCCAGGGGCACCCGGTCTCGGGTTAATTCCTGCAGGGCCGCCTGATAGGCTTGCACAGCCTCGGAAAGGCTCACGGTCCCGCCCTCCCGAAGGCCGAGCACTCTGAGCGCATTGCCCAGGTTGATCTGGGTTCTAGCCCACACCAGGGGGAGCCGGTCGCGAGTGTATTCCTGCAGGGCCGCCTGATCGGCCTGCAGGGCCTTGGAGAGGCTCTCGGTCCCGATCTCCCGCTCGCCGAGCCTTCGGATAAAGGAGGCGAAGGTAGCGAACATGATTTC
>DASXGQ010000155.1:0-39729 GCA_036488995.1 Caulobacteraceae bacterium
ACGCTCGGCCACCCTCCCCAGAAGGGGAGGGACTAGCTCCATGCTGATCGACGGCCAGCCCACGCGCACCATCTGGCCGACGGCAGATGGAGCCGTCGAGATCCTCGACCAGACGCGCCTGCCGCATCGCGTCGAGACCGTGCGCCTCACGCGCCTTGACGACGCCGTGCGGGCGATCGCCGACATGCAGGTGCGGGGCGCGCCCCTTATCGGCGTGACGGCCGCCTATGGCATGGCGCTGGCCGCCGGCGCGGACCCATCGGACGAGGCCCTCTCGCTGGCGCGCGCCAGGCTCGCCGCCAGCCGGCCGACCGCAGTCAATCTCGCCTGGGCGCTTGAGCGGATGGGCCGCATGCTGGCCGATCTGCCGACCACCCACCGCGAGGCCGCCGCCTGGGCCGAGGCTTCGGCCATGGCCGAGGAGGACGTCGCGGCCTGTCGCCAGATTGGCGAGCACGGCGCCGACCTCATCGCCGAGGCGGCAGCGCGGAAGAGCGGAGCAAGGGTCAATGTCCTCACCCACTGCAACGCCGGCTGGCTGGCCACGGTGGACTGGGGGACGGCCCTCGCGCCCATCTATGTCGCTCAGGAGCGCGGGATCGACGTCCATGTCTGGGTCGACGAGACGCGCCCCCGCAACCAGGGGGCCGCGCTGACCGCCTTCGAACTGGCCCAGCAGGGGATCGCCCATACGATCGTGGTCGATAATGCGGGCGGTCACCTGATGCAGCATGGGCAGGTGGACCTCTGCGTGGTGGGCGCCGACCGGGTGACGGGGACGGGCGACGCCGCCAACAAGATCGGCACCTACCTCAAGGCCTTGGCCGCGCACGACAACGGCGTGCCGTTCTTCGTCGCAGCGCCGGGCTCCACAATCGACTGGACGCTGACCGACGGCGTCGCCCAGATTCCGATCGAGCAGCGCGCAGAACGCGAGGTCACCCACCTCTGGGGCGCCTTGGAAGACGGGTCCCTGGGTTGGGTCCAAGTGTCCGCGCCCGGCAGCGCGGCGGCCAACTACGCCTTCGACGTCACGCCCGCGCGCCTGATCACCGGGATCGTAACCGAGCGCGGCCGCGTCGCTGCGAGCCCGGAGCCGCTTCGGGCGCTGTTCGACCTCTAAACCTGAAGCACGAGAAGAGTGGGTGGGGGTGCGAGGGTCGGAGCGGGCTCACCTCGCCAGCGCGTCCCCCACCCAGTTCCGCAAGCGGAACGAAGCCTCGCCACCCAGGGGCGCGGCGTTCCTCGTACTCAGGTGCGCGCCTCCACGGACTGAACACCACTGAGTCAAGCCGAGCCAAGCCAGTTGAATCGACCCTGCTCTGGTATAGACGATCTACAACGACATTGGTCGAAATAAGACCGTACGGTACTTGGCGATACGATATTTTGTAACAGCAAGTAACAAACTTGGCTGGGACGTCCGTCCCGGTTTTACTGTTAATTACTCCAAAACAACGACAGACTTGTCGAGAAATTGATGGAATTGCTGGTCATCGGGGGACCCAAGGCGCGGCTCCGCCGGCGCTCACGACGCCGGCAGTTCGCGACCCGCCGCTACTGACAGGCGAGGCATTCCTCGTAGTCCGTTCGCCCCTCGTCCAAGACCTTGATCGCCGCGCCCGCGCCGCCGGCGAAGGCCGCGCGCTGAACCGATTTGGAGCGCAGGTAGTAGAGGCTCTTCATCCCCCGCTCCCACGCCTGCCAGTGAAGCATGTGCAGGTCCCACTTATCGACGTCTCCCGGCAGGAAGATGTTGACCGACTGGGACTGGCACACGTCCGGCGTGCGATCGGCGGCGAGATCGATCACCCACCGCTGGTCGATTTCGAACGCGGTCTTGAACACGTCCTTCTCCTGATCGCTCAGGAAATCGAGATGCTGCACCGAGCCCTCGTTCTCGAGGATCGATGCCCACACCTCGGGCGTATCGCGACCCTTCTCCTGCAGCACACGCTCCAGGTAGGGATTGCGCACGGCGAAGGAGCCGGAGAGCGTCTTGTGCGTGTAGACGTTGGCCGGGATCGGCTCGATGCCCGCGCTCGTACCCCCGCAGATGATCGAGATCGACGCCGTCGGCGCGATCGCCAGCTTGTGGGAGAAGCGCTCCATCACGCTCCGCTCGGCGGCGTCGGGGCAGGCCCCCCGCTCCTCGGCCAGGGTCTTGCTGGCGGCGTCGCAGGCGCGGCGCAGGTGCTTGAAGATGCGCATGTTCCAGCTCTTTGCCAGGGCGCTCTCGAAGGGGACGTTCTGGCCCTGCAGGAAGCTGTGGAAGCCCATCAGCCCCAACCCGACCGAGCGTTCCCGCGCGGCCGCATAGGCCGCCGGCGCCATCTCGGCCGGGGCGCGGTCGATGAAGTCCTGCAGGACGTTGTCTAGGAACCGCATGGTGTCCTCGATGAAGGTCGGGTGGTCCCTCCACTCGAGGAACATCTCGGCGTTGACGGAGGAGAGGCAGCAGACCGCGGTGCGCTCGACGCCCCGGTGGTCCGGCCCCGAGTGCAGCATGATCTCCGAGCAGAGGTTCGACTGGCGCACCTTCAGCCCCAGCTCCTGCTGGTGCTTCGGCATGGCGCGGTTCACCGCGTCGGAGAAGATCACATAGGGCTCGCCGGTCTGCAGGCGCAGCTCCAGCAACTTTTGCCACAGGGCCCGCGCGTCGACCGTGCGCACCGCCTCGCCGGTCTTGGGCGAGCGCAGGGCGAATGGGGCGCCGTCGCGCACGGCTTCCATGAACTCGTCGGTGACCGACACGCCGTGGTGCAGGTTCAGCGACTTGCGGTTGAAGTCGCCCGAGGGTTTGCGGATCTCGAGGAACTCCTCGATCTCCGGGTGGTGGATGTCGACATAGACCGCCGCCGAGCCGCGACGCAGGGAGCCCTGGCTGATGGCCAGGGTGAGGCTGTCCATCACCCGGATGAACGGGATGATGCCGCTGGTCTGGCCCGAGCCCTTCACCTTTTCGCCGATCGAACGCACGCCGCCCCAGTAGGTGCCGATGCCCCCGCCATTGGCCGCGAGCCAGACGTTCTGGTTCCAGGTGCCGACGATGCTCTCGAGTGAATCCCCGACCGAATTGAGGAAGCAGGAGATCGGCAGGCCCCGGTTGGCGCCGCCGTTGGACAACACCGGCGTGGAGGGCATGAACCACAGCTTGGAAATGTAGTCGTAGATCCGTTGGGCGTGATCGGCGTCGTCGGCGAAGGCGGTCGCCACGCGGGCGAACATGTCCTGGTACGACTCGCCCGGCAGGAGGTATCGGTCCTCGAGCGTGGTGCGGCCGAAGTCGGTCAGCAGGGCGTCACGCGAGCGGTCGATCTCCACCTTGCGGACAAGCGTGAGGCTCGGCCGTTCGGCGGGTTTTGGCCGCACCTGGCGCGTCTGTGAAAGCTGATCCTGGATCGCGTGCGACGTGTTCATTCCGAGCCCCGACCGTACCTTCTGCGAAGAGCCCATCTGGCGCCTCCTCGCTAAATTACGACTAAATCTTGTGGGCGAGACGTCCGCCCGCCCTACATATGGGGACACAAGCCCCGAAAAGCGTCAACCGGCGCGGGGGTCGGCTGACATGTTTTTTTGGTTGATGAAACCTTAACCAGAGCGCGCTTACCTGGGGCCGCCGATCGCGTGCGGACGATTGGAGTCGTTGCGGCCGCGCGGCGCCGGACGTAAGGGAATCCGCCCCGCCGAGCGCCGAACCGAACGGAGCGATGTCAGAGGTCAACCTCCCGCACGATCACCACCCCTCGATCCCCATCCGCCTGTTCAGCCAGGCGGACTGGCGGCGGAACGGGGACGGTCTCGCTCCAGGCGCCCGCGTGGCCGCCGTCCAGGTCAAGTTCGTCGGCAAGGCGGGCGACCTCGCGGTGGTGCGGCGCGACGACGGAGAGGTCGAGGAAGTCCTCTTCGGCCTGGGCGAAGGGCCGGCCGCCCCGGCCTTCCGGGGCCTCGCGGCTCGGTTGCCGCCCGGGGACTACCGCATCGACGGGGAGCCGCACGGCGATGGCGCAGATCTCGCCCTGGCCTGGGCGCAGGGCGCCTATCGGTTCGACAGATACAAGCGCGATCGGGGCGACCCGGCGCCGCGGCTGGTGACGCCCGCCGGCGCCGACGTGGATCGCGTCCGCGTGCTTGCCCACGCCTGCGCCCTGACCCGCGACATGGTCAACACGCCGGCCAATGACATGGGCCCGTTGCAGATCGAGACCATCGCCCGCGAGATCGCCGCCCAACACGGCGCGCAGATCCAGGTCGTGGTCGGCGACGCCCTGCTGGAAGCGGGCTATCCCGCCGTGCATTCCGTCGGCCGCGCCGCTGTCCCGCACCGCGCGCCGCGGATGATCGAGATCTCATGGGGCGACGCGAACGCCCCGCTGGTGGCGGTCGTCGGCAAGGGCGTGGTGTTCGACACCGGCGGTTTGGACATCAAGCCGTCGGCCGGCATGAGGCTGATGAAGAAGGACATGGGCGGCGCCGCCCACGCCCTGGGGCTGGGCCGAATGATCATGGGCCTGCGCCTGCCGGTGCGCCTGGTCGTGTTGGTCCCAGTGGTGGAGAACGCCATCTCCGGCGACGCGATGCGGCCTGGCGACGTGCTGGCCTCGCGGCGGGGCCTTTCCATCGAGGTGGGCAACACCGACGCGGAGGGCCGCCTGATCCTGGCCGACGCCCTGGCCCGGGCGGCCGAGCTGGCGCCAAGCGTAACGATCGACATGGCGACCCTCACGGGAGCCGCGCGGGTGGCGCTGGGGCCGCAGGTCATCCCGTTCTACACGGACGACGACGATCTCGCTCGCCAGATTACTGAGGGCTCGATCGCCGCCAACGATCCGCTCTGGCGCATGCCCTTGTGGGAAGGCTACGCCGCCTCCCTCGACAGCGACGTCGCCGACCTCAAGAACGATCCGGACGGGTGGGCTCAGGCCGGATCTGTCACCGCGGCCCTGTTCCTCAAGCGCTTTGCTCCGGTGGGCCCATGGGTCCACCTGGACATCTTCGCCTGGAATCCCCGTGCGCAGCCGGGCCGGCCGGCCGGAGCGGAGGCCCAGTCGATCCTGGCGCTCCTTCACATGCTCGAACGGCGGTTCGCCTAGAGCCTGATGCGTATGCACCGAACAGATGCGAACGGTCCGTCTGAACGGGGTTTGCTCCAGGCGTGAGCGCCGATCCACGCCTGACCCTGGCTCGGGCCGATCTGGCCAGCGTCGAGCTGGAAGGGACCGTACGCGCCGCCCGCTTCGCCGAGCCGAAGCGGATGCGCCTGACGGCTCCATCCACGCCCCTGCGCTCAGCGCGCGACAGCCGGGCGGAGCAAGTCGATCAGGTGCTGTTCGGAGAACCGTTCGACGTGCTCGACGCCGACGGCGCCTTCGCCTGGGGCCAGGCCGTGCGCGACGGCTATGTCGGCTGGGTGGACGCCTCGAGCCTCGCCCCGTCGGCGGAGGAGGAGGAGGAGACGCCGACCCATTGGGTGACGGCTCTGAGGACCTTCGCCTTTGCCTCTCCCTCCATCAAATCGCCGGCCTTCGGACCGCTCAGCCTCAACGCGCTTGTTCGGGTCACGGGCGAGCAGGGAGAAATGGCGCTTGCCGAAGGCGCGGGGTGGATTCCCCAAGGGCACCTGACTCCCATCGGAGCCGGTTTCGCCGAGCCAGCGGCGACGGCCGAGCGGTTCCTGGGCACGCCCTATCTCTGGGGCGGGCGCGATAGTGTCGGGATCGACTGCTCAGGCCTGATCCAGCAGGCCCTCTACGCCGGCGGTCTTGCCTGCCCGCGCGACTCCGACCTGCAGGCCCGGCTGGGCGCGCCGGTGGAGCGGGGTAACCTGGCGCGCGCGGACCTCGTCTTCTGGCGCGGCCACGTGGGAATGATGCTGGACAAGACCCGCCTGATCCACGCCAACGCCTGGCACATGGCCGTCGAGATCGAGCCCCTGGCCGAGGCCGTCGAGCGGATCAGCCGTCGCGGCGGCGGCGAGCCGACCGCGTTTCGGCGCGTTGGAATCCTGCATCCCTCCCCTTCCGGGGAGGGTGTCGCGCCATAGGCGCGACGGGTGGGGAACGCTGGAGAAAGATCTGCCCGCTGGGGATGATCCACACTTCCCCACCCGGCTTCGCTTCGCTCAGCCACCCTCCCCGGAAGGGGAGGGCCAAGGGAAGACGATCACCCCGCGTTGGCGAGGATCCGTCCGTAGAGCCCCGGGTCCACATTGCCCCCTGAGAGGATGATGACCGTGGCGCCAGCCGGCTTGGCGCGCACCTTGCCGCTCAGGAGAGCCGCCAGGGCGACGGAACCGCCCGGCTCGACCACCAGCTTCAGCTCCTGGAAGGCGAAGCGCATCGCCTCGGCCACCTCGACGTCATCCACGGTGACAGCGCCGGCGAGATTGGATTTCAGGATCGGGAAGGTGATCTCGCCGGGCATGGGCGACTCCAGGGCGTCGCACAGGGAGCGCGGCGCGGGCGGCGCGCCCACGCGCTTGCCCGCCTCCAGCGAGCGGCGCGTGTCGTCGAACCCTTCCGGCTCGACGCCCCAGATCTGAGCCCAGGGCGCCTGGGATTTGATCGCTATGCACACCCCGCTCATCAGCCCGCCGCCGCCGACGGGGCCGATCACCGTGGCGACGCGCTCTCCAAGGGCCTGGGCCTGTTCGATGATCTCCAGTCCGGCGGTTCCCTGGCCGGCGATCACGAAGGGGTCGTCGAAGGCCGGCACGACGACCGCGCCGCGTTGGCGCGCCAGATCGGCGGCGATCTCTTCGCGGCTCTCGCGCGCCCGATCGTAGAAGCGGATCTCGGCGCCGTAGTTGCGCGTCGCCTCCGCCTTCACCTTCGGCGCGTCGGAGGGCATGACGATCAGCACCGGCATGTCGAGCGCGCGCCCGGCCATGGCGACGCCCTGGGCGTGATTGCCGGAGGAGAAGGCGACGACGCCGCGCTTGCGCTCGTCATCCGACAGGCGGCTGAGGCGGTTGTAGGCGCCCCGGAACTTGAAGGCGCCGACACGCTGAAACGTCTCCGCCTTGATCAAGACCCGACCGCCGACGCGCGCCTCGAGGGCCGGGCTCTCCAACAAGGGCGTGCGCACGGCGACGCCCTCGATCTGTCGCGCTGCGTCGCGGACGTCATCGATCGTCACGCTCATCGGGCGAAGACCTGGCCGTCGTCCGCGAAGGCCTTGAACTCCAGGGCGTTGCCCGAGGGGTCCTTGACGAACATGGTGCTTTGCTCGCCCGGCAGCCCGACGAAGCGCGTCTGGGGCTCGATGATGAACTGGATCTCGGCGCCCTTCAGGCGCTCGGCGAGGGTCCGCCAGTCGGCGGGCTCCAGGATCAGGCCGAAGTGGCGCACCGGCACGTCCTCGCCGTCGACCGGATTGGTCGCCGCCTCCCTGAGCTCCTCGGGGGCGAGGTGGGCGACGATCTGGTGGCCGTAGAGGTCGAAGTCGACCCAGTCCTCGGCGCTGCGCCCCTCGGGACAGCCGAGCACGCCGCCATAGAAGGCTCGCGCGGCGGCAAGGTCATGTACGGGAAAGGCAAGATGGAAGCGTGGGCGGTTCATGCCCGCGCTCTTAGCGCAAGTGACCGCGCACGGGGAGCGCTCGCTCTGGACTTTGCCGCCCGGCCGCAGTCACTAGGCAGGCCATCCGCCGACGATCCGGAGAAAGCCTCGAGATGAATGTCATGACCATCGACGCCCAGGGCTGGAAGGCGGCTGGGGACGCGGGACTGGCGAACGCCATCGAGCTGCGCCGCGCGATCCATGCCGAGCCGGAACTGGGGCTGGACCTCCCCAAGACCACAGCCAAGGTCAAGGCAGCGCTGGCGGGCCTGCCCCTGGAGATCCGCGAGGGCCGCTCGACGAGCGGGGTGCTGGCGATCCTGCGCGGACCAGCCAACGGCCGCACGGTCCTGCTGCGCGGCGACATGGACGCCCTGCCGTTGACCGAGGAGACCGGCCTGCCTTTCACCTCCCTCAACGTTGGAGCGATGCACGCCTGCGGCCACGACACCCACGTCGCCATGCTCGCGGGAGCCGCGCGGGCCCTGTGCGAGCGACGCGAGCGTCTCGCCGGCACTGTGATGTTCATGTTCCAGCCCGGCGAAGAGGGCCACCACGGCGCGCGCTTCATGCTCGAGGACGGCCTGATCGATCCCCTGCCCGACGTCGCCTTCGCCCTGCACATCTCGCCCAATATGCCCAGCGGCGTATTCGCCGGCCGCACAGGCCCGCTGCTGGCCGCCGCGGACAAGGTGACGATCAAGGTGACCGGCCAGGGCGGTCACGCTTCGATGCCGCAGGACGCCGTCGATCCGATCCCGGTTCTCTGCGAGATTGTCACCGCCCTGCAGGCGATGGTCACGAGACGAATCTCCGTGTTCGAACCAGCGGTGGTCACCATCGCCCACATAGACGCAGGCACCACCAACAACGTCATCCCCGAGTCCGGCCGAATGGTGGGGACGATCCGCACCCTCTCCGAGCGCACGCGAAAGCTCGTCCACGAAGGGATCGAACGCGTGGCGCAGAACATCGCCGCCGCCCACGGCGCGCGAGCCGAGATCGACATCGAGCAGGGATTCCCCGTCACCGTCTGCGACGGGCGCGTCACCGAGCTGGCTGCCCGCACGGCGCGCGCCCTGTTCGGCGAGGAGGGCTGGATGACCATGCCCAACCCGATCATGGGGGCCGAGGATTTCTCCTACGTCCTGCAGAAGGTCCCCGGCGCCATGGCCTTCCTCGGCGCCGCGCCCGAGGGCGGGGACTACCGCACCTGCTGCGCCCTTCACTCGAACCGCATGGTCCTCGACGAGCAGGTGATGGCCCGCGGCATCGCCATGCACTGCGCCATGGCGGAGGCGGCGCTCTCCTCCGACCTCGAGCTTTAGAGTCTGATGCGTTTGCACGGGACAGACGCGAACGCTGAGTCAGGCTCCACGCTTGTGGAGCTAGAACAAATCATCCCCATTCAGACGGTCTCGTCTGAATGGGGTTTGCTCTAGGGAGCCGGGTGGGGGCCGTCGCCGAGACTGGGGTTGCGTCGCCACTGGCGGCGCCGCGGCTGCCGGTGTGGGTGATGGGCCTGGCCATGGCCCCGTTCGGGCTGCTGGGCGGTGTCTGGGCCGTCACCACGCCCCAGCTCCTGGCGGCCCAGCACGTTCCCGAACCGGTCATCGCCAGTGTCACGGCTTTGGCGGGGCTGCCGACGTCGATCGGCTTCCTCGCTTCGCCAGTGCTGGACCTGTGGGTCAGCCGGCGCGCCTGGACGCTCGGCCTCGCGGTCGCCACGGGCCTGCTGCTGTTCGCGGCGCTCGTCTGTCACCAGAGCGTCGTCGCGCTGGCCGCTTTTCTGTTCCTTGCCTGGTTCACCGCCATCCTCTTCGCCGGCGTGGCGGGGGCGTGGCTCAGCGGCATGCTTCCCCAGGAAAAGCGCGCGAGCCTGGCGGCCTGGAGCACGGTGGCGAACACCGGCGCCGGCGGACTGGCGGTGATGGCCGCCATGCCCCTCCTGCGCAACCTCCCCTTCGATGTGGGAGCCGGGGTGCTGGGGCTGGCCGTGATGGCGCCAGTCCTTCCGCTCACCCTGCTCGAAGCCCGCCCGCCGGACGCCCGCCTTTCACGCGAGGGGTTCGCCGCTTTCCTGCGCGACCTGCGCACCCTGGTGACGCGCCGCCACATCGTGCGGCTGCTCATCCTCTTCCTCGCGCCTGCGGCCGCCTTCGCGCTCACCAACCTGCTGGGCGGCCTGGGCGATCAGTTCGGGGCCTCGGAGCGCTTCGTCTCCACCGTGGGGGGTGCGGGCGTCACCCTCGCGGGTATCGTCGGCGCGTTGCTGGTGCCCCGGCTGCTCCGTCTCACGACGCCAGTCCGGCTCTACCTGCTCATCGGCTTTGTCGGCGCCCTGTTCACGGGCTCGCTCATCCTGGCGTCCCAGGGGCCGGCGACCTTCGCCCTCGCCATGCTGGGAGAGAACGCCTTCCAGGCTGCGGCCTTCACAGCCTCGTTCGCCATCACCTTCAGGTCGGTGGGCTCGGACAACCCTCTCGCGGCGACCCAGGTCTCGCTGCTCACCGGCGCCGGAAACGGCCCCGTCACCTACATGCAGATCCTCGACGGGCGCGCCTATGGCGTCGCCGGCGTGAGGGGCGCCCTGGCGTTCGACAGCGTCGTCAGCCTGGCGGCCTGTGCGGCGATGGCCGCGTGGCTATGGCGACGCGTCGAACCGGACCTGCCTGACTGAACTCAGGATCGATTCGCCAGGGCTTCAGGATTGGCGATGACCCGGCCGGTCTTGTCGTCCACGGCGACGCGGTGCGTGGCGCCGCCGCGCCGGATCAGGATGTTGTAGGCCTGAACGTTGCTGGTGGGGTTGCTTGCGCTGCTGGCGATCCCGGCCGCCACCGCCGGGGCGCCATAACTTTCATACTCCGCCGTGCGGATTGCTTCTGAAAGGGGAATGGTGGCGCGGAGCGCCTGGCTCACATCGGCGCGCGCCTTCCACTTCAGCTTTCTGTCGGGGACGCTCCCAGTGGCCGTATTCACGGCGTCGCCATTCTCCGAAGAGATTTTCACGAAGGTCACGCCACCGTTCTTGGCGACCGCTGCGCGGAAGCCTGGCTTACCGTCGCGATCGGTGTAGCGGATCTCGACCACGCGACCGCCTGTTGTCGACTCGATCCGCTGGATCAAGCTTGGCAGCGTACCGGGACTTCCCGTCCAGCTCGACAGATCGGCCCTTGTGTAGGGCCGTTGCGAGACGGCGTGGTCCGACACGGCGGCGGCGCACAGTGTGGGCGCGGCCGTGATCGCACAGGCGATTGCAAGCTTTCTGATCACGGGTAAGGACTCCTGAACTTTCAAACGAACGGTCTCACTCAAACCCGCGCCGCCTGTAGTTCCGCCCGTAGCTCTGGAAGTAACTCCGTTCAAACGGAGTCCGTCTGAATGGAGAGAGTTTGCTCTAGATTCAGAAATACAGAGCGTGATTCAGCTTCTGCACGTGATCCGTGCACGCCCAGGCTCTAGATGCAGCGGCCCGTCGTTTCCGGCCGGCTTGGACAATCCTCTGACCGCCACCCAGGCCTCTCTTCTCACCGGAGCCGCGCGCCGGGCCGATCACCTACATTCAGATCCGCGACGGGCGCGCCTCGAGCGTCGCCAGCGTGAGAGGCGCACTGGCGTTCGACAGCGTCTTCAGTCTGGCGGCCCGCGAACTGATGGCCGCGTAGCTATGGCGATGCGTCGAGCTGGACCTGCCTGGCTGAGGTCAGGGCCAGTCCGCAAGAGCGCTAGGATCGGAGATGACCTGTCCGGACTTGTCGTCCACGGCGACCCGGTGGACCTCGCCAGAACGCCAGATGAGGACGTTGTAGGCCTGGACGTCGCTGGTGGGGTTGCTCGCGCTGCTGGCGATCCCGGCCGCCACCGCTGGAGCGCCCTCACTGGCCTGCTCGGCCGCGCGGATCGCGTCAGGCAGAGGAACCGTGGCGCGCAGCGCCTGCGTCACATCGGCCCGCGCCTTCCACTTCAGCATCCAGTCGGGAACGTTTGCGGCGGTCAGCTCCACCGTATCGCCCTTCTCCGCGGCGACGCTCAGGAAAGTCACGCTGCCGTTTTTGGCGACCGCTGCGCGGAAGCCTGGCATGGCGTCACGGCTGGAGTAGCGGATCTCGATCACGCGCCCGCCCGTCTTTGCCTCGATCTGCTGAATCATTCGTGTCAGCGTGCCGGGATTGCCCGTCCAGCCCGACAGATCGGCCTTCGTGTAGGGTCGCTGCGACACGCCCTGGGCGGCCACGCCGGCGACGCACAGGACGATCGCAGCAGCGACCGAAGCTGCGACCGGAAACTTTCTTGTCACGGATCACGCCTCCCAACTTTGCCTGTCCCCAACACAGAGAAACCCAAATTTGTACACTTCTGTTCCCCGAAACGACCACGGGCATAGCGGGGCGTTGTCGGCGGCGGCGGCGGCGGCTAAAGACCCGCGGAAAGGCCGCTCACGCACGATCCGGCGCCGCCTTTCCGCCAGGTTCAAGCGGAGGCTGCTTTGGGTAATGTGACGGTGATCGGCGCCCAGTGGGGCGACGAGGGCAAGGGCAAGGTCATCGACTGGCTTGCCGACCGCGCCGACGTCGTCGTGCGCTTCCAGGGCGGCAACAACGCCGGCCACACCATCGTGGTCGGAAACAACGAGTACAAGTTCTCGCTGCTCCCCTCCGGCGTGGTCCAGGGCAAGCTCTCGATCATCGGCAATGGCGTGGTCGTCGATCCCTGGTCCCTCCTGGACGAGATCGAACGCGTCCGTAGCCAGGGCCTTTCGATCACACCCGAGATCCTGGCGGTGGCGGACAATGCGTGCCTGGTCCTGCCCCTCCACCGCGATCTCGACGCGGCGCGTGAGGCGCGGGCAGGCGCGGCGCGCATCGGCACCACGGGCCGCGGGATCGGGCCGGCCTACGAGGACAAGGTGGGTCGCCGGGCGATCCGCTTCTGCGACCTTGGCGACGAGGCAGCGCTTGAGAGCAAGATCGGCCGCCTGCTGGCCCATCACGAGCCGCTTCGGCGCGGCCTCGACCTGCCGGAGGTGACGCCCGAGGCCCTGCTCGCCCTGCTGCAGGAGGTCGCCCCCAAGGTGGCGCCTTTCGTCCGGCCGGCCTGGCGCGAGCTCGACCGCGCCATCCGCGACAACCGCCAGATCCTGTTCGAAGGCGCCCAGGCGGTGATGCTCGACGTGGACCACGGCACCTACCCCTTCGTCACCTCCTCCAACACCGTGGCCGGCCAGGCGGCCGCTGGCGCGGGCGTGGGCCCTTCGGCGGCGGGTTTCGTCCTGGGCATCGTCAAGGCCTACACGACCCGAGTCGGCGAGGGCCCCTTCCCGGCGGAGCTGAAGGACGCCACAGGCGAGAAGCTCGGCGAGCGCGGCCGCGAGTTCGGCACGGTCACAGGCCGCAAGCGTCGCTGCGGCTGGTTCGACGCGGTGCTCGTGCGCCAGTCCGTAGCTGTCGCCGGCATCGACGGGATCGTCCTGACCAAGCTCGATGTCCTCGACGGCTTCGACTCGCTGAAGATCTGTGTCGGCTATCGCCTGCGCGGCGAGACGATCGACTACCTGCCCGCCAGCCTCGCCGACCAAGCCGCGGTCGAGCCGGTGTGGGAGGAGATCGAGGGCTGGAGCGGCCAGACTCACCGGGCGCGCTCGTGGAAAGATCTCCCGGCAGCGGCAGTGAAATACGTGCGCCGGATCGAGGAGCTCATCGGCGCCCAGATCGCCTTCGTCACCACCGGCCCCGAGCGCGCCGACATCATCATGATGCGGGACCCGTTCCGGGGTAGGTGATCCGTCCCCCCCTTCTGTCCCTCCCCTTCCGGGGAGGGTGTCCTCCGACGCCCGCAGGGCGAAGGAGGACGGGTGGGGAACTCTGGGGAAAGACCCTGCCGCCGGGATGATCCACTCTTCCCCACCCGTCTTCTCGCTGCGCTCGAAGACACCCTCCCCAGAAGGGGAGGGACGCGCGCATGACGCTTGCCCCCCGCCCACGAAATTGATTAAGGCTCCTAACCATATCGAGGAGGAGCTCATGACCATCGTCGACGCGCCGCGCCCGCTGACCATTGCCGAGGCCAACGCCCGGCTGACCGCCCCGGGATCGCGCTTCGAGGTCGAAGAGATCCTCATCCGCGAAGCGCCCACGCGGGCCTGGAAGAACGGGCCCAAGACCCTCACCCAGGTGTTCGAGGCGGCCGACCGCTTCTCGGACCGCACCTTCCTGGTGCTGGAGGAGGATCGGGTCAGCTTCGAGGGCTTCATGCGCGCCACGCGCGTCCTGGCTGACCGCCTTGCGGCCGATGGCGTGGGCAAGGGCGACCGCGTGGCCATCGTGATGCGCAACCTGCCCGAATGGCCGGTCGCCTTCTTCGCCGCGGCGATCCTGGGGGCGATCGTCACGCCGCTCAACGCCTGGTGGACCGGGCCGGAACTCGCCTTCGGCCTCTCCAACAGTGGCGCCAAGGTCGCCCTCGTCGACGGTGAGCGGCTCGCACGCATCGAGGGCGACCTCGCCAGTCTCCCCGACCTCAAGAAGGTCTATGTCGCGCGCGCTGGACAGGAGGCCCTGCCGGCCAAGGTCGAGCGTCTGGAGGCGGTGATCGACGTCCCCAACAGCTGGGCCGACCTGCCCCGCCGCCCGAGCCCCATCGTCGACATCGAGCCGGAGGACGAGGCGACCATCTTCTACACCTCCGGCACGACGGGGACGCCGAAAGGGGCGCTCGGCACCCATCGCAACATCACCACCAACCTGACCGCCGGCGAGGCGGCGATGGCGCGGCGGTTCGTCCGCGCCGGCCAGCCCCTGCCGACGCCGCCTGCGGGCGGCGCGCCGCAGCGCTGCTCCCTGCTGGTGGTGCCGTTCTTCCACGTCACCGGCTGCATCGCGAGCCTGGTGGGGGCCGTGCATTCGGGCGGCAAGATCGTTCTGATGCGCAAGTGGGACGCCCTCGAGGGGCTCAAGCTGATCGAACGTGAGCGCGTCAGCTCCACGGGCGGGGTTCCGACAATCGCCTGGCAGCTGATCGAGCATCCAGAGCGGGAGAAGTACGATCTCTCTTCCCTCGAAGGGATCGGCTATGGCGGCGCCCCCTCGGCCCCAGAGCTGGTGCGGCGGATCAAGTCGGTGTTCCCCACCGCCATGCCCGCCAATGCCTGGGGCATGACCGAGACCTCCTCCACCGCCATCAGCATCGGCGGCGAGGACTACGAGGCCAAGCCCGACAGCTGCGGCCTGCCCAACCCAACCGGCGAGTTCAGGATCGTGGGGCCCGACGGCGAGACTCTGCCGCCCGGCCAGGTGGGCGAGCTGTGGTTCAAGGGGCCGAACGTGGTGAAGGGCTATTGGAACAGGCCCGACGCCACCACCGAGACCTTCGTCGACGGCTGGGTGAAGACCGGCGACCTCGCCCGTACCGACGACGACGGCTACTGCTTCATCGTCGACCGCGCCAAGGACATGCTGATCCGCGGCGGTGAGAACATCTACTGCGTCGAGGTCGAGAATGCCCTCTACGAGCATCCCTCGGTGATGGACGCGGGAGTCGTGGGCATCCCGCACCGCATCCTCGGCGAGGAGCCCGCCGCGGTGGTGACCCTCAAGCCCGGCGCCAGCGCCACCGAGGACGAGCTGCGCGCCTTCATGGCGGCACGCCTGGCCGCCTTCAAGGTCCCGGTGAAGATCGCCTTCTCGGCCGAGACCCTGCCGCGCAACGCCAACGGCAAGATCATCAAGGCGGAGGTGAAGAAGGTGTTCGAGGCCTGAGGACAACGGCAGCCGGGAGTCGCGCGTATGCCCATCCACCCCAAGGCGCAGGCCTTCGACGCCGCCGCGCCCGACTATGTGCGCGGCCGGCCGGACTATCCGCCGGAACTGCTGGGCTGGCTCATCGGGCCGATGGGGATCTCAGCGGACACGCGTGTGGTCGATCTCGCCGCCGGCACGGGAAAGTTCACCCGCCTGCTGACGAAGACCGGGGCGCGCGTCATCGCTGTCGAGCCGGTGGCGGGCATGCGCCGGGCGCTGCACGCCGCCCTGCCGCAGGTCGAGGCCCTTGAGGGGACGGCCACGTCGATTCCCCTGGGCGACGGGATCGCGGCCGCAGTCCTCAGCGCCCAGGCTTTCCACTGGTTCGCCAACGAGGACGCCCTGGCCGAGATCGCCCGCGTTCTCGAGCCGGGCGGCCGGCTGGGTCTGGTGTGGAACGTCCGGGACGACCGCGTCCGCTGGGTGGCGCGGATCGGTTCGATCCTCGACCGCCTCGAGGCCGACACCCCGCGACACGCCACGGGGGAGTGGCGGCGCCTCTTCCCCGGCCGCCATTTCGGCGCCCTCCACGAAACCGTGTTCGCTCACGGCCATACCGGGGATCCGGAGGACGTCATCATCGCGCGTGTAAAGTCGATCAGCTTCATTGCGGCGCTCCCGCCCGGCGAACTCGCCGGGGTCGAGGCCGAACTCCGCGCCGTCATCGACAGCGAACCGGACCTGCGCGGCGCAGGCGAGGTCACTTTCCCCTATGTCACGCGCGCCTACTGGGCGGAGCGTCTCTAGACGGTCAACGGCGACGGTTTTGGGGAAACCTGCCTCAAGCTGAGGCGAGTGTCGGGTGAGCCAGGCAACTTCCGTTGGCCACCCGGACGGCAGGGCGTCGCCGCGCCAGGCTCGCGTCGCGCCATCGAAAATCCTTGAAATTCCCGTGGCTTCCTGGGAGTGGCAAGGTCCAGAAGAGGGGGGCTTGATGAAACTTTTGAAACTGTTGGGCGCCGTACTGGGGACGGCTGTCCTGGCCGCCGCGCCGGCGCTCGCCAATCCGAAAAACGCTCTGGACGCCTATGTGGCGATGCCCGATCCGGCCTTCGCGTGGAACGTGGTCAGGCCGGTGTCCGGGCCCGGTTATCACGGCGCGGTGCTGGAATTGACCAGCCAGACCTGGCTCACCTCGAAGGAGGTCGACAAGCCGGTCTGGAAGCACTGGCTGACGGTGGTCGTTCCTGACAAGGTCGACCACAAGACCGCCTTCATGTTTATCACCGGCGGGAACAACACCGACGCCGCGCCTGCCAAGGCGACGGACCGCTTCGCCAAGATGGCGGTGGAGACCCACTCCATCGTCGCCGAACTGGACGATGTCCCGAACCAGCCGCTGCGCTTCACCGCGGACCCAAAGCCGCGGGTCGAGGACGAGATCATCGCCTACCAGCAGGCGAAGTTCGCCAGGGATCACGATCCGCTCGACCTGGTGCGCCTGCCGATGGTCAAGAGCGGGACCCAGGCCATGACCGCCATTCAGCAGTACCTGGCCAGCGACGCGGGCGGGAAGCTCACGGTCGACGATTTCGTGGTCAGCGGCGGCTCCAAGCGCGCCTGGACCACCTGGCTGGTGGGCGCCATCGACCCGCGGGTGAAGGCGATCATCCCGATCGTGATCAACGTCCTCGATGTGGACGCCACGACCCGGCACCACTGGGAGGCCATGGGCTATTTCTCGCCGGCCCTGAAGGACTACGTCGAGAACGGCCTGATCCCGGCCCAGGTCGGCAAGCCCGGAGTCGAGGATGACAACAAGATCGAGGACCCGCTGAACTACCGCGATCGCCCTTCGATGACGATGCCGAAGTACATTATCAACGCCGTGGGCGATCAGTATTTCCCACCGGACAATACTCGGTTCTCCTACCATCTGCTGCCGCAGACCAAGCGGCTGCGAATGATTCCCAACTCCAGGCACTCCACGGCCGGCACCGACATCGACGAGAGCATGACCGCCTTCTATGACGCGGTGCTGAACCACCGGCCGATCCCCGACTATTCCTGGGTCGTGCGGCCGGACGGCGCGATCGTCGTGCGCTCGCCTACCGAGCCACTGGAAGTGCGCCTGTGGCAGGGGACCAACCCCAAGGCGCGCGACTTCCGCGTCGACACCATTGGCAAGGCCTTCACCTCCACCGTTCTGACGCAGCAGAAGGACGGGACCTGGGTGGGCAAGGTGGCCAAGCCGCCGGCCGGATGGACGGCCTATTTCGTCGAGATGACCTATCCCAGCGCCTCGCCCTATCCGTTCAAGTTCACCACCGAGGTCTCGGTGATCCCCGACACGCTCCCCTACAAGTGGAAGGACGCCCGCCCGATCATCGCGCCGGACGGGAAGTAGCATCGCCCCTGGAGCGCCGTCGTTGGGCCCGTCATGCTGCAGCCGTTTGGTGAGGCGTCATTGACCGCCTTCGCATTGCGCCAACAAAATCCGCTTCGAGACGACGGAGCAACCCAGCGATGAGCGAAACAGCCGCAACGCGGGACCTGCAGCTCCTGACCTTTCGTGACGCGGCGTCTTTCGAGGCCTGGCTGGGCAAGCAGCCGGAGAGAGCTGTTGGCGCCTGGTTGAAGTTCGCCAAAGCCGGCGCTCCGGAGACGACCCTAGCCAAGACGGATGCGATCGACAGCGCTCTTGCTCACGGCTGGGTCGACGGCCAGCTTGGGCGCGTCGACGCGCACTATTACAAGGTCAGGTTCACGCCCCGGAAGGCGCGCAGCGCCTGGTCTCAGATGAACCGGGAGCGCGTCGAGCGTCTGACCGCCCTCGGTCGAATGACGCCCCGCGGCCTGGATCAGGTGACGCGCGCGCAGGCCGACGGACGTTGGGCGGCGGCCTATGCGCCTCAGGGTCGCGCGGCGCCGGACGCAGACCTTCTCGCTGCGCTTGATGCGCAACCCGACGCGCGCCGATTCTTCGACGATCTCGACTCTGCAAACCGTTACGCCGTTCTCTACCGCGTCCATCAGGCGAGGGGGCCGCAGAAGCGCGCCGCGAAGATCGCCGAAATCGTGGCGCGGCTTGCGGTGGGCGAAGCCTTCCATCCACATCGAAAGCGTCGTCTCTAGAGCGCTATTCGCGCCGATGGAATCGGCGCAGCGCTCTGCCGCAACCCGGCATCGCGACGGGGGTTGAATCGGTGAGGCGGCGGGCCCGCCGCCGGTTCGAGGAAATTCTCCATGACGCCCCCAGACCCTTCAAGGGATCCGCATGGCCGCGCCGCCGTGCGGCACGGCGACCATGTCGACTATCTCGACCATGGCCGACTGCTGCACGAGGAATCCGGCCGCATCGAGGAGCACAGGATCGAGGTCTCCGAGAGGAATCCCGATGGCTGCGACCCCGCGCGTCGCGCAAAGAGCGAGGCCGGCCATGTCCACGGTCCAAACTGCGGTCACGAAGCCGTGCCGCACGGCGACCACATCGACTATCTCGTCGGCGGGCGGCTCCACCACCCTCACGGGGATCACGTCGATGATCACGGTCCTCTGAGCCTGGCCTGATCCGGCCCAAGCGCGGTCATCAGACTCCTTGCCGCCAAGCGGTTCGTCGATGAGGGCGCGCGCGTAAGCTTTTGAATCGAGCGCAGCCGGTTACCAGGGATTCACGTGAAGCGCCGGCGCATCCGTGGGACCTGTGGGTGACGGATGGGGGCGCGCGATGAAGACGTGGATGGCGGGGTTCTGGCTCGCGGTGGCGCTGGGCCTGGCGAGCGGGGCGGCGGCGGACGCCGTGACCGAGGCGGGCGTCGTCAGCGGCGTGCGCGAGGGGAGGCTGAGCGTCTACAAGGGCGTGCCGTTCGCGGCGCCGCCGCTGGGCGAGCTTAGATGGCGCGAGCCTGCCCCCTTGGCGCCATGGCGGGGCGTGCGGGCGGCCAGGGACTTTGCCCCGGCGTGCATGCAGGCAGGGGTCTCGATGCCGGGCGAGCTCCCGCCCAAGGTTAGCGAGGACTGCCTCTACCTGAACGTGTGGACGCCGGCGCGTGAGCCGGCGGAGCGGCTGCCGGTGCTGGTGTGGATCTACGGCGGCGGGTTCACCAACGGTTCCGGCGCCATGCCACTGTACTGGGGCGACCAGCTGGCCCGGCGCGGGGTGGTGGTGGTGACCTTCAACTACCGCGTGGGGGCGCTCGGCTTCATGGCGCATCCCGAGCTGACCCTGGAGTCTCCACATCACGCGTCGGGGAACTACGGCCTGCAGGATCAAATCGCGGCGCTGATGTGGGTCCGGCGGAACATCCGGGCGTTCGGCGGCGATCCGGGGCGCGTGACGATCGCCGGCCAGTCGGCCGGGGCCGCGTCGGTCAGCCTGCTGATGGCCTCGCCCCTGGCCAAGGGCCTGTTCCAGCAAGCGATCGGGGAGAGCGGCGGGGTGTTCGAGCCGCTGGGGCTCGCGCCGCAATATCGGCTGGCGCATGCGCAGGACGATGGAGTCGCGCTGGCCCACTCCCTGGGCGTCGACACCCTCGCCCAGCTTCGCGCCCTGCCGGCCGAGCGCCTGGTGAGCGGCAAGGCGGACGAACTCGCCCATCCGGTGATCGACGACTATGTGCTGACGGCCGCGCCGTACGAGGTGTTCGCGCGCAAAGCCCAGAGCCTCGTCCCCGTTCTGGTTGGGTCCAACGCCGCCGAGGCGCGCTCGCTGGCGAACCATCTCGAGGACACCCTCGCGGCGGGCTACGACGCCGAGACGAGGAAACGGTGGGGACCGCTGCCGGGGGCGCTGATCGACGCCTATCCGCACGCCACGGACGCTCAGGCCCGGACAGCGCGGCTGGAGTTCGAGCGCGACCTGCGGTTCGGCTGGGACGACTGGGCGTGGGCGCGGCTGCAGGCGGCGGCCGGCGCGCCGGCCTACTACTATCACTTCGCCCATGCGCCGCCGTTCCCGCCCGGGTCGGTCTATGCCGGCTGGGGGCCGAGCCACTTTTCCGAGCTCTGGTATGTGTTCGACCACCTGAGCCAGGAGCCGACCTGGCGCTGGACGGCGTCGGACCGACGCGTGTCACGGCTGATGGCGGGGTACTGGACCAACTTCGCGAAGACGGGCGACCCCAATGGCCCCGGCCTGCCGACCTGGCCGCGCTACCAGGGCGGCGACGCGGACGTGCTGCATATCGGCGACGACGCGGTGGTGGGAGGCGTGGCCAACCTCGACAAGCTGAAGGTTTTTGACGGGGTCTACGCTCAGCTGCGCGGGCTCACCCCTTAGTCAGACGCGGGCAAGCACCCCGCGCAGCTGGTCCAGAAGCAGGCCCAGCACGACCTCTCGCGCCCGGCCGGCCGGCTTGCCGAGCAATTCGCTCAGCGTGGGACCGAACAGGCCCACGCCCAGGGCCATGGTGATGCAGGCCAGCATCAGATCCTCGCGCAGGTCGTCGGGAATGCTGGCGAACTGCCCGGCCCTGGCCTCCACCACCTCTTTCGCCGCCGTCTGGACGAAGGTCATACGGCGCGCCTCGCCCGTCAGCTCGAGCCAGGCCGCCAGACGAGCGGAGCCTTTGGATTCAAAGGCGTCGAACAGCGCGGCGATTTCTTCCGTCGCGCTCTGCGCGGCCGCGCCGTCCCGCTGTGCGATGGTGAGAATCTCGAACACCAACTGGCGCACCATGCGTTGCATGAGCGCTGCCTGCGCCTCGGCGATCGATCCGAAATGATGAAGCACGGTCGCATTCGACACACCGGCCGCCCGGGCGACATCGGCCAGCTTCAGGGATTGCGGACCTGCCTCGATCAGCAGGGCCTCGGCGGCGGCCAGGATGTTGTCGCGCGCTGCTTCCGGCTGGCGACGACGGCGCAATTCCGTCCTCGTGTCGCTATTGATATTTTTATCAACAAGACCCATCTAGGGCCTGCGAGCCCGGTTCAAGCTCATGATGGCGTCCCGTCAATGACTCAGCGCGATCTGCATTTCGCCCATGAAGGCGTAAAGTCAAACGCGTGGCGGCCCGCTACGCTGGCCCCTCCCTCAGCTTCGCGCAGGGTTTGACGTGGCCGTAACCCTTCCAATCGCGTGTTTCGTCGCGGCCGTCGGCATCGGCCTGTTCGTCGAAGCGATCGCGCGGGCGTTCAAGGTCTGGACGTACAGGTCTCCGCTCTTCCTGATCATGAATGTGGTCGTGGTTTTCGGCCTGCTACAGGGATACGGCGTAGGCTGGATCATCGGCGGACACGGAGCGTTGCGCGGGGTGTTCCCGGTCCTGTTCATGGTCGGGGCGGTGCTTGGCATCCTGATCGAGGGCTTGAACCAGTACTGGCTGCACGCCTGGACATGGTCGGATCGGCCGCTGTTCGGCATAAGGCGGGCCATAGACAAGTCGGCCTTCAGCGGCGTGGCCTGGGGTTTGACCCCCCTGTTCACCGTCGTGTTCGCCCGACTGATCGTAAAAGCCTCGATGGGAGTTTGATGGACGTGCCGCGTCTTTCGATGATGGACCGCTTCCACGCCGCCGTCCTGGCCATCGGCGGATCAGGGATGGTCTGCGCCTATTGGATCGCCTTTTTCCATAGCGACCTGACGCTGCCGAAGTTCGTGCACAACATGACCGATCCCGACGTGGTTCGCCTCGCCACGGTCTACATGGGCTTCGAGTCGGCCTTTCCGCTTGCCGATCTTCTCGTCGCCGTCACTTCGGCGCTCGCGGCCTTCTATCTGATCGGCCGCGATGCGAAGGCTGTCCTGTTCGGTCTGATCGCGAGCGGGGCGCTCGGCTTCCTGGCCTTCATCGATATCTCCTTCAATCTGCTGCACGGCCTCTACGCCCCTGCCAATCTCTTCAGCGACAGCGGCCTGTTGATGGAGGTGGTGATCAACGTCAGCTGCGTGGTCGGCGCGACGTGGTCGATCTGGCGCTTCTGGGGTCATCCCCTCCGCCGCGCCGAGGACCGACCTTCCCGGCTCCACGCGATGGAGACCGCAGGTCTGGACACCGCGGGGAGCTGACGCGGGAATTGGAGTTCGGCGTCTAGTCACCGTATCCCCCGAACCGATCGCCGACTTCGACCAGGATCGCGTCTCCGGACGTGGCGTAGCTCGGGGACACGATCCCGTTTGGTTGTTTCGGCGACCGGGTTGTCTATTGAACGCGCATGGGTCAGGCCCTGCTCATCATCGACGTCCAGCCCAGCTTTTCCCCGCCTGAATGGCTTGTTCGCGATCTATGCGCGCTGGCGCCGACGCTGCCTTCAGTTGCCACCGTAGAAAGGCATGACGAGACGGTCACGCCGTTCGAGCGTCAAATCGGATGGAAGCCCGGCGCCTCGGACGACAGCCTGGTTCCAACGGACAAGGTCTTCATCAAGCACGGGTATCTGCCGCCCCCGGAACTGATCCCGCACCTGTCGAGTCTTGAAGTCGAGCGCGTGCTCGTTTGCGGGCTTCAGACGGATACCTGTGTCCTCGCGGCGGGGTTCGCGCTGTTCGACGCCGGCCTGAACCCGTCCCTTTTGTCCTGGCTTACCGTTGGCTCATCTCTGGATAGAACCGGCGAGCTTGGCGCGCGGCTATGGCGACATCACTTCGGAAGCGTACTGGCGAGCCCAAGTGAGATCTAGACGAGCGGCTGCTCAGACGCCCCCAGGCGCCGGGTTGACGGCCTCCAAAGATTGCATGAAATCTACCGGCATCGTTCGCCGCGCCTTGCGGTGGGCCGCGGGAAATCAGTACCGCGGTAGATCGAAACGCCCGTGGTTTTCGCCGGGGCGCGAGATCTGCCGCGGGGCGTCTTCATCAAGGAGGCGCTTGTGCCCGCAACTTTCACCCTCACCGCCGAGCAGCTCGAAGAGTTCGATCGTCGAGGCGTCCTTCGCCTGCCGGGCTTCTATCCGAAGGCCGACATCGAGGTGATGGCCGACAGGCTGTGGGCGGATTTGGAGCAGCGGTTCGGCATGCTCCGCCATCAGCCCGACAGCTGGTCGATCACCCGCCCCGCACAATTCCAGCCCCTGGTGCGGTCAGGCGCGTTCGACGCCCTCGGCTCGTCTTCGATGTCCGATCTGGCGGACGCCTTGCTCGGCGCCGGGGCGTGGGATGTGCCCAGGGATTGGGGGAGTCCGCTGGTGACCTTCCCCTCGACAGCCCCGGACCTGCCGCGGCCGCCGTGGCACCTCGATATCGGCGCCGCGCTCTACCTGAGGCCCATGCCGATCCTGAGGGCCTTCACCTTCCTGGAGCCCGTCCTGCCTGGCGGCGGAGGGACCCTCTACGTGGCGGGCTCGCATCAGCTCGCGATGGAGCTCGACGACGACAACGAAGGGCCGACCCTGCGGTCGCAGGCGATCCGTGAGCGACTGAGGCGCGATCACCCCTGGCTCGCCGGCCTTTTCGCCGCAAAGAGCGAGAAGGTTCGTGAACTGATGAATGCCGACGCGCAGACCGGTGGGCAGACCGTCCGACTCGAGGAAATGACCGGCGCCGAAGGCGACCTCATCATCATGCACCCGGCCATGCTTCACGCTTCGGCGCACAATGAGCTGGGCTGCCCTCGGATGATGTTGACCATCTGGGTCTATCGACGCGACGCCCACGCGCCGTGATCGGCGGTGTGACTATCGCATGTGCGGCCTTCACTAGCCGGCGCCGGCGCGCGTCGCGCCTCGCGGGAGAGCGATCGACAGGACAGCACGCAGGCCGGGATGGTTGTCCTCGAGACGCAGATCGCCGCCGTGCAGCTTCGCAGCCGCCGCGACGATCGAGAGGCCAAGGCCCGAGCCCGAGCCACCGCGGGCCGCGTCCAGCCGCACGAACCGGTCCTTCACCCGCACGCGGTCCGCTTCAGGGATACCTGGCCCGCGGTCCGCGACGACGACTTCGGCGACCCCATCCAGGCTGCGCACTTCGAGCGTAACCTCCGTCCCGGGGCCGGCATAGCGCGCCGCGTTGTACAACAGGTTGCCCACGGCCTGGCGCAGCAGTTGCTCATGGCCGTCGATCGTCAGCGGCGCCATGGGACGGACCTCGAGCGTCTGCCCGGCGTCTTCCAGTACGGGGCCGAACAGGCCCGCCAGGTCCATTGCCAGTTCGTCGAGGCGCAGTGGTTGCATCATCTCGCGGGACAGGCCCGACTCGGCCCGAGCGATGTCGATCAGAGAACCGAACACCGACAGCACCCGCTCCAGCTCCAGGCTCACCGACTCCAGGGCGACACGACAGTCCTCGTGACTGGCGTCCTGCTGCAGAGCCGCCTCGACGGCGCCTCGCGCTCTTGTGAGCGGTGTGCGCAAATCGTGGGCGAGACTGTCGGTGACCGTGCGCAAGCCCGTCAGCAAGGTCTCGATCCGGTCGAGCATGCCATTGAGGGCCTCGCCAATGCGGTCGAACGAGTCGCCGCGCGCGGACACCTCCGCCCTTGCGCCGAGTTCGCCGGCCGCGATCCGCTCGGCGACGCCCGCGACGGCCTCCGCCCGGCGGATCACCAGCGAATTGAGCAGCAGGCCCACGCCCAGGCTTGCCGCCACCACGATGGCGAGGCCGATCAGGAGTCCGTCGGCGAGCCGTTCCTGAAAGTTGCGCTCTCCGGAGGCGTCGCGGCCGATCACCAGCACTGCGCCGTCCGAGAGCCTCTCGACGGTGGCGTACAGGACGATGCGTCCCGCGCGCGTCCGGGCCCGCACCCGCCCCCATTCTCCTTGCGGGAAGTTGCGCGGCTCGGTCAGCAGGTCCCCGCCCAGGCGGCGACCGGTCACGTCAAAGAGGCCGTAGTGTTCTTCCCGCGCGGCGAGGCGCGAGCGGCGCTCCATCCGAACAAGTAGTCCAGGAATGCCTTCGAGGTCGTAAGCCTCGGTGAGGATCTGGCGCTCAGCAAGCGCCTCGTCCTGCTCGCGCTCTAGGAAGACCGTCTCAGCCGACAGGTCGACCAGGTAGAAGGCGGCGGCGACGGCGCCCAGGACAGTGACCATGGCGAAGGCGGTGAAGGCGAGCGGTCGCAGCCTGAACGTCGGCCACTTGAATCCGCCTCGTGCGCCTGGAGCCCGGCCGGAGACGGCCGCCATCATCCACGCCTTCCTCGTCGCCGGCGCCCGCGGCCGCAAGGCGCGAACTTACACTCGTGTAAGGCGCGAGCGAGGCGGCCGTGGCTTCGAGGAGCGATAAGCGCCGCGGATCAGTATCGGGCCGGGCCGGAGAGCGATATGAGCCGGAAGGCGTTGTTCGTAGCCAGCCTAGCCGCCGTAGCGGTCGGTGGCGCCTGGCTCTGCACGCCCAAGCTCGGCGGCATGGCCGTCATCCTGATCGCCCTCGGCGTCGTGGCGCTCTTCGCGCACAGGCTGCTGTAGGCTGACAGGCTCAACCCCACGCAGGCGCCCGTTCTAACGCGCCGCCGCTAAGGCTCCGTCATGGGTCGGGCGTCGCCCTGCGATGACGGAAAAAGAAGAGAGTTGGCGGCGCCGACGGTTCAGGCCGCTTCGGCCACCGTGGCGGGGGAGAACCAGGTGACGATGATCTGGGCGCCAAAACCGGGCGCCGAGGTGATGGAAAGTTCTGCGTCGATCCCAGCGGCGCGCTCGCGCAGGCCTTCGAGCCCGAAGCCGGAAGAGGTCTTGGCCGGGTCGAATCCCTTGCCGTCGTCGATGATCGCAAGCCGCAGTCCGCCTGGAAGGGGCGTCAGGGTGACACGCAGCGTCTGCGCTTCGGCATGGCGAGCGGCGTTGAGCATCGCCTCCTGGGCGATCCGGAGGAGCTCATGCGCAACCTCGCCGGGAGGCGCGACGACACGGTCGACCTCGGCGATGACCTCGACCTGGCCCAGCCTGCGCACACCCTCGATGGCGGCTGAAAGCGAGGTCTCAAGGCTCGGCTGCACGGACTTCAGCGCGGCCATCGATCGACGCGTCTCGACGAGGTTCTCGCCGGCGATCTGGTAGGCGAGATCCAGCGCCCGCGTCGCTTGCGGCGGCAGTCCGGATTCCGCGCGGGCCAGTTCGATCTGAAGCCGGATCGCGGCGAACCCCTGGGCCAGGGTGTCATGGAGCTCCCGCGCGATCCGTTGGCGCTCGGCGATCACCGCCTGGTCGGCTGGAGCGGGCGGCCTGCGGAGCGCGGTGACGGTGGCCTGACCGGCCTTCACGATGCTGGGCCGGGTCGCGCCATGACCAGGCGGAGTGAAGCGAACGTCCAGCTCGGCGGCGATGCAGTCCATGTCGAGGCTCCTATCGACACCATCTATCGACAGATCGCCTCGCAGCGGCTTGCGCCTTTACCTTACAGAATTGCAAGCTGGGGCGGGCCAACGAGAGGCTGTCGACGGCCGGAGGTTGGGAGCTCAACCATGTCCAGGCGCGTGCTGGTGGTCGAGGACGACGCCTCGACCGCTGACTACATTGCCAAGGGACTGCGCGAGGAGGGTTTCCAGGTCGAGCAGGTCGGCGATGGACGCGACGCGCTCTATCTTGCGACGTCCTCCGAATTCGACGCCGTCGTCATCGACCGGATGATCCCTGGCCTCGACGGACTTTCCGTCCTCAAGGCCATGCGGGCCGCAGCCGTGCAGACCCCCGTCCTGATCCTCTCGGCGATGAGCCACATCGACGAACGGGTCAAAGGGCTGCGCGCCGGGGCGGATGACTATCTCGCCAAGCCCTTCGGATTTTCCGAACTGCACGCTCGACTCGAGAACCTGATCCGTCGGCGCGCGGAGAAGGCGGTGGAGACGGAGCTGCGCTGCGGCGACCTCGTCATGGACCTCCTGTCCCGCAAGGTCACCCGTGCAGGCCGGCCGATCGACCTGCTGCCGCGGGAGTTCAAGCTGCTGGAGTTCCTGTTGCGCAACCAGAACCGGGTGGTCACGCGGGTCATGCTGCTGGAGCGGGTGTGGGACTACCGGTTCGACCCGCACACAAGCATCATCGACACCCACATCAGCCGCCTGCGCAAATCGCTGGAGACCGGTTTCGACAAGCCGCTGCTGCACACCGTCCGCGGCGCGGGCTACCGGCTGGCGGAGGAGCCCTGAGCCTCAGGGCCGGCCGGGCCGTTCCTGGTCAGAACGGCAGCCGTGAGGACCGCGGCCCGCTCTCTGCGACGGGGTGGTTCCCAGCGCGCAACAAAAACGCTTTAGAGCGTCGCCGCGAGACCAATCGGATCGGGGACCATGACAGATATTCTCCAAGGCCAGGTGATCGTCATCACCGGCGCCAGCAGCGGGCTGGGCGAGGCGGCCGCGCGGCTGCTCTCGAGCCGGGGCGCGATCATCGCGATGGGCGCGCGGCGTCGCGAGCGCATCGACGCCCTGGCTGCGGAGCTCGCGGGCGCCGGAGGCGGAGCCCTGGCGATGGAGATGGACGTGACCTCGGCCGATCAGGTGAAGGCGCTGGTCGACGCGGCGGTCGAGCGGTTCGGGCGGGTCGACGTGATGATCAACAATGCGGGGATCATGCCCAACTCCCCCATCGACCGTCTGCTGGTCGAGGAGTGGGACCGCGCGATCGACGTCAACATCAAGGGCGTCCTCTATGGGATCGCCGCCGCCCTACCCCACTTCCAGCGCCAGAAGAGCGGCCACTTCGTCAACGTCGCCTCGGTCGCGGGCCACAGGGTGCGCCCGGGCAGCGCCGTCTACTCGGCCACCAAGTCAGCCGTGCGGATGATCTCCGAGGGACTGCGCCAGGAGGTGAAGGCGTGGAACGTCCGCACCACCATCATTTCTCCGGGCGCCGTGCAGAGCGAGCTGATCGAGGGCATCACAGACGAGTCGACGCGTCAGAGCACCCACCAGATGTACGCACGCAACGCCATCGGCTCCGACTCCTTCGCCCGCGCGGTCGCCTTCGCCCTGTCCGAACCACCGGACGTCGACATCAACGAGATCCTCTATCGGCCCACGGCCCAGGAACACTGAGAGGCCGGATCGTCTGAGCAAGGCGGGGACAGGGTCGCGCGAAGCCTGTCCCCTCAGGCGTGGGGCTTGTTGAGAAGGGTCAGCAATCGGGCGACCAGGCCCTCGTTCTGGGTCAGTTCCCGCAGATGCGTGGCCGCAAGACCCTTCAGGGCGTCCTCGCCCTTGGGCGTCAACAGCACCGTGACGCGGCGGCCGTCGCCGGGCGCGGGCGCGCGGCGAACAAGGCCCGCCGACTCCATTCTGTTGACGAGTTCGGCGGCGGAGTGCTGGCGCACGAGCAATTGTTCGGCGAGCTCGCCCACCGATATCGGCCGTTCTCCGGCGCATCCTTTGATCGCCAGCAAGGCCTGATACTGCTGTGGCGCGAGTCCGGCCGCCTCGGCCTCGCGGCTGCTGAAGGCGAGGAAACGTCGCAGCTGATAGCGGAATTCGGCGAGCGCCCGGTACTGCTCAGGGGTCAGGGGGGGCGCGGGCGGCGGATCCATCCTCGAATGTCCTCAGCTTCGCGGCCCCAGGATGGGGATCATGCGGAATTACGAGCTGAATTCGAAGACATCGCTGAACCTTGGTCGGAGCGGAAGTCCTATCGCCAACCCAGCTCGCGCGCCGCAGCCTCTCTCGGCCCGTCGAGAGCGGGCGCGGAGGTCATCGCCTGGGCGGCGGCAAGCACCGGGGGAGGGATCTCGTCGGCGGCGACCCTGTAGGCGCCCGCATGCTCCGCCCCGCCCACGGCAGCCGCCAGAGGCACGGTCCAGCGGTTCCCAGTGCGGCAGGCGAGCCCCGCGAGGCGCGCACGCCGATCCAGGAACGTTCGGCAATAGCGACCGTCGTCGGCGCGGATAGTGAAGCCGATTCGGATCGCCTGCGTTCGCGACTGGTCGGCGACGAGCTGGTTTTCCAGGGCGCGGGCGAGCCCATCCTCGGCCACCAGAGCCCCGCCCCGGGTCACCACAGATGGCGCGGGGCCGAGGATAGCCCCGCTGAAACCGATGACCAGGCCGGCGGCGAGGCAGGCGGCTGCCAGCAGACCGGCCGATCCCGGGGCGGGCTTGGCCGTGGCCTGCCGGCGCATGCGCCGCACGGCGGAGAGATCCACGACCTCCGGCCGTTCGTTCGACTTCGCGCCTTCGACGACCGTCATCAGGCGGCGGGGAACCGGTTCGACGAGGACGCTCGACCACGCGCCGGCGACTCGCTTGCGCACCGCCCGGTGGGCTGCGAGGCGCGCCGCGAGCTGAGGAGACTGGGCGAGCGCCTGCTCAAGCTCGCGCGAGCGCCCCGCGTCGAGCTCCCCATCCACATAGGCCATAAGGGTTTCGTCATCGATCATGGCCTAGCCTCCCACGCCCTCGAGCTGCGCCATGAGGGTCGTCCGTCCACGGACGAGCCGACTGGTCAGGGTGCCGACCGGCGCGTCGATCACTTTTGCGGCTTCCGCGTAGGAGAGCCCTTCCACCAGGACGAGATAGACCGCCGTTCGCTGGTCCTCCGGCAAGGCTGCCAGGGCGCGCTCCATCGCGGTAGCGGTCAGCCGCTGGTCGAAGTCCGGAACGCGGGCGTCGGCCACCGCCTCCGCCTCCTCGGCCGCGCCGGCGATTCGGGCGCGGCGCGAGCGGGCCCTCGCCTCGTCGATCCACGCGTTGCGCAGGATGGCGAACACCCACGAATCCAGCCGCGTGCCCGGCGAGAAGGAGCGCCGGCGCTGCAGCGCCCGCTCCAGCGCCGTCTGGACGAGGTCGTCGGCATCCGCATGGTCGCGCGAAAGGCTGCGCGCGAAACGCCTGAGGCGAGGCAACAGATCGATCAGCTCGCGCTGAAAGGCGTCCAAGAGGCGTTTCCGACTTCATGAGGATTGAACGCTGGGCCCCAAGCGTTTCATCCCAAGTTGTGCGCATAATAGAGACGAGATGACCTCATCGCGCAAACCATGCCGAGCGGACCGACGGCTCCAGCTCCGTTACGTGGGGCTCGTGGCTGCGCTCGCCGCCGTCGCGGCCTCGCCGGCGGCCGCCCAGCTGCTCCGCCCGGGTGTCGGCGGGGGCCTCGAGGGGGTTGTCAACCTGCCAGGCCCCGGCCTTCGGGACGTCCCCTCCGCGCTCACTGGCGTTATGGCGCCGCTCGATCCTCAGCATCTGCTGAATGCGCGGCGCGCGCGGCTGGACGCCGTGCTTCGCGCCTACCCGCACGAGCTGGAGCGGGGTCCATCCGGCGAAGTGCTGGTGCGCGGCGTCGTCCTGGCCGTGGACCCGACTCCCGACGCCCTCGCGCGCGCCCAGCGTGAAGGATTCGCGGTCCAGGCAGAGCCGGTGGACCCTGATCTGGACCTGCGGGTCGTGCGGCTCCAGGCTCCCGAAGGCATGTCGGCGCGCGCCGCCCTGGCGCGGATGAGGGCGCTGGACCCGCCAGGCGTCTATGACTTCGACCCGATCTACGGTTCCGCCGGGGTTGTGGATCCGCCCAGGGGCGCCGCCGCGCCTTCCCCGGCCGAGAGGCAGGCGGCGGCGAAGATCGGTCTGATCGACACCGGGGTCGACGGCTCGCATCCGGCCTTCGCCAGAGCGCGCATCGAGCAGAAGGGATTCGCCTCGCCCGAAGCCATCCCCGCGGCGCATGGAACGGCGACCGCCTCGCTGATCGTGGGGGAGGCAGGGCGATTCGAAGGCGTCGCCCCCGGCGCGACGCTGCTGGTCGCCGACGTCTATGGACGCTCCATCACAGGCGGCGCCGGCGACCTCCTGGTGCAGGCCCTGGCCTGGACCGCCGCACGCGGAGCGCGGGTGGTGAACATGAGCCTCGTTGGCCCGCCCAACCTGGCCGTCGGCGCAGCGGTGCGCGCGGTCCAGGCGCGCGGGATCCTGATCGTCGCGCCAGTGGGCAACGACGGTCCGGCCGCCCCGCCGGCCTATCCCGCTTCCTATCCGGGGGTTGTGGCCGTGACGGGCGTGGATGGCCTAGGCCGCGTGCTGATCGAGGCCGGCCGCGCCAGCCACCTCGACTTTGCCGCGCCCGGGGCTGATCTCCAGGCCGCGAGCATCTCGGGCGGTTTCGCGACAGTGCGCGGCACGTCCTTCGCCGCGCCGATCGTGACCGGGCGCCTAGCCCTCGCCGAGGCGGCCGGCGCCTCAGGCCCCGCCGCAATCACCGCCGTGGCCGCGACTTCGCGTCGAGGACCGGGCTACGGGAAGGGCCTTGTCGCGGCGCAGGTCCAGACCGCGAGCAGGCGCTGAACTCCCCCTCCGGCGCGCTGCGTACTTGGGGGATGAGAGCGCCAAGAAAATGAAGCTTGAGGGATGAAACGGCGGCGGCCGCTCGTTGGTCAAGGTGTGAGCGCTGCTGCGCTTCATACTTCGCAGGGAGAACAAGAACATGCGGAAGACCAACCTTATGACCATCATCGCCCTTGCGGGCGCGCTTTTCGCAGGATCGGCCGCCGGCGCCGGCCCGCTTGGGCTCGGTGGCGGACTGGGCGGCGCCGGAGGGGGCCTCGGCGGTGGACTGGGCGGCGGCCTCATGGGCGGGGGTGGGGGCCTGAGCGGGACCTTCAACGGCTCGGCGAACGGAAGCTTCAGTTCCGGCCAGACCCTGAACCGCGCATCCTCCGCCGCAGGCGCGGCCAACGCCAAGGCGCGCGACACCGCCGCCTCGGCCAAGAGCCAGGCGACGTCCGCCACGACGCAGGCCAAGGATACCTCCGCCACCACAGCGGGCCGGGCGCGCGTCACGGGTCAGGCTGCGGCGGGAAAGGCGACCGGCGCGGCCTCCGGCGCCGCCGGCGCGGCGAACAACCTGACCTCCGGCTCACCCAGCCTCGGCGGCTCCGCGTCCGGTTCGGCCAGCGCCTCGCGCGGCGGCGGCGCGAACGCCTCGCTCGGCGCCAACGCCTCGGCCTCGCCGCGGTAATCGGAGAGGCGACGAGCAAACTCCGACCAGACGGAACCGTCTGGTCGGAGATAATTTACTCTCGATTCAAAAACTTGAGCGCCGTCTGATCGCCCAACCCGTTCCGATCTGGGGCGGACGGCGCTCTAGCCTCCCTTCACCGCGGCCACGAGGGCGGAGAGGTGTTCGGGCGGGGTCTGTGGGGTGATTCCGTGCCCGAGATTGAAGATGTGCGGGGAACCGCGAAACGCCTCGACCACGGCGCGCACGCCGGTCTCGAGCGCCTCGCCGCCAGCGACCAGGAGCTGCGGATCCAGGTTGCCCTGCAAGGGCATCCCCGCAGGCGCCTCGCGGCGGGCGAAGGCGGCGGGGGTCTGGGTGTCCACGCCCAGCGCAGTCACCCCGGTTTCGTGGGCGTAGCGACTGAGCAGGGCTCCCGAGCCGCGGGGAAAGCCGATCACCGGAACCTGGACGCCGAGCTCGCGCAGGCGGGCGACGAGCCGCTTGGTCGGGTTCAGGATCGCCCGCTCGAACAGCGGCTCGGGCAGGCCCTCGGACCAGCTCTCGAAGATCTGCAGGCACTCCGCGCCGGCGGCGACCTGGGCGGCGAGATGGCGCGCGGTGGCTTCCACCAGCGCCTCGAGCAGGGCGTCGAGGTCGGCGGGACGCTGATAGGCGAAGCGGCGGCAGCGATCCTTGTCGCCGCCCTCGCCCTGGATCATGTAGGTCGCCACCGTCCACGGCCCCCCGGCGAAACCGATCAGGGTGATCGCCGGATCGAGAGCCTCCCGAAGACGGGCCACGGTCTCGTATACGGGTCCCAATCGCTGGGGCAGGCTCTCCGGCGGCTCAAGCGACCAGGCGTCCGCCTCCAGCAGCGGCTCGAGGCGCGGCCCCTCCCCCTCGACGAACCACACCTTGCGGCCGAGGGCGTCGGGGACCACCAGGATGTCGCAGAACAGGATCGCCGCATCGAGATCGAACCGGCGCAGAGGCTGCAGCACGGCCTCGCAGGCGAGGCCCGGCGTGTAGCAAAACTCCATGAAGTTGTTCGCGCGGGTCCTCAGCTCCCGGTACTCGGGCAGGTAGCGCCCGGCCTGGCGCATGATCCACACCGGCGGGGGATCGAGCCTCTCCCCAGCCAGCACGCGCAGCAGTCTCTTCTCGCTCATCGGGCCTCCCGCCTCTCGTGGGCTCGCTGTACGACACGGCGAAGCCGAAGGGGAGGGATGGCGCCGCGGACAGGAAAGCCAGTATCGTCCGCTGCGCGTTTGGCAGATTACGGACGGAGATGATCGAGATGGGGCAAGGCGCGAGCCTGGCGACGGTTCTGGAGGCGGCCGAGGGCGCCCAGGCCAGGGCGGCGGCGCGGGTGATCCTGGCCCTCGCGCGGGCGGCGGCCGAGCTTTCGGCGGTGATCGCGCGGCCGTCGATCGAGGGACGCCTGGGCGCAGCCACCGGCGGGGCGAACGTCGACGGCGACGCGCAGCGCAAGCTCGACCTGATCGCCGAGGACCTCTGCCGCAGCGCGCTGCAGAGCGCCGGCGTGGGACCCTACCTTTCGGAAGAGACCGAAGCGCCGCTGGTCCTCGATCCGGCGGGGACGGTTGCCGTGGCCATCGATCCCCTGGACGGCTCGTCCAACATCGACGTCAATGGCGTGATCGGCACGATCTTCTCGGTCCTGCCGGCGCGCGGGCCCGATGCGGCCACGAGCTTCTTCCAGAGCGGACGCGCGCAGATCGCCGCCGGTTTCTTCATGTACGGCCCCCAGACGACCCTGGTGGCCAGCATCGGCAAGGGCGTCGACGTGTTCACCCTGGATCGTTCCGCCGGGGAGTTCGTACGGGTCGAACAGGGGCTGCGGATTCCGGAGGGAACGCCGGAATATGCGATCAACGCCTCCAATCACCGGCACTGGCGCGAGGCGGTGCGCAACTACATCGACGACTGCCTGCGCGGCGCCGATGGGCCGCACGGCAAGACTTACAACATGCGCTGGGCGGGCTCGCTGGTGGCGGACGGCTACCGCATCTTCAACCGCGGGGGGATCTTCCTCTACCCGGCGGACGGCCGCAAAGGCTACGACCAGGGACGGCTTCGCCTGCTCTACGAAGCCAGCCCGATCGCCTTCCTGGCCGAGCAGGCCGGCGGCGCGGCCACGGACGGCGAGCGGCCGATCCTCGACATCGTCCCCCACCGCCCGCACGAGCGCGCGCCCCTGGTCATGGGATCGGCGGACAAGGTCGAGCGCGTCCGTCGCTATCATCAGGACGTGGAGCTCACGCGCGCCGAACCGGTGGGCCTGAGCGGCGCACGCGCGTGAGGCCATGAGCCCCAACCCGATCGTCGTCGCCCCCTCGATCCTGTCCGCCGACTTCTCGCGCCTGGGCGAGGAGATCCGCGATGTCGTGGAGGCCGGGGCGGACTGGATCCATGTCGACGTGATGGACGGGCACTTCGTGCCCAACATCACCATCGGGCCGGACGTGCTGAAGGGGATCCGTCACTGGACCGACCGTCCGATGGACGTCCACCTGATGATCTCGCCGGTGGACCCGTACCTCGAGGCGTTCGCCGAGGCCGGCGCCGACCACATCATCGCCCATGTGGAAGCCGGACCGCACATCCACCGCACCCTGCAGACGATCGGCAAGCTAGGCCGAAAGGTCGGCGTGACCCTCAACCCCGGCACGCCCGTCGCGCACATCCAGAGTGTGATCGACATGGTCGACCTGGTTCTGGTGATGAGCGTCAATCCGGGCTTCGGAGGGCAGGCGTTCATCCCCGAGGCCATCGAGCGGGTGAAGGCGATCCGCCAGATGGCCGCCGGTCGTCCGATCCGCATCGAGGTGGACGGAGGCGTCGGCGCCGCCAATGCCGGCCTGCTGGCGGCGGCGGGCGCGGACGCCTTCGTCGCCGGCTCGGCCGTCTTCAGGGGCGGCAAGGACGCCTATCGCGCCAACATCGCCGCCATCCGAGAAGCGGCCCAGTCCGCCGTGCGCGCTCCGGCCACCGCACGATAGGGCCGCGCGCCGGCGGTCTTGACCGCCGCCAAGAGCCGCTTCGCGCGTCTGGGCCCGACGGAGGACCGCGCCCACCATGGCGGCGCCGGCGAGCATCAGGGCCCAGCTCATCGCCTGGGGCGCATCCCGGCCGTCTGGCGAGGATCTTTCGCACGCGACCGCTCTGTGATGGGCGCCGACCTGGCAAGGCTGCGCGGACACGACCCCCGGCGCCAACGAGAGAAGGTTGAGCGCCAGCATGAACGGGCGCGACCTCTTCGCGAACCCGTCAGCGCACGCACTGACGGTGAGCAAGGCGGGCGTGCGACCTCGGCGAGTTTTTCGCGGTCGTTCGTCGAGACTCTGGACCACCGGTCGATGAGTCAATGTCCGCCTCCTGGAACCAGCCGCTGCGACGGGCGTTCGAAGGCCTTCGACGGTATTGTGTCGCACGCCGCTACGTGGCGCGAAGGGTAGACTGTTCTGGAACAAAACCAAGTACATAACTAACATTATTTCAACAAACGTTGCTTGTAAACAATATTCACTAAATATTCATACTGAGCGTGGTTGTCTCGACCTAATCTTCGCGCGCCCTGCAAGGCGCAGCCACGCGAGGATTTCCATGCAAGCACGACTTCTGTTCACGGCCGGCGGCATAGTGGGCGCTTTTCTTGCGTCCACGCCGGCGATGGCGGCCCCCACCGCCGCACCCGGCTACACCGTGAGTGTCTTCGCCGGTGCGCCGGGTAACAGTTCTGCGCCGGATTCCATCGCCATCGTGGGATCGGACGTCTTCATCGGCTACGGCAACAACGGAGCGCCCGACGGATCAGGCGGGGCCGTGAGCACCATCGCCGAGTACAGCAGTTCGGGCGCGCTCCTGGGGACCCTGAACGTACTCGGGCACAACGACGGCCTGCGCTATGATCCGCATACGGGACAACTCTGGGCGGTGCAAAACGAGGACGCCAATCCCAACCTGGTGCTGATCAACCCCAAGACGTTCACTACAAGCGGCCCCTTTTCCTTTTCCGCGACGCCTCACGGCGGCGGCTACGACGATGTCGCCTTCAACTCCACGGGGGCCTTCGTGAGCGCCTCCAATCCGACCTCCAACCCCAACACTAACCCCGCCATCGTCGCGGCGACGCTCTCGGGCGGCGTCGTGAACGTGGCCGGCGTCCTGGCGGGCGACGCCACAGCCAATGTGCTCAATCCAGGCGGCGGGACGACGACGCTCAACCTGCAGGATCCGGATTCGATGATCTTCGCCCCCAACGGCCAACTGGTCCTGGACAGCCAGGCCGATCACCAGCTGGTGTTCGTCAGCAAAGTCGGGACGCTGGCGCAGTCCGCCTCGGTGCTGAATCTGGCTGGCGAGGTCGACGACACGGTGTTCGGCACGGGTGCCCTCCAGAGGCTGCTGGTCGCCGACACCGCCGCCAACATCGTCTATTCGGTGGTGGGCGACTTCGCCGCCGGGACCGGGACCTCGGCCGCGGACGTCCTGGGCGAGGTCGTGCAGGTCAACCTCTCCACAGGCGCCTTCACGCCCATCGTCAGTGGGCTGGATAGTCCGCACGGCGAGGCTTTCTTCTCCACCGGGGTCCCCGAGCCGCAATCCTGGGCCTTGATGATCCTGGGTTGCGGGCTCGTCGGCGGCGCGCTGCGCCGACGAAGCCTTCCGGCCTGACGCCGGCCGACAATGGAAGTCAGCTTCCGGTAGAGGCGTACTTCGCCAGGCCAAGGCCCCACACCCGCAGGGCCACGGCCAGGAACAGGAAGCCGACGGCCGGCGTCAGTGGGAGCAGCCAGGCGGGCGCGCCTAGTGGGTCGGGCGCGCCCAGCAGGGCGACGACCGGGAAATAGGCGACGCAGCCGATCGGTACGATGAAGATCAACAGGTCGCGAAACCAGGCGGCGTAGATATTCAACGGGTACTGGCCTGCCTGCGTCCCGCCGAAGCTGAGGATGTTGGCCACTTCGAGCGCGTCCACCGTCCAGAAGGACAAAGTCGCCTGGAGCACCAGGATCCCGCCGAAGAGCGCGACGCCACCCGCCAGGGCCCAGGCCAGGAGCACGACGTGGGCCGGGGTGAAGGCCAGGCGTAGCGCCGAGGCGCCGAAGGCGAACACGATCATCGCCTGCAGCAGGCGCCCGAACCGCAGGCGCAGCTCAAAGCCAAGGACCTGAAGCGCCGTGGTGCGGGGCCGCAGGAGCAGGCGGTCGAACGCGCCGGTGCGCACGAACTCGGGGCCGAAGACTTCGAAGCCTCGGGTGGGCGCGTCGGCCAGCGCGTAGGCGCAGTTGACCACGCCGTAGAAGACGGCGACCTGGGCGAGGCTCCAGCCGCGGATGTGACCGAACACGCCGAACAGGGCCGCGATGCCGAGGATCTCGATCGCCGATCCGAAGAACTGGCTGGCGTTCAGGATGAGGAAGCTGCGCGGGTATTGCATCTGCCCGCGCACGGACACGCCCACGTATCTGAGGTAGAGCGCAAAGCCGTTCACGCGCTCAGCCCCCTTGCACCTGGATGCGGCCCATGACCGCCTCCACGGCACGCCGGCCCAGGAGCGCGAGGACGAGGGTCCAGGCGAGCTGCAGCGCAATCGCGCCGACGGCTCCCGCGCCCGTCAGTTCCCCGTTCCAGACCCGGAAAGGTGTGTCCATCAGCCCCGCAAAGGGCTGAAGGCGCATGAACGGCGTGAGCGCGTGCGGAAAGAAGGCGAGCGGGATCATGCTGCCGGAGAAGACGATGGCGATCGGTGCGGCGATCGCATTCGCGCCGCGGTCGGTCAGGCTGGCGGCCGCCACGGCGTTGAGGATGACGGTCATGCTCGCCGAGAGCAGGGCCGCGGCCAGGATCGCCACGCAGAAAAAGGCTGCGCCAGAGCCATCCGACGGCAGGCGCAGGCCCCAGCGGCCAAGGCCGACGAGCGGCATGAGGACGGCGGCGGTGGCGAACATCAGCCCCGCCCGCGGGACGATCCGGGCGGCCGTCCATGCCAGGGCCCGGGCGTACCACCAGCCCCAGGCGTCCACAGGCCGTAGCCGCTCGTAGGCCACAGCGCCGGTGCGGACCATGTCGGCCACCTCGGGATCGACGTACCAGGGCAGGAACAGGAGAAAGGCCTGGCCGAGCCAGGTGTAGCTGACAGTGTGGGCGAAGCTCATCGGCGCGAGCCCGCCGGCGCCGGCGTAGAAGGCCGAAAAGATCAGGACCTTCATGCCGCCCCACCAGCATTGGGTGGCGAAACCGGCGAGGGCGGCGGCGCGGTACTGCAGCACCAGCTGGAAGCGCGCCGACAGGATCGCGAGATAGGGCCGCAGCACGACGACCTCACGCCTCTCCGGCGCCGTGCAGGTCGTAGAAGCGCGCGATGACTTCCTCGATCTGCGGATGGACGATGCGGATGTCCTCGAGCGGATAGTCGGCGGCGATGGCGGCGATCAGGGCGGGGGCGGCGATCCGCGCCGGATCGAAGGCGAGTTCGAGAGAGCAGCCGTCGCGCGCCCGCTCCTCCACGCCCGGGATGTCGATCCGCGGCGCCTCGCCGGCGAAGTCCGCCACCACCCGCCGTTCGGCCAGAACGCCGGCGCGGAAGGCGTCCAGCGGCTGGTCCGCCAGGATCACCCCCTTGCCGATGACTATAACCCGCCGGGCGAGGGCTTCGATGTCCTGCATGTCGTGGGTGGTGAGCACCACGGTCACGCCTCGCTCGCGGTTCAGCGTTCCCACCAGCTCGCGCACGGCCAGCTTGGCCGGAGCGTCCAGGCCGATGGTCGGCTCGTCGAGGAAGAGCAGGCGCGGCTCGTGCAGCATGGCCGCGGCGATCTCGCAGCGCATGCGCTGGCCCAGCGAGAGCTGGCGCACCGGCTGGTCGAGCAGGGGCTCGAGCCGCATCAGGCCCACCAGCTCGTCGCGGGTGCGGCGGTAACGCGCCGGATCGACACGATAGATGTCGCGCAGCAGGTCGAAGCCGTCGATCACCGGCAGGTCCCACCAGAGCTGCGTGCGCTGGCCGAACACCACGCCGATCCGCGCCACGTGGCGGATGCGGTCACGCCATGGGACGAGGCCGTCCACCTCGCAGGCGCCGGCGCTGGGGCGCAGGATGCCGGAAAGGATCTTGATCGTCGTGGACTTGCCCGCCCCGTTGGGGCCGATGAAGCCAATGAGCTCGCCCGACCCGATCGCGAAGGAGACGCCGGCGAGCGCATCGATCTCACGCCAGCGTCTGCGGGCAAGACCACGGATGGCCCCCCATGCGCCCGGCTCGCGCGCGGCCACGCGATAGGTCTTTCTCAGGCCTTCGACGACGACCTGGGCCATTGGCCGGCGGTTCCTCTTTGGGGGGCGCGGAACCTAGGGTCGGCGAAGGTTGCGGTCAACATGGACTGCTTGCCGGGCGAAAGTCGACGCGCCGCTTCGAGGCGGCGCGGCCGTTTCGAACCACCAAAGATGTTCAACCACGAACCCCACGAACCACACGAACAAACAAAGTGGAGCGAACCCCTCTGGTGAGACAGTTTAATTAGCCACAGTGGTTGTTATGGGCGCCGCACGCAGGGACCGCGGGCGGCGGGCTGTGGACGACTGTGGATAAGCGGCGTGTCTGGCTTCGAACTCCTCTGGTGAGAG
>DASXGQ010000164.1:0-4575 GCA_036488995.1 Caulobacteraceae bacterium
CCCGCGTCGCCGCGGGGGCGTCCTTCCTCACCATGAGCAGCCAGGGCACGAGCCATATCAGGCCCGCGATGCCGGTCAGGGCGAACATCAGATGCCAGCTGTAACTGACGATCAACCAGGCGGCGATCGGCGCCCCGAGCGCGGGCCCGAACTTGGCCCCGAGCATGTATAGCCCAATGGCGAAGCCGCTCTGGTCCTCGTGGAAATTGTCGCGGATCCATTTGTAGGTAGCGGGGATCACCACCGCCTCGGCCGCGCCGACGATCAGGCGCATGACGATCAGGCCGGCCAGGGCGGTCATCAGGCCGGTGATCGCCGAGGCGATGCACCAGATGAGGAACGAGATGGCGTAAGGCTTCTTGACGCCGAAACGGTCGACCACCCAGCCCATCGGAACCTGGACGAGGGCGTAGGACCAGAAGAACGCGGAATTGAGCCAGCCGCGGCCAATGTCCGACAAATGGAAGGTGGCCTTGAAGGGCTTGGCGGCGATCGCCGCGGACATACTGGTCCGGTCGACGAAGGCGATGAGGGTGCCCAGGGCCAGGAGGATCAAGATGATCCAACGGCCTGTCTTCATCCAGGAGGCGCTGTCGTCCGCTTCCGATTCAGGCCTGGATGACCCGCCCATTACGTTTGCTCCCGGATGTGCAGGCTCGCGGCCGGCTTATCGGGCCATTTGATCCGCGCGGGCCGTCCTCGCAATGACGATTCAACTGTCGGGGTGATAACTTTCCTGCAGCGAGATCTCGCGCAGCGCGGGGTCAATCCAGCGTGGGCCGCCGCGAAATCACGAACACTTCGTCGTTGAACCAAAGTCCGCCATGTCGAAGCAGGACCTCTCGCGTGGCCTGCCGGTAGTGCTCGCTGGCCATGGCGTCCGACAGGCGATCGTCCTCGATCTGGGCGACGTAGGTGGCCGCGTTCCAGGCCGCCAGGATGGTCGAGCCGCCCATGGGGGTCTGGGGGTCGATTTCGTTCGGCAGGGTCCGGACGCTGTACCGGAAGACCGCCTCGGCGTCCGGCGTCTCGGCGAAGTCATAGTCACGTTCGGCTGGCCCGAGGTCCGCCCGCACTTGTCTCAGGATTTCGGCCCGGCCGTCCGTGAAGACCGATTCCCCGGGCCAGACGTCCTGGACCACCTCCATGCCGGCGTCGTGGCCGAACGCCTGGACGCCCATCAGCCGGCCGTTGGCGCGCAGACCACGGGCCAAGGGCGTGACGATGCGGGCGCTCTTGAAGGCGAGCGGCGCGCGGGCGCGATAGGGATGGGATAGCAGGATGAAGTCGAAATCGGCCCGCGCCAAGCCTCGCTTAGGAAGGATGGGATCGAGCGCGAAGCGCTGATCACGGCGAAAGATCACCAGCACCGCCGGCGTGCTGTAGAGCGGACTGCCGCTTTCTTCGCTGACCTGGGCCTGCCAGTGCTGGCCGAGGAAAGGCTCGAGGCCCGCGATCTGCGCTTCGAATTCGCCCGCGGTCGCGCCGTCGAGCGCCGCTTCGCGCCAGATCATGCGGCTGGCTTCCGCCGGCGTGTGCGGCTTCAAGCGCAGCGTCTCGGCATGTTTGAGGTTGGTCAGGACCAGAACGGTCGAGGGATGTTCCTGAAAGCGGTCGGCCATCTTTTCCAGGATCAGCCGGACATTCTCCATGCTGATTTCCTTGGCGACCACGTAGAAGGGCGCCGCGGGATGGCGGCTGTGCAGGCCACGCAGAATCTTCGCCAGGGCGGTGCCGTCGCCCGCGCCCGCGTCCAGGATACGGATGGCGGGCGGTTGGGGCTGGGTGTGGGCGATCTCCTGCAGGGCGCGATCGGCGATCAGGTGCTTTTCCGACGTCGTGTTGACGAACATCAGGTACTTCTGGCGATTGTCGTAGAAGCGGAAATCCGAGGCGGGCCGCGACAGGTTCAGCCCCCGGATCGCGGATCGCAGGGCGGGCGCCCGTGCACCGCCTTGCGCCTCGATGAACCGATGCACCCGGTCGACCGTGCTCACCGTCACCCGAGCGCCTTGCTGCAGCCGGGTGACTAGCTTCCCGTCGTTGACGGCCAGTCGACCGAATGTGGTTTGCGCCATCTTCAGCTGCCGGCAGGCCTGTTCGATCTGAGCCAGCAGCGTGTCGGTGTCGCTCGTCGGCGAGAGGGCGTCCGGCGGCGGTTGGGTGTCCGGCGAGTCCATCGTTCACAAGCCCGTTGTCGCGCCGACCGGCGCTTGCCCCGGGTCGGACACCGCCGCCGGATCGTCCGGAAACATGACCGCCCAACGGGACCAGTAAACTACATTCACGCCCAATAGGACAGTGGGCAAGCGCCCACTTGCAGACCTCTGTTCCCGCGGATCAAGCGGCGATTGGAGGGTCTTGACGCCTGCGAAAGTGGGCGGGCGCCCACCTTTCCGGAGGCGCCAGTGGTGGGCGCGATTGTGGTTTAAGGGCCCGCTTCGCCTGGATAGTGAAACCGAAATCGCGCGCCTCGTTTGACGAGCGCAACGCCCGACGGCTCCCCGTCGAGATCCGTCGAGCCAAGCGGACATCCAGGAAGAGGAATCGAAATGCAGCGCAGTACGGACCGAATTCTGACCACCCATGTCGGCAGCCTCATCCGCACCGACGCGCTCAGGGACATCCATCAGCGCCGGGAACGCGGCGAGGCGGTGTCGGACGCGGAAATGGCTCGTGTCCTGACCGAGTCCGTCGCGGACATCGTCGCTCGCCAGGCCGAGGTCGGCATCGATGTTCCGTCCGACGGAGAATACGGAAAGACGGGCTGGACGGCCTACCTGATGAAGCGGTTGGGCGGCCTGCAGGTTCGCCAACGTCAGGCGGGCGACCCCGAGCACGTCGATCCGCGCATGGCGGGCCGGGGACAAGAGGAATTCAAAGCCTTCTACTCGGCCTACGATCCGATCCAGCAGTATGACTGGAGCGGTCCCGAATTCTTCAAGTCCGCGCAATCGCTCAGCCACTCGCGCCCCTCTTCGGCCGTCGAATGCGTTGGCGAGCTGTCCTACGACGACAGCGAGATCAAGCGCGACATCGCCAACTTCAAAGCCGCCCTGGCGGGCAAGTCCTTCGCCGACGCCTTCCTCCCCGTCGCCGCTCCCGAGAGCGCGCGCGGCGTACGGCTCAATCGCTTCTACAAGAGCGACGACGCCTTCCTGGCCGCCCTCGGGGACGTCCTCAAGGCCGAATACAAGGCGATCATCGACGCCGGACTGCTCATCCAGCTCGACGACGCCTATCTGGCCACGGACTACGATCGGCGGCTGGTCACCCAAGACGCGGCGGCGGTGCACAAGCACTTTGCCGCCTACGTCGAGATGCTGAACCATGCGCTCGAGGGCATCCCCGAAGAGCGGGTCCGCTACCATGTGTGCTGGGGCAGCTGGAACGGGCCGCACACGTCGGACGTGCCTCTGCGGACCATCATCGACCTCATTCTGAAGGTGAAGGCTCAGGCCTATACCTTCGAGGGCGCGGGCCCGCGACACGCACACGAATATGAGGTGTGGGGCGAGCGCGGCCTGCCGGACGGCAAGATCCTGCTGCCGGGCGTGGTGTCGCACGCCACCAACGTCGTCGAGCACCCAGAACTGGTGGCCCTGCGCATCACCAGCTTCGCCAAGATTGTTGGTCGGGAAAATGTGATCGCCAGCACCGATTGCGGCTTCTCCCAGAATTGGAACCACATGCGCGTTCATCCCCAGGTGCAGTGGGCCAAGCTCAAGGCCCTGGTCGAAGGCGCCCAGATCGCCAGCAAGGCGCTCTGGTCGAAGGCTGCGGCCTAGATTTAGCCGCCACCGAAAATCGAGAGCGGGGCCGCAAGCGCGGACAGTCTCGCGCGTGGGTCCGGCCCCATCGGCGCCCGACCCAAGACGCGCCTGGCCAGGGCCCAGTCCAAAAGGGAGACGTCCGCCCGATGCGCACGCCGTCGACTGGATCGCGGGCAGCCCGCGCGGCTCTGGCCGCGATCCTCCTCTGCGGCGGGGCCGCGCTCGCCGAAGGAAAAGGAACGCCCTCCGGCCCGGGCAGTCTCGCCGGCTTGTGGGTCAATTCCGACTACAAGACGTCCGCCCGGTTCGATGTCCATGCGGGGATCCTCCGCACCGACGAGGGCCAGTTGCCTCCGTTCCAACCGGCGGCCGCGGCTCTCTTCGAGCAGCGGGTCATGGGCGCAGAAGCCGGCCGGCCATTCGCCATCACCAAGGCCTACTGCCTTCCGGCCGGCGTGCCCCAGGCGATGTTCGGCCCCGCTTTGCCGATCGAGATCCTGGAGACCCCAGGCAAGGTGAGCATCCTCATGGAGGAGTTCACCAACTTCCGGCAGATCTTCCTCGACGGACAACATCAGAAAGATCCCGAGCCATCATTCATGGGCGACTCGGTGGGCCGATGGGAGCAAGGCGAGCTGGTAGTCGACACGGTCGCTCTGTCCGAGCGGACCACACTCGACCCACTCGGCATGCCTCACAGCGACGCCTTGCACATCACGGAGCGGTTCCACCGCACCGGCGACAAGACCATGGAACTGCGAGTCACCTTCGACGATCCGAAGACGTTCACGCGGACCTGGAC
>DASXGQ010000188.1:0-33058 GCA_036488995.1 Caulobacteraceae bacterium
ACAATCTCTCCCTGGATGTCGTCCGCCTTCGACGCGTTCGGCGTCTTGCCCGATGGCTTCGAACCGTCCCGCCTGCAGGTTTCTTCTTTCGCTGTCGCAATGTTGCGAGCGGCGGCGATGGCGAGTCAACGGCGAAGCGACGGGCCGTGCAGTTTGCGAGCGCCGGCCGACCCCGCGAAGAGCCCCACAGGATCGCATTCGCAAGGCGCCCTGCGTCCCGCGGGTGCGCCCGGCCGCGTGGCGCGTTTCATGCGTAGAGGGGCAGGGTGGTGGTCAAGTGGAAAGAGGGATCCGGTCCATGCCGAAGTTAACACACGGGTTGATCATGCCCGCCATCGGCCTTCTTGCGGCCCTCTGCGTTGGAGCCTGCGCGACCTCGCCACCTGGGCCAAGCAAGGAAGACCTGCTGACTGCGGCGGGCTTCAAGACCAAGCTGGCCGATACGCCGGAAAAGATGGCCGAGCTCAAGAAGCTTCCGCCCCTCAAGTTCATCCAGAAGGATCACAACGGCAAGATGCTGACGCTGTACGCAGATCCGAAGGGTTGCCGCTGCCTTTTCTTCGGGGACCAGGCGGCGCTGCAAGCCTACCATCAGGAGCGATTTGCCCAACACCTCGCCGAGGAAAACGAAAACGCCGCCGTCGAAGCGAACGAAGCCGCCATGTTGAATGAGACCGCCGCACAGTGGAATTCATTCGGCTGGGGTCCGTGGGGAGCGGACGGCTGGGGTCCCTACTGACTGGCGGATTGATCTTGCCCGATCGTTGATGGGCGAGAATGGGGGCGAAGCGAATTGTTGCGTCGCCGCGAACACTGGTGGATGCGACAGGGATTGAACCTGTGACCCCCTCGGTGTGAACGAGGTGCTCTCCCGCTGAGCTACGCATCCGCTCCAGTCTCGGGATCGGGGCCTATAGCGGCTCGGCCCGGACGCGACAAGCGCTGCGGCTCGGCCCGGAGCGCGGACGCCTCGTCCGCCCGAGACACGGCGCAGGAAGGAAAGAGCGGACGGGGACGTCCGCGCTCCGTGAGTCGGGTCAGACCCGCAGATCGGCGCCCAGCAGCCGGGCGCAGGCCTCGGGGAGGGCGTCAAAGTGGTCGATGAGGACGTCCGGCTGGAGGTCCGCCGCCGGGATGTCGGTGTAGCCGAAACTGACCAGGATGAGCGGGACGCCCGCGTTTCGCGCCGCCCGCGCGTCGGAAGCAGAATCCCCCACCATGACCGCACGGTCCGCCCTCCCGCCGGCGCGTTCGATCGCCGCCGTCAGGTGCCGCGGATCGGGCTTGGGCGCCGGGGCGGCGTCAGCGCCGACGATGGCCGAAAAGCGCTCCGCCAGGCCCAGGGCGCCCATCAGGGCGAGACTGAGATCCGTGCGCTTGTTCGTGCAGATCGCCAGGCGCGCGCCCTGCGACTGCAGGCTGTCGAGGGCCGCGACCACGCCGTCGAATGGCCGGCTCTCATCGGCGATGTGCGCGAGGTAGTGGTCGATGAAATCGTCGAACAGGCGGGAGAGCTGCGGCTCGGCGAGCGGCTGACCGCCGGCGGCGAAACCGCGTGCGAGCAGGGCCTTGGCGCCCTGTCCAATCAGGCTGCGCGCCTCGGCTACGGGCAGCGGTGCAATCCCTTCGCGCGCCAGGAGGACGTTGAGCGTGCCCATCAGGTCGGGGGCCGTCTCCACCAAGGTTCCGTCGAGATCGAACACGATCGTCGCGTCCGCCAGAGGCGCTGGTCGTTGCATTGTGTGCTGAAGGCCTTCCGTCGGCGGTCGGGTGTTGTATTTGCCGCGGGCGAAAGGGCCGTGGCAAGATCGCCGGCGGCCGCCCTGCTGGAGGAGCCTCATGACCCACCGCGTGGCGCCGAGGGCGGCCGTGATCCTGGCGGCAGGGAAGGGTGAGCGGATGCGCTCGCCCCTGCCCAAGGTCCTGCACCCGATCGCGGGGCGCGCGATGATCGATCACGCGATCGACGCGGTTCACACCGCCGGCTGTGAGCGCGTGGTGGTGGTCGTTGGAACCCATGCGCCCCTCGTGCGCGAGCATGTCGCCAAGCGCCTTGGCGAGGGGGCGATCGCCGTCCAGGACCCGCCACTGGGGACTGGCCATGCGGTGCTGGCGGCAAGGGCCGCCCTGGATGGATTCGACGGCGATCTTCTGGTCACCTACGGCGACGTGCCGCTGCTGAGGGCGCAGACCCTGGAAAGCCTGTTCGCCGCCCGCGAGGCGGGCGCTGACGTGGCGGTCCTGGGCTTCGAGGCGGCCGATCCCGGCGCCTATGGCCGGCTTGTCCTGGGCGAGGGCGCGGCGCTGGAGCGGATCGTGGAAGCCAAGGAGGCCACGCCGACCCAACTGGCGATCCATGCGTGCAACTCCGGCGTGCTGCTCGCTCCCGCGGCCCTGCTGTTCAATCTGCTGGCCGACGTCGGCTGCGCCAACGCCAAGGGCGAATATTACCTCACCGACGTCGTCGCTCTCGCCAACCAGCGGGGCGCTCGGGTCAATGTGGCTATGGCGGGAGAGGACGAGGTGGCGGGCGTAAACTCCCAGGCTGAGCTCGCCGCAGCCGAGGCGGCCTTCCAGCGCCGGGCGCGCGCCAAGCTCATGGCCGATGGCGTTACGATGACCGCCCCAGAGACAGTCTTCCTCTCGTGGGACACCGCGATCGGGGCCGGAGCCAGGATCGAACCCAATGTCGTTTTCGGCCCTGGCGTGAAGGTCGAGGGGCGCGCGGTCGTTCGAGCCTTCTGCCATCTGGAGGGCGCGCGGATCGCTGCCGACGCGATCGTGGGGCCGTTCGCACGCCTGCGGCCGGGGGCGGACATCGGGCCGGGGGCTCACATCGGCAACTTCGTGGAGGTGAAGAACGTCACGGTCGGCGAGGGCGCCAAGGCCAACCATCTCGCCTATCTGGGCGACGGGTCGGTGGGGGCGCGGGCGAACATCGGCGCAGGCACGATCTTCTGCAACTACGACGGCTTCGACAAACACTTCACCCAAGTCGGGGAGGGGGCTTTCATCGGTTCCAACAGCGCTCTCGTCGCGCCAGTCTCGATCGGGGCGGGGGCCTATACCGGCTCGGGCTCGGTGATCACCCGCGACATCGCCCCCGACGCCCTGGCGCTCGAACGCTCGCCGCTCGTCGAGAAGCCCGGCTGGGCCGCGGCCTTCCGTGCGCGGAAGATGCGCGAGAAGGCCTCGCGCAAGTGAGCGCCGACACGCAGAAGCGCGTCGCTGGCGAGGCCGCGGCGGCCTTGATCGAGAGCGGCATGACGGTCGGCCTGGGTACTGGCTCGACGGCCGCGCTGTTCGTCGAGGCTCTTGCCGCGCGGAACCTGAACATCCGCGGCGTGGCGACATCCGAGGCGACAGCGAGCCTCGCGCGGGGTCTCGGCATCGAGGTGCTCGACCTCGACGAGGTCGATGGCATCGACCTCACCGTGGATGGCGCGGACCAGATCGGCACGGGTCTTTGCCTGATCAAGGGAGGCGGCGCGGCCCTCCTGCGGGAGAAGCTGGTGTGGGAAGCCTCCAAGCGGTGCGTAGCGATCGCCGACTTCTCCAAGGTCGAAGGCCCGTTCGGACGCTTTCCGCTGCCGATCGAGGTCGTCGCCTTCGGTCACCGCTCGACGGCCCGACGGATTGGGGGCGCCTTGAGAGCCTGCGGGATCTCCGTCCCGCCGAGGTTGAGGGAAAAGAACGGCGCCCCGGTCGTCACCGACGGGGGAAACCTTATCTATGACGCCGCGTGCGGCGAGATCTCCGATCCGGTCGCTCTGGGCCTGGCGCTCAAGCGGCTGACCGGCGTGGTCGAGCATGGACTCTTTCTTGGGCTGGCGGAGCGCGCGCTGGTGGCGACGTCGGATGGTGTCGACACCCTCTGGCCCTGAAGCTTCGGAAAGGTGTGGCCTTGGCAAAATATGACTACGACCTCTTCGTCATCGGCGCCGGTTCAGGCGGCGTACGGGCGGCGCGCCTGGCGGCGATGCAAGGCGCGCGGGTGGCGGTGGCGGAGGAACACCGGGTCGGCGGCACCTGCGTCATCCGCGGCTGCATCCCGAAGAAGTTCATGGTCTACGCCAGCGAGTTCTCGACCGCCTTCAAGACGGCGCGCGGCTACGGCTGGACCGTCGGTGAGCCGACCTTCAACTGGAAGACCTTCCTGGCGGCCAAGGACATGGAGATCGCCCGGCTGTCGGGGATCTACGTCAAGAACCTGCAGAACGCGGGCGCGGAACTGATCCACGGCCGCGCGGAGTTGCTCGACGCCCACACGGTTTCCGTGCCCTCGAAGGGCCTGACGGTCACCGCCGAGAAGATCCTGATCGCCACCGGCGGCTGGCCGACCCTGCCCCCGAACGTTCCCGGCGTCGAACACGCCATCACTTCCAACGGCGCCTTCCATCTGCACGAACTGCCACGCCGGATGCTGGTGGTCGGCGGCGGGTACATCGCCGTGGAGTTCGCCGGCATCTTCAATGGCCTGGGGGTGGAGACCACGCTGCTCTACCGCGGCGCGAACATCCTGCGCGGGTTCGACGACGACGTCCGCGCGCACCTTGCTACCGAGATGGAGCGTCGAGGGGTGAAGGTCATCCTCGGCTGCGAGCACGAGCGCCTGGAGAAGACTGCCGGCGGATTCGTCAGCCATCTGACGAGCGGTCATGCCGTCGAGCACGACGTCGTGCTTTTCGCCACCGGCCGCGCGCCCAACACCTCCGGGCTTGGCCTGGAAAAGGCGGGTGTCGCCCTGGACAAGAAAGGCGCGGTCGTGGTCGACGAGCATTCGCGCACGAACATCGAGAACATCTGGGCGGTGGGCGACGTCACCGACCGCATCAATCTCACGCCCGTGGCGATCCGCGAGGCCATGGCCTTCTTCGAGACGGCCATCCTCGATCGGCCCGCGGGTTTCGATCACGATACGGTCGCCAGCGCCGTCTTCTCGCAGCCTCCCGTCGGCGCGGTGGGCCTGACCGAGGCGGAGGCCCGGCGCGGCGGCAGGAAGATCGAGATCTACCGCTCCGTCTTCCGCCCGATGAAGGTGACCCTCTATGGCGGCGACGAGCGCACCCTGATGAAGCTGGTGGTCGAGGCGCCCCGCGGGCGCGTCCTGGGCTGCCACGTCGTGGGTCCAGATGCGCCGGAGATCATCCAGATGGCGGCCATCGCCATCAAGATGGGCGTCACCAAGGTCCAGTGGGACGCCACCTGCGCCGTGCATCCCACGGCGGCGGAAGAGCTGGTGACAATGCGCGAGCCCTACGTGCCGGCGGAGCTTGCGCTTGCCGGCTAAATCCGGTCTCGCGGCTTTTGCCTGGGCGGAACGCGTGGTCTAATAGAGCCCGTTTTTGAGAGAGGCTCCCCGTGACGCACAGGTGGACGCCGGCGTCCTGGAGAGAGCGTCCGGCCAAGCACATTCCCGCCGACTATCCCGATCCCGAGGCCCTGGCCCGGGTGGAGACCGAGCTGCGTGGGATGCCGCCCCTGGTGTTCGCCGGAGAGGCGCGCCGACTCAAGTCGCTGCTGGCCGACGTGGCGGCCGGCAAGGCCTTCCTGCTGCAGGGCGGCGACTGCGCGGAGAGCTTCAAGGAGTTCTCCGCCGACAACATCCGCGACACCTTCCGCCTGATCCTGCAGATGGCCGTCGTGCTCACCTTCGCGGGCGGCAAGCCGGTGGTGAAGGTCGGGCGGATGGCCGGCCAATTCGCCAAGCCCCGCAGCGAAGCGATCGAGACCATCGATGGCGTGACCCTGCCGTCCTATCGCGGGGACAACATCAACGGCATGGAGTTCGAGCCGGCCGCCCGCCGGCCCGATCCCGAGCGCCTGATCCGCGCCTACTCGCAGTCGGCCTCGACCCTGAACCTGCTGCGCGCCTTCGCCGGCGGCGGTTACGCCGACCTGCACAACATCCATCGCTGGACCCTCGGTTTCGTCGACGGCAGCCCGCAGGGCGCGCGTTATCGAGAGCTCACCGACAAGATCTCCGAAGCTCTCGACTTCATGGGCGCCATTGGCGTCACGCCGGAGAGCCACCCCGACCTCGCTCGCGTCGAGTTCTTCACCAGCCACGAAGCCCTGCTGCTGGGCTTCGAGGAAGCCATGACGCGCGTCGATTCAACTTCGGGTGACTGGTACGACGTCTCGGCCCACCTGCTGTGGATCGGCGAGCGGACGCGCCAGCTGGACGGCGCCCACATCGAGTTCGTGCGCGGGATCCGCAATCCGATCGGCCTGAAGGTCGGTCCGACGCTGGAGCCCGACGATCTGCTTCGCCTGATCGACGCCCTCAACCCGAACGCCGAGCCCGGGCGTCTGACCCTCTATGGGCGGTTCGGCGCCGAGAAGATCGCCGCGCGCCTGCCGGCTCTGATGGCGGCGACCCACCGGGAAGGGAGCCAGGTCGTGTGGGCGATCGATCCCATGCACGGGAACACTCTCAAGACCGCGACCGGCTACAAGACCCGTCCGTTCGACCGGATCATGGCGGAGGTCCGGTCCTTCATCGAGATCGCTCAGGCCGAGGGCGTGCACCCGGGCGGCGTCCACCTCGAGATGACCGGCCAGAACGTCACCGAATGCCTGGGCGGCGCGCGCGCCGTAGCCGAAGGCGAACTTGCCGACCGCTACCACACCCACTGCGACCCCCGCCTCAACGGCGAACAGGCCCTCGACCTCGCCTTCCTCGTCGCCGAGCGCCTCAAGGCCGGCCGCGACCCCGCCTCGCGTCAAGCCGCGGAGTAGCCATCCCTCCCCTTCCGGGGAGGGTGGCTGAGCGCAGCGAAGCCGGGTGGGGAAGTGTGGGGAAGGACCGAGGCGTCGGGGATGATCCAGAGTTCCCCACCCGTCTCGCCGCTTCGCGTCGAGCCACCCTCCCCGGAAGGGGAGGGACAAGATTCGGATTACACCCCCAGGATCCAGCCCTCTTCCTTTTCCGCCTCGATGACCACGTCCGCGGCGACGGCCCTGTCCGGTCCGAAGAGGGCGCCCAGCCGGTTCTGTTCGTCCAGTCGCGCCAGGTGCTCGGCAATCCCGCGAACCTGGGTGAGGTCCTTCACCTCGCCGGGCGCCGGAGCGGTCTTGACCAGGGAAGGATAGATCTCCGCCGCCACCACCTCGACACCGGCGAGGTCAGCCTCGGTCAGCGCCTTCCAGCCGGTCTCGAACGGCCACACCTTGAGCCGATCGCCGCGAGCGAGCTTCAGGCGCCGGGCAATGGGGATGCCCAGAATGGTCTGCCCACCGACCGAGCCGTTGTAATAGAGCTTCCACACCGATGCGGCGCCCTTCGCCGCGATCTCGGCGTGGCGAAACTCAGGGATGTCGTCGGGCCCGTGCGGCCGCTGGCGCTTCGGTTGAAGGGTGGTCAGGGCGTCCCGGGGCGGGCAGCCCCAGAAGGGGAAGGGGCCGCCGGTGAGCCGGCGGTTAATCTCGGAGGCGACGCCGAAGCGGTTGTTGGTGTTGTCGGCCTTGTCCGTGACCATCCGGTCGATCTGATTCCAGACGGCCAGCCAGGGTGCGTCGCCGGGCAGCTTCAGGCCCTCCGCCAGACCGCGGGGAAATCCCAGGGCGAAGTCGAATCCGAGCAGGACGCGATCGCGGTGCCGCGCGCGGTCATCGAGGATCGCCGTCAATAGGGCCTCGGCTTCCTTGCGCGTCTTCGGATTGTGCGACTCGAAGGTGAAGCGGAACCGCACGTCCCGCTTGAGGACACCGATCCAGATCGAGTCCGCGCCGGTGGTCGGCTTGGAGGCGGCGCTCCAGTCCACCATCACATAGGCGTTGAACAGTCGGGCCACGTCGGTTCCTGATCTCGGGTCAGCTTGCCGGCTTCTTAAGGCCCGAGGAGCTTGGGAGCCATAGCGTCTCGGCCGCTGCGACGATCAAGATCGCGGGGATTTCTCTCGCTCCCGCGGCCGTGCTAGCCGCACCCCATGAACGCGATCCTCAAGGCCGGCGTGATCGGCGCAGGCGTCTTCGGCGGCTACCATGCAGCGAAGTGGGCCGCCCTGCAGGGGATCCAGCTGTCAGCGGTGCTCGATCCCGACGTGGAGCGCGCCGCAGCCCTTGCAGATAGCTATGGCGCCAGCGCCATGGCGAATCCTGCAGACTTCCTCGCCGCGGTGGACATCGTCTCGATCGCCTCGCCGGCCGTCAGTCATGCCGACCTGGCGCTCGCGGCCTTGCGCGCGGGCAAGCCCGTCTATGTGGAAAAACCGCTGGCCATCGCGCTCGAGGAGGCCGAGGCGATCGTCCGGGAGGCGGAGCGCCGGGGTCTCGTCGTCGCGTGCGGTTTCATCGAGAGGATCGTGCTGCGGGCGATCGGCCTTGCCGACGCGCCGCAAGCTCCCGTGCGAATCGAGGCGGTGCGGCGAGGGACGCCCTCGCCGCGAAACCGGGACGTAAGCGTGATCCTTGACCTCATGATCCACGATCTCGATCTCGCCCTGACCCTGAGCGCCGGAGAGCCCTATGCGGTGGAGGCAGAGGGGGACGCAGACGAGGCGCGGGCGGAGATCAGCTTCGATGACGGCCTGGTGGCGATCGTCGAAGCCTCACGTGTCGCCGCCCGCCCCGAGCGTCGCCTGCGCATCGCCTATCCCACCGGCGAAGTGGACATCGACCTCATTGGAGGAACGCTTCGAAGCACCGTAGGCTTTCCGGTGCGCGTGGACTTCGCGGCCCTGCCGGAGGTCCGCGACCGCCTCGGCGCCTCAATCGAAGGTTTCCTGGCCGCCGTGCGCGGCGAAGCCGGTCGGCTGATCGCGAGCGGGGCGGAAGGCGCGCGAGCCGTCGACCTTGCCCTTGCGGTGGAGCAGGCGCTGGCGGAATGATCGCGCCACCCAAGAAGATGGTTGGAGACGCTGCAATGACGACCGCCCACGATTTCACTTTTGCCGGGATCGACGGTCAGCCGCTTCCCCTGTCCAGCTTCACAGGCAAGACGGTCCTGGTTGTGAACACCGCTTCCCGCTGCGGCCTCACGCCCCAGTATGAGGGCCTGGAGGAGCTCTACCGGAGCCGCCGCGACCAGGGTCTCGTCATCCTTGGCGTCCCCTGCAACCAGTTTGCTGGCCAGGAACCGGGGGACGAGGCGGAGATCCAGACGTTCTGTACGACGAGGTTCTCTGTCGACTTCCCGATGACGGCCAAGACCGACGTCAAGGACGACGGGCGCCACCCGTTCTACGCGTGGGCGCAGGAGGAACTGGGCGACGCCGCCGTTCCGGTGTGGAACTTCCACAAGATCCTGATTGGTCCCAAGGGGCAGGCGGTGGCGGCCTTCGGCCCCCGCACCGAGCCCCTCGACCCCGGCATCGTCGCCGCCATCGACCAGACCCTGTAGCCGCTAATCCTCTCGGATCAGCCGCCGTCGGCGATCCGCAGGAGGTAGCGGCCGTAGTCGGTCTTGGACAGCTGCTCGCCCCGCGCGCGGAGCTGTTCGCGGTCGATGAAGCCGTTGTGGAAGGCGATCTCCTCGAGGCTGGCGATGTAGACACCCTGGCGCTTCTGCAGGGTGTGCACGAACTCCGCGGCCTCGAGCAGGCTGTCATGGGTCCCGGTGTCGAGCCAGGCGTAGCCGCGCGACATCGTCTCCACATAGAGATCGCCGGCTTCCATGTAGAGCCGGTTGAGATCGGTGATCTCCAGCTCGCCGCGTGCTGACGGTCGGATGGTGCGTGCAAAGTCGACGACGCGCGAGTCGTAGAAATAGAGTCCGGTGACCGCGAGGCTCGAGCGTGGCTTCTGCGGCTTTTCTTCCAGGCTGATCGCCCGCCCCTGGGCGTCCAGTTCGACCACGCCGTAGGCCCGCGGATCGTCGACGTGATAGGCGAAGACCGTGGCGCCGTTCTCGCGCCGCCTGGCCTGGGCGAGCAGGGTGGTCATTCCGGCGCCCACGAAGATGTTGTCGCCGAGGATCAGGGCGGCTGGTCCGCCCTGCAGGAATTCGTCGCCGATCAGGAAGGCCTGGGCGAGGCCTTCGGGACGCGGCTGCACCGCATACTCGATCTGCATCCCCAGATGAGCGCCGTCGCCAAACAGGCGTCGGTAGTTATCAATGGCCTCAGGCGAAGAGATGATCAGGACCTCGCGGATCTGCGCAAGCATGAGCACAGACAGCGGATAGTAGATCATCGGTTTGTCGTAGACGGGGAGCAGCTGCTTGTTGATCGCCAGGGTGGCGGGGTGCAGCCGCGTGCCGGCGCCGCCGGCGAGGATGATGCCCTTGGTCACGTGCTCTTCCCCGCCAGCGCCGTCAGACGTTCACGCCGAGCCGCTCGCCCGCATAGGCGCCCGACAGGATTGGACGCCACCACCACTCATTGGCGAGATACCAGCGGACAGTCGCGTCGATTCCCGCCTCGAAGGCGATTTCGGGGACCCAGCCCAGCTCCCGTTCGAGCTTGGAGGGGTCGATCGCGTAGCGTTGGTCGTGACCGGGGCGGTCCTTCACGAAGGTGATCTGATCGGCATAGGAACGGCCGTCGTCCCGCGGTTGGATCTGGTCGAGACGCGCGCAGATGTTCTCGACAACCTGAAGGTTGCTGCGCTCGGCGCGCCCGCCGATCAGGTAGCTCTCTCCCGGCTCGCCGGTCTCGAAGACGCGCATCAGGGCCCGCACGTGGTCATCGACGAAGAGCCAGTCGCGCACGTTCTCCCCGGTGCCGTAGACGGGCAGGGGTTCTCCGGCGAGCGCCTTGATAGTGACCAGGGGGATCAGCTTCTCGGGGAAGTGGAACGGGCCGTAGTTGTTGGAGCAGTTGGTCACCAGGGTCGGCAGGCCGTAGGTGTGGCTCCAGGCGCGGACGAGATGGTCCGAGGCCGCCTTCGAGGCCGAGTATGGGGACCTTGGCGCATAGGCCGTGGTCTCGTCGAAATGCCCCTCTGCGCCAAGCGAGCCGAACACTTCGTCAGTGGAGATGTGATGGAAACGGAAGCCGGACTTGAACGGCTCTCCCAACCCTCGCCAGTAGTCCAGTGTCTCCGAGAGCAGAGTGAAGGTGCCCACGACGTTGGTCTGGATGAACGCCGCCGGACCGTCGATCGATCGATCGACGTGGGATTCGGCGGCCAGATGCGTGACGATCTGCGGCTGGAATTCACGGAGCGCCTGGCGCACCGCCGCCGCATCGCAGACGTCCGCGCGGCGGAAAGCGTACCCCGGCTCGCCCTCGACCGTCTTCAGCGACGCCAGGTTGCCCGCATAGGTCACCTTGTCGAAGTTGAGGACCTGATAGCGCCCCGATGCGACCAGGCGCCGGACGAGGGCCGAGCCGATGAAACCGGCGCCGCCGGTAACGAGGATCCGGGTCTGGGTCATGGGACGAGGGGCTCGGGCTCGAGGTGCGTCAGCGGTTCGCCGTCATAACCGAAGGGGCTGTGGAAGTCCGCCAGCCTTGGCAGCTTGGCGTCCTTTGGCGACAGGATCGGTGAAGCGCCCCCAAGGGGCCAACCAACCGCGAGGTCTGGGTCGTCCCAGATCAGGCCGCCGTCGCATTCAGGTGAGTAGAAGTCGGTGACCTTGTACTCGACCTCGGTGTCGGGCTCGAGCGTCAGGAAGCCGTGGGCGAAGCCGACCGGGACGAACAGCTGGGAGCCGTTCTCAGGGCTGAGTTCGGCGCCGACCCATTTTCCGAACGTCGGCGAGCCCGACCGGACGTCGACAGCGACGTCCCAGATGCGCCCGCGCACACACCGGACGAGCTTTGCCTGGGCGTGAGGCGGAACCTGGAAATGCAGGCCGCGCAGAGTCCACGCGGGCCGGGAGAGCGAGTGGTTGTCCTGAACGAATGCGGTCGGAAGGCCGAGGCGCTCGGAAGCGCGAGCGCTCCAGGTCTCCGAAAACCAGCCGCGGTCGTCGCCGAACCGGCGCGGCCTGATGAGCTTGACCACACCCAAGCAACCTTACTCCCGGACAATGACGTGTAGAGATCGAAGCCGTCAGGCCTCTGCGCCCGCCGTGCGAGGCGCGAAGCTTGCGCCCGCGTGCGCGTGTCCGGCGACGAGCCAGAGGTAGGGCGGCACGCTTTCCTCGACGAAATGATAGGTCTTGTCCTGGCCCTCGCCACGCGTCTCGAGCAATCCTGACTTGGCGAGCAAGTCGTCCACGCCGGCCCTCGCCTTGGCGAGCGTCGCCGGATCGCCGTGGATGGGCGCAAGATCGAAGGGGGTGAACCAACCGCCGACTGTCTGAGCCGCTCCGGCGAGGGCGCCGAGCGCAGCCAGGGCCCCTTCGGCCGCGCAGGCCTCGATCCGGGTCACCGAGCGGCGCGAGACCCGCCCACGGAATTCCTCGATCACCTCCCCGACGGCTTCCTCGACGTCCTGGGCGCTGACTTCGACACGTCCGCTGTCGATGGCCGTCAGGGCGGAGCGCTGGCTAAGCAAGGTCGCAAGGAAGGGGAAGCCGAGGGATTTCGCGTTGATGGTCGCGACGGCGTCGTCGTCGAACGTCAGGCCACTGATGGACTCGCCGTTCTTCACGAGATCGCGGATTTCCGCCGGGGACATCTTCGGTAGCTGGAGCGCGAAGATGTTCCGCTGGATCGACGGGACGTTGGCGATCAGCTCGCTAAGGTTGGCCGCCACGCCGCCGATCAGCAGCTGCACGCGAGCCGCGCGGTCGGAAAGGCTTTTGATGATCTCGGCGATGTTGCGGCGGTATTCCTGGTCCTCTGCGCGGTCGAACTCGTCCAGGATGATCAGGACGCGGGTTCCGGTGACCTTTCCGAGGAGTTCGCCGGCCAGACGCGTCGTGATCGGCTCTGGTCCGAGGATAGAAGCGAAGGTGTCGCCGCGTTCGGTGTGCTGGCTGGTCGGGCCGTGGTCGGCGTGGAACATCAGCGGAATGTGTGCAGCGGCGGCGCGGAAGATATCGTCGAAGTTCGAACTGGCGCTGCAGGTTATGTAGATGACGAGGTAGCGCGCATCGCGGGCCGTCTGGGCCAGGACGTGCAGGGTCGATGTCTTGCCCAGTCCCCGCTCGCCATAGATCACCGTGTGAAGGCGCTGGTCCTCAATCGCCGTAATGACCGAGCCGAGCACGCGGCCGCGGCCGGAGAACATCTTGCGATCCGTGACGGGCTGAGCGGGGGTGTAGGCTTGACGCAATTTCGCCCGTATGGCCGCGAAGGCGTCCGGGAGGGCGGTCTGGTCCCCGGCCGAAGCCATGAACCGCGGGAACGCGCCGCTTTCCGGCATGGCGACGGGAGATGGCTCCGGCGCTGCAGGGCGCCAGACATATTCCGGTTCAGGCGCGGTCGTGGGCGACCGGTCGAAAAGACCGAGAAACCAGTCATAAAGGCTGATGAACCAGTTCATGTGAACCTCTGGGCCGGCAAGGTCGACTGCGGGAACTCTCGGACTGCATGTCGACCCTTCATGATCTTACGCATCCGTCGACGCGTCCCCCCTCGACCCGTCAGCATTGACGCTTACTGCGCCTGATTGAAAGGTTTGAGCACGTAGAGGATATAAGCCACGACGGCCAGGATAATTGCGATCGCCAGACCCGCTAACATGTTATTGCTTCGCTCGACGGCTTGATTGCCGACGTAGTTCGCCACTGCGCAGCCTATTGCCGGCGGCGCATATTGATACATGTGGTCGCGGGGTTCGGCGGCCGTGGAGCGCTGCAGGAACAGAACCACCAAACCGGCGAAAATAGCCATCGTCAGCAGGTCGTAAATCGTCTTCACACTGGTCCCCTTCGCGCCCGCCGGTAGCCTGCCGGGTCGGGCTCGTCTAGAGCGTCATCGTGTCTGATTGGTGACCTTAGCATAGCTGTGGCCACCCGGTCGTCCAGCTTGTGTCATAGTCGCAACAAAAGCTCGCTTTCGTACGATGAGCAAGAGGCCGGGCCGTTCGTCCGGTCCACGCAATCCCGTCAGGCAGCCCTTGTGTTGCGCCCCCGCCTGTTGGAACTAGCGGCCGATGAGCCTTCTTCGATCCGCCGATCATCTGTTCGACCCCTCGGTCGCGCGGCCGGAGGTCCGGTCGTGACGAAGCGCAAGAAGCGCAGCCTTGGAACACGGCTGCGGGAATGGCGGATGTCGCGACAATATGACGCCAACCGTACAGAACAGGTGTTGGACTTCGACTGGTCGTCGTTCCACCACAACCGTATCTCGGTGGTCAATCTTCTCATGGCCGGGCGGCCGGACGGTCGTTATCTTGAGATCGGCTGCGCCGACAACGTTCTCTTTGACGCCGTTCTTGCGACGGACAAGACGGGTGTCGATCCCGTGAGGGGCGGCACCCACCGGATGACGAGCGACGCCTTCTTCGCCGCCTACGACGGGCCGCCGTTCGACGTGATCTTCATCGATGGCCTGCACCTCTACCCCCAGGTCCGCCGCGACTTGGTCAACGCTCTGCGCCATCTCGCGCCAGGCGGGTGGATTGGCATGCATGACATGTTGCCGCGGGACTGGCTCGAGGAGCACGTCCCGCAGATCCGGACCAGCGGCTGGACCGGGGATGGCTGGAAAGCAGCGTTCGAGCTGGCGGCCGCCGCCGAGATCGATTTTCGTCTCATTACAATCGATTACGGGGTCCTCGTGGCGCGACCGACCGGCCCTTCGACTTTGCCCGACCTGTCCGCCGACCTCGCGGACAAGCGATTCAAATTCCTCGCCGAGAACCTAGAGCGGCTGCCTCTGGTGGCTTACGAAGAGGCGAGGACCTGGATAGACTCATTCCGGGCGTTGGTTCAGCGAGGCGATTCCGCCAACCTCGCAAAGTAAAGCTTGTAAGAGTCGGGGTTTATGAAGGACACAATCGATGTCAGGGGCGCCTCGGGCGCTGTGTACCGGTTCATGCGCGTCAGGGGCGATCAGCCGCTCACCCGCATGGGTGGAAACTTCATCTATGCGAAGAGTTCCGACGGGACATGGGAGATCGTCTTCGTCGGCGAGGCTTCCAACCTCATGTCGGACGCACACCGCCTGTGGCCACAGGCGGTGAAAGATCATGGGGCGGAGGAGCTATTCACGCGCCTGAACGTCACCGAGCGGATTCGGCGCCTCGAACAGTCGGATATCCTGGGGAGCATCACCCCTCCGATGAACGCCGAGGCCCCGGCGAACTGATCCTTCCCGCACGCAGCGGACGAAGCAACGACTGCGGGTCTGGCGTGTGAACCGAGTATGAATTGGGCATTGCGGCTCGGTTCAGAAGTCGAAAGCTACCTGTTGCGTAACGTCGATCGATCCCGACCGGCGAAACGTAAAGGTAACATGATGAACACCAAGACTATCGTCGCCGCCGTAGCGGGCCTCGTTCTGGCGGCCGCGGGTGCGCAGGCGGCCTCCGCCCAGGACTTCGCGCAGACCCACCCGCGTCAGGCGGAGGTCAACCAGCGCCTCGACAGGCAGGACGCGCGGATCGCCGCTGCGCGCGCCGATGGCGCGTTCGGTCCGGCCAAGGCGCATCGTCTGCATCGCGCCGATCACCGCATCCGCATGGCCGAGCACCGCTTCGCCCGTCGCCATGGAGGGCACATCTCGAAGATGGAGCAGGCTCGCCTGAACCATCGGGAGAACGCGGTCAGCCGTCGTATCGGCTGAGGCCGGACAGACGACCTCCCGCGCCCTCAGCGCGGGGGGTCCGGGGCTGGCATGGAGCCCTGATTCCATGCGAAGGGGCGCCTCCCGACGACCCTGCTCCAGGACCGCCACTCCATGACTCCTTTGCAAGCCGTGGTGATGGCCATCCTCCAGGGGGTGACGGAACTCTTTCCCATATCCAGCCTCGGCCATGCGGTGATCGCACCGGTGCTGCTTGGCTGGCATAGTGTGGACGAGGCGGCTGAGGGCTTCCTTCCCTTCCTGGCGGTGATGCACCTGGGGACCGCCGTGGCCCTCCTGGGCTTCTTCTGGCGCGACTGGTTCGGCTTCGCCGGTTCAGTCCTTCGGTTCAACGATCCCGCGGGGGCGCCCGACCGACGGCTCTTCTGGCGCGTCGTCGTGGCGACGATTCCCGCCGTGGTCATTGGCTTCTTCTTTGAAAAGACGCTGAAGCAAGGGTTCGCCGCCCCAGCGCTCGCGGCGGGCTTTCTGATCGTGAACGGCGTCATGCTGTTCGTCTCCGAACGACTGCGCCGAAGCGCCACGCGCACCCTCGATCAGTTGCGGTTCGCGGACGCCGCCGTGATTGGCCTGTGGCAGTGTCTGGCCTTGATCCCTGGAATGTCCCGCTCCGGCGCTACGATGAGCGGCGGCTACATCTGCGGTCTCGATCATGAGGACGCCGCCCGCTTCTCGTTCCTCACCGCCACCCCGATCATCCTGGGCGCGGTCGCGCTCGAAGCCCCCAAGCTGCTCCACAACCACCAGGGCCTGGGACCGATGGCGATCCTTGCGGGGGTCGTCGCCGGCGTGACAGCGCTCCTCAGCGTCTGGGCCCTGATGAAGTGGTTCAAGACGCATGAGGTGCGCGGTTTCACCCCCTTCGCGATCTATTGCTGGGTGGCGGGCGCCGGCTCGCTGGCCTGGCTCTTCCTGCGCTGAAGGCCGCGCGCGACGACCTCAGAACTGCGCGTGGATGCGAGCGGCGAGGATAGAAACGGGTCCCCGGTCGCGATTGTAGGCGGGATTGTCGACGAACTGGTAGTCGAGCGTCACGTGGGAGTACTTGCCCACCGGCACGCTGTAGAAGGTCTCCAGGATCCGTTCCGTCCCCGGATGAGGGAGTTGGCCGTCTCCGATGAGGGTGCCCAGGCCTCCCTCCGCAAAGAAGAGTTCGTGAATCGCGGTGATGCCGTTGATGACGCCCGCCAGGCCAACCGCGTCGTCGGGTCGGCCCCAGGAGCGCCCACGCAGGGAGAGCCCCACTGCCCCGGTCCGATCGATGTCGGTGAACTCATAGGGTTCGATGTCGCCGTTGGTGACCCCGGCGCGGACGAAGAGACCGAGGTCCCTCGTCAGCGCCTGTTGGGCGCTCACGCCAAATCCGCCTCGGCTGCGATACTGGCGCACGAGCGCCGTGGTCGGCACGCCGCCTTCGCTCTGCGCCAGGGCGATCGCCGCGTCGAAGGTCCCCATTCGCGCGCGGCCCCAATACCCCGTGATCCGCGCCACGCCCGCCAAGCCGTGCACCGACCAGCGTCGTTCGCCTTCTCCAATCAGTTGGAACTGACTGAAGTTGGATGTGAGCGTGGGGCTGTTGGGGACGATCGAGAGGTCCATCACCGCGCCGCGCAGGGTCCAGTCCCCCTGGTACCATTCAGCCGCGCCGCCGACGCTGTAGCCCCAGGCGTCGGCCGCATAGTCGAACGTGCCCGTGTCGATGATCGACCAGTTCAGAAAATCGTTACGCGGATCATGAGCATAGTCATTGGCGTCGAAAATATCGGGAACGGAGAACTTTCCGACTGTGAACACTAGGCGATTTGTCGATTCTTTGCCCGCCAACTGGAACAAGCCGCTGTCGACCTTCTGCTCGCCTCCGCCGAGGTTGACCGTCTGTCGCAGGAAGATGCGCTGCAGCCTTACGTAGGGTGAGGATTTTCCGATCTTGTACGCCTCACCGCTTGGGAAGCCCGCTACGCCGAAAGTGCCGTTGAGGCCGAAGCCTTGGTCGAGTTCGGGAGCTAACCAGAATTCGGCGCCGGCCCATGGACGAAGACCGTCGTAGATCGTTAGGTCCCAGGTCTCCCGGCCATCGGCGAAGGGGGAAAGACTGTTGGCGCCTTGGTATGGAGACGGGAACGCAGGGTGGAACTGTTCGACGAGCGTCGATTGCCAGTGAAGGGCGTACGGTTCCGTGGGCGACGGGCTCTGGTCCGGGGGCTGCTCCTGAGCCTCGGCGACTGCGGCGAGGCAGGCCCAGGCGAGCCCGGCGGCGAGCGACAGGGCCCGGCGGCCAACCGCCCATCTGCGCGGTTCAGTCATGGACGTCCGTCATCGCCATGCCGCTCCCCCGAGCGTGGTCGCGAATCTCGCCGATGTGACGATCCAGATTGGCGGATCGGCGAGGAGGGGAGGCGATGACCAAGACCCGTCCCCGGGACCCCGCCGTCTCGACGCCGGTCGAGTGGCCAATCCCGAACCCGCTTTCCGAAGTCAAGCGTCGGCGCAGGCCCAAGATCGGCGACATTCTCGGACCTGGACTCATCACCGGCGCGTCCGACGACGACCCAAGCGGCATCGCCACCTATTCCCAGGCTGGCGCGCAGTTCGGCTACGACCTTGGCTGGACGCTCTTCCTCAGCTGGCCCCTGATGTGCGCGATACAGGAGATCTGCGGGCGGATCGGACGGGTGACCGGCCGTGGGATCGCCGGAAACCTGCGCCGTTACTATCCGCGGTGGCTGGTGTGGACCATCATCCTGCTGCTCGCGACCGCCAACACCATCAACCTCGGCGCGGACATGGGCGCGATGGGAGCAGCCCTCGGCCTCGTCATCGGCGGACCGACGCTTCTCTACACCGCGGGGTTCGGCCTGGTCTCGGTGATGCTGGAGGTGTTCGTCCGGTACGCCCGCTACGTCCCGATCCTGAAATGGCTCACCCTCTCGCTGTTCGCCTATGTCGGGGTCGTGCTGGTGGTCGGCGTGCCCTGGGGCGTGGTGCTGCGCCACCTCGTGATTCCCAAGATCTCCCTGGCGCCTGGCTATCTCACGGTCATCGTCGCGGTCCTGGGCACCACCATCAGCCCCTACCTCTTCTTCTGGCAGGCGGAGGAGGAAGTGGAGGACATGAAGGAGCACGAAGGCTCCCGAGCCCTCAAGAAGGCGCCGGACCAGGCGCCGGTCGAGCTCTCCCGCATCCGCTTGGACACCTGGATCGGCATGGGGCTCTCCAACACCGTCGCGCTGTCCATCGTCATCACCACCGCCGCCACCCTGCACGCGCATGGGATCACCAATATCGAGACTTCTTCTCAGGCGGCGCTGGCGCTCAAACCAATCGCCGGCCCCTTCGTCTTCGCGGTGTTCGCCATGGGAATCATCGGCACCGGCCTGCTGGCCCTCCCCGTGTTGGCGGGTTCCGCCGCCTATGCGCTCGGCGAGGTGATGGCCTGGCGCGTGGGGCTGGCGCGCAAGTGGAGGCGGGCGCCGGCCTTCTACGGCGCGATCGTTGCGGCCATGGTAATCGGCGGGGCGATCAATTTCGTCCATCTCGATCCGATGAAGGCGCTGTTCTGGAGCGCCGTGATCAATGGCGTCACGGCCGTGCCGCTCATGGCCCTGATCGTTCACCTTGGTCAGCGGCGCGCCGCCATGGGCGAGTTCACCCTGCCGCCGGTGCTTAGGACTGTGGGCTGGCTCGCCACCGCGGCGATGGCCGCAGCCGCCGTGGGAATGTTCATGACTTTCAATCCGAACGGCTGAGGATTCGCCCGGCGAAGCCGAGAGGTTTAGGCTGTCTGTATGACAGCGCACGAACCATTGCTGAGGCCCCAGCCCCTGCTGGATCTCAAGCCCACGCAGATCACCGTCGGCTTCCACGAAGTCGAGGAAAAGCGTCGGCGCTTTCGTCAGCTCACAGACCAGGCCGGCGGGTCGTTCATCGGCCGTCACATGATCCCCACGGTCCTGGGACCGAAGAAACGGCACTACATCATCGACAACCACCACCTGGCCTGCGCCCTGCACAAGGAGGGCGTCGAATCGGTCCTGGTCACGGTGACAGCGGATCTCAGCGCCCTGTCGAAAGTCTCGTTCTGGCGGTACCTGGATAACCGTAACTGGTGTCACACGTACGACACTGAGGGAAAGCGCACCGACTTCGAGGCGATTCCGGGTTCGATCGAAGGACTGAAGGATGATCCCTATCGCAGCCTCGCCGGGGACCTTAGGCACGCCGGAGGCTACTCGAAGGACATGACGCCCTTCAGCGAGTTCCTATGGGCCGACTTCCTGCGGCAGCGGATCAAGCGCAAGTCGATCGACAAGGACTATGACACGGCCCTCGAGCGGGCGGTCCGCCTCGCGCGGTCGAACGACGCCGCCTTCCTTCCCGGCTGGTGCGGCGTCAGCCCCATCGCCTGACGCGGACGTCCTAGTCCCAGTTGCCGAGTCCCTTTCTTCTCGTCGTGGCCGGCGCCGACGGCCGGCCACGACGGAGTTTGAGGATAGTGGGCCAGACTCCTACAGGACCGACAGCATCTCGGCGACGAGGGGGTGGCGCACGATGTCGACGTCTTCGAGCCGCACCACGGCGATGTTAGGCGCTTTCTCGAGCCGCTCGGCGACGCTCCCCAGTCCGGAGAGTTCCGGCAGGAGGTCCGACTGGGCGGGGTCGCCCGTCACCACCATCGTGGAGCTCCACCCCAGGCGGGTGAGCAGCATCTTCAGCTGGACGTAGGTGCAGTTCTGCGCCTCGTCGATCACGACGAAGGCGTTGTTGAGCGTTCGGCCGCGCATGAACCCGACCGGCGCGATCTCGATTGCGCCCTCGCTGATCAGCGAGCGCACACGCTTCATCGACAGCCGGTCCGACAGGGCGTCGTAGAGCGGTCGAAGATAGGGGGCGAGCTTGTCCTCGACCTCCCCGGGCAGGTAGCCGAGCGACTCGCCGGCCTCGACGGCCGGTCTCGAGAGCACGATGCGGCCGACGCGGCCCGCCTCCAGCGCTTCCACCGCCTTGGCGATCGCCAGGTAGGTCTTGCCCGTCCCCGCGGGACCCAGCGCCACCACCAGTGGCTTGCTGTCGATCGCGGCCATCAGACGGGCCTGGCCTTCCGACTTCGGCCTTATCGTCTTGAGGTAGGCCTGTTCGCGTTCGTCCTCCCCGGGAAGCGGATTCCATCCTCGTCCGACTGGGAGACGGCGGATCTTCGAATCTTCCAGGAATTCCCGGTCGTCGAAGGCGCCTTCGCGCACCAGCCGCTTGAGGGGCCGCTTGGTCATGGGAGTCCTCCGTGGCGTTGGCCGTGGCCAAAGAAAAAGGGCGAAACCGGAATGGCTCGCCCTCTGATGCAGTTTAGGGATGGAAACGGATGGGATTTGTCCGCCGCCGGCGCTCCGCCGGAGGCCTTCGAACTCGGCGTAGGGGGCGGTGTTGACCGCCCGGCCTGCCTGCGCGACACCCACAACTCCGTCCAGCAGAGACTGCGGGCGGGACCGCCCGCAGTGGGATCGGAGCGCTTTCGACGGCCCTCCGAATCGCCTGACGATCCTGATCTAAACCCATTTCCAGAAGGTTTATAAGTGGCGCTTTCGAAGATTAGGAGGTGTGCGGATGAATGCCTTTAAACTTGGCAGCATCGCGCCCACCTTGCCGGAAGACGGCGAATACTGGATAGCGCCGAATGCGGTCGTGGTTGGTAATGTAATTTTGAAGAAAAATGCGAGTGTCTGGTTTGGCGCGGTCCTGCGTGGCGATAACGAAGCCATCGAAGTGGGCGAGAATTCCAACGTCCAGGACAACAGTGTCCTGCATACCGACATGGGATCGCCCCTGATTATCGGAGCGAACGTCACCGTCGGCCATCAAGTCATGCTCCACGGCTGCGCCATTGGCGAGGGCAGCCTGATCGGAATCGGTTCGGTGATCCTCAATGGCGCGAAGATCGGGCGCCAGTGCATCATCGGCGCCAACAGCCTGATCACCGAGGGCAAGGAGATCCCGGACCGCTCAATGGTGATGGGCTCGCCCGGAAAGGTCGTCCGCACCCTGGAGCCGGCGCAGGCCGAGGCGATCGCCGGCGGGGCGCTGCACTACGTCGCCAACTGGAAACGCTTCAAGGCGGGCCTCGCCCCGCTGTAAGAGAGGCTGCGCCGCCGATCATGGCGCTCAGGGAGCGAGCCGCCGATGGCCTTCGAATTCATCCACCTGGAGCGGGACGGCGGGGTCACCACGCTGACTCTCAATCGCCCCGAGGTCATGAACGCGGTCCACTCGCCGATGCACTTCGAGATGGCCAAGGCCATCGACGACTTCGCGGCGGACCCGTCCCAGTGGGTGATGATCGTCACCGGCGCCGGCGATCGGGCCTTCTCCGCCGGCAATGACCTCAAGTGGCAGGCAGGGGGAGGGGAGATGCGCTCCCCGCCTTCGGGCTTTGCGGGCCTCACCTCCCGCTTCGACCTGGCCAAGCCGCTGATCGCCGCGGTCAATGGCGTGGCCATGGGCGGGGGCTTTGAGATCGCCCTGGCATGCGACCTGATCATCGCCTCCGACAAGGCCGTGTTCGCCCTGCCGGAGCCGCGCGTGGGCCTGGCGGCCCTCGCCGGCGGCCTGCACCGCCTCCCGCGCGCGATCGGGCTCAAGCGCGCCATGGGCATGATCCTCACCGCCCGCCGCGTCTCCGCTCAGCAGGGGCTGGACCTCGGCTTCGTCAATGAGGTCACCACGGCGGAGGGCCTGATGCCGGCCGCGCGGCGCTGGGCGCAGATGATCGCCGAGTGCAGCCCGATGTCGATCCAGGCCTCCAAGGCAGCCGTCCTGCGGGGTCTCGACGAGCCGACGCTCGAGGCCGCCATCAAGGGCCAGAACCGCTATCCGGAGGTCGCCGCCCTGTTCCGGTCGGAGGACTTCATCGAGGGGCCGCGCGCCTTCGCGGAGAAGCGCGCGCCCCAATGGAAGGGGCGGTAGGGACGCTTCTTGTCCGTCGCGACCAAACCGCCACAAGCGCCCTCGCCGAAAGTGACCGCGCCCTCCCACAGCACCCGCCGCGCCGCCGGTGTTGTCGGCCTCGCTGTCATCGGCTCGCGCCTCTTCGGTCTCGTGCGCGAGGTCGTCTTCGCCGCCATGTTCGGCGCGGGCAAGCTGCTCGACGTCTATATCGCCGCCTTCCGCATCCCCAACCTCCTGCGCGACCTCTTCGCCGAGGGCGCCTTGTCGCTCGCCTTCACCACCCTCTTCACCCGGACCTGGGAGACCGAGGGCGAGAAGCCGGCCTGGGAACTGGCGAACCTCATCCTCACCGCCATGATCTTCCTGATGGGGTTGGTGTGCGTGGCCGCCATCGCCGGCGCGCCGGCCATCGTGGAGGTGACGAACTTCGGCTTCCACAACGTGCCGGGGAAGTTCGACCTGGCGGTGCGCCTCACGCGCATCCTCTTTCCCTTCATCCTGTTCGTTTCCCTGGCCGCTGCGGTCATGGGGATGCTCAACGCCAGGTTCGTGTTCGGCGTCCCGGCTTCTGCCTCGACGGTGTTCAACATCGTTTCGGTGGTGGCGGGCGTGGGACTCGCCTTCGCCTTCGATCCGGGAGCGCGGGCACACTGGCGTCATCCGGTGTTCGACGAACGGGCCCTCTACGGCGTGAGCGTGGGCGTGCTGCTCGGAGGGCTCTGCCAGCTGGGCATGCAGCTACCCAGCCTCTTCGCTCAGGGCTTCCGTTTCCGCTGGACGTTCAACCTCAGAGACCCCCGGCTGGCCGAGCTCTGGCGGCTGATGTGGCCCAGCCTGATCGCCGCGGCGACGGTGCAGGTGAACGTGCTGGTCAACGGCATGTTCGCCTCGGAGATCAACGGCGGCCAGTCCTGGCTCTACTGCGCCTTTCGCCTGATGCAGCTCCCCATCGGCGTGTTCGGCGTCTCACTCGGGACAGCAACCCTGCCGGCAGTCACCCGCGCGGCTGCGCGCGGCGACATGGCCGCCTTCGGTCACACGGCCAAAGACTCGCTGCGCCTCGCCGCCTTCCTTACCCTGCCGGCGGCCGCGGGCCTCGCGGCCTTGGCCGATCCGATCATCGCGGTGATCTACCAGCACGGCCGGTTCAGCGCTCACGACACCCACCAGACGGCCATGGCCCTAGAAGCCTACGCCGTAGGGCTTTCCGGCTATGCGGCGATCATGGTTCTGCGGCCGTGCTTCTACGCGCTGAACCTGCCCAAGATCCCGCTTCGGGTCAGCCTGATCGGGATCGCCATCAACCTCGTCCTGAACTTCTTCAATATGCAGGTGTTGGGGCTTGGCCACGTCGGGCTTGCCCTCACCACCTCCGCGGTCGCGGTCATCAACATGGGCCAGCTGTTCTTCGCCCTGCGAAAGCGGGTGGACCTGGGCGCCGGCGCGCCCTGGATCGGGTTCCTCGCCCGCTGCCTCCTCGCCGCCGGGGTCTGCGCCGGCCTCGCCATCGGCGCGAAGCTGGAGGCGGGCCACCTCGGCCTGCCTCGCCTCGTGGGGCTTGGCGCCGGCGTCGCCCTCGGCGTGGGCGGCTACTTCGGCGCTGCTCGCGTCCTGGGCCTGAGCGAAAGCCACGATGCCTGGCGCATGATCCGCCGCCGCATCCCCTTCCTGCCGAAACCAGCCTGAGGTCCCGCACGATGCTCACGCTGACGGACGATGAAAAGAGGGCTCTGCGGGCGCGTTGCACGCGGTGGCTCTCTTTCGACCGGCCGAAGTCCGCCGCCGACTGGGTGGCGGCCATGGCCGCTTCGCCCCACCTCGCTCTGGGCCTCGACGCCTACAGCAGCGGACCGGCGATCGAACGGCTCGAGCAGACCGTGGCGCGGGTGCTCGGCAAGGAAGCGGCCCTTTGGTTCCCCAAGGGGATCGTCGCCCAGCAGGCGGCGTTCCTGGCCCACGCCGCCGACCGGCCTTCGAAGGTCGTCGCGCTGCATCCCAAGTCCCACCTTGCCCTCGACGAGGGGGGCGCCCTCGACCGCCTCGCCGGCCTGACCATGGCGCGGGTGGGCTCAGACCACCGGCACTTCGGCGTGGGAGATCTCGAGAGGCTCTCCGAGCCGCTGGCTGCGGTGACCGTGGAGCTGCCGCTGCGCCGCGCCGGGTTCCAGGCTCTGGCCTGGGACGACCTCACCGCCATCTCGAACTGGGCGCGCGCGAACCAAATTCCCTTCCATCTGGACGGCGCGCGGCTGTGGGAGGTCCAGCCGTGGTACGGTAGGCCGCTCGCCGAAATCGCCTCCCTGGCCGACAGCGTCTATGTCTCGCTCTACAAGGGGCTGGGCGGGATCGCCGGCTGCGTCCTGGCCGGTCCAGCCTCGCTGATCGCTGCGGCCCGGCCCTGGCGGCTGCGTTATGGAGGCGACCTGCCTCTGGCGTTCCCGCTGATCGTCACCGCCCTCGACGGACTCGAGCGCACCTTGCCGCGGATGGCGGAGTATCATCGCCACGCGATCTCCCTGGCGCAGGCGATCCACGAGACGCCGGGCCTGACGGTCTTCCCCAGTCCGCCACACTGCAACTCCTTTCAGGTCCACTTCGCGGCCCCTGCCGCGGCGATGGAGCAGGCGGCGCTCACTGTCGCCCAGGACACGGGAACCTGGCTGTTTGGCCGCTTCGAACAGGGGCTGCTGCCCGAGACCTGTTTTGGCGAGGTGGCCGTCGGCGAGGCGAGCCTTGGCTGGGCCCCCGCCGAGGCGGCCGAGGCGCTCGCCGCGCTGAACAGGCGAGCGGCCAAGTTCGAGTTGCGTCGCGTCTAGACCGTCACAGTTCCACCGGCCGCCCGTGCGGCGTGCGACGGTAGGCGTCGGCCCAGGCCTGCTTGCGCTCGCCAAGCGCCTCGGCGCTGGCGAGCCCGCGGTCGGAGGCCAGCCGCTCGAGCGCCGCCACCCAGCAGTCGTAGTAGTCCGCGTCCGGCGCGCTCGCGAGTTCGCTGCCGAAGACCTCCGACCACTCCGGCCAGCTGAAGGCGCCTTGGGCATGGAGCTGCAGGGCCAGGGCGAAGGCCTGCGCCTGCCAGGGCTCGGCGAAGGGCGGCCCTTCCGCTCCGATGCTGACGCCCATCGAACCCGGCTCAGGCGAGCTCAAGATACGGCTCCCAAAGATCCAGGGCGACCGTGATGGTCGGATCGGCCTCTTCGCCCCACAGCTCCTTCCCCGCGAAGCGCACGCTATAGAGGTGTTGCGGGTCCTCTCCGGCCAGCCGGGCGTTGCTGTCGGGAAAGACGTGCGCTCCGTGGCAGCGCTCGACCACGCCGACATGGCCACGGACATAGCGGGGCAGGCGGGTGTGGCCGGTTGGATTGATGTTCCGGGCGCGGACCCGCGCTCCGACTGCGAACAGGGGAGCGGCGGCACGCTCCCGTACATACGATCCGCGGGCGGAGAGGCCTGCGATGATCTCCCCGGCCGATCGCGGCGCGGCCTCGGCCGACCGGGCCGCGGCCCGACCGCTCTGCAGCTCCTCGGGGGACACAAAGCCGCGCCGGACCAGGGCGTCGGAGAGCGAGCGGAACCATCGCTCATAGTAGGTCATCGGCAGATACTCGGGCCCTGGGATCAGTTCGCGCTGATGGCGGCCGTAGTCGAGGTTGACCCGCGTGGGCGAGGCGATGGTCATCGCGAACACCCGTCCCTCCCACGGCGCGTGGAACACCGGCTCGTTTTCTTCCCGTTCGAGCGGGCCGAGGTTGGTCATCCCGCCCATGTCGTGCACGCCGTTCATAAGAGCGCGGTCCCCACCATGCCGTTGCGGGTCACGCGCGCCGCAAGCTCCCCCTCTCCCAGTCCCGCCGTCCCTGCCGGTCGCTGCGGGATCACCAGGTAGCGGACCTCGGCCGTCGAGTCCCAGACGCGGATCTCCACGCGCTCGTCGAGCTCGACGCCGAACTCGCGCAGGACGCCCCTGGGATCGATCACCGCGCGCGAACGGTAGGCGTTGGACTTGTACCAGACCGGCGGCAGGCCCAGCAGCGGCCAGGGATAGCAGGAGCACAGGGTGCACACGACGAGGTTGTGGACCTGAGCGCTGTTCTCAACCGCCACCACGTGCTCGCCCTGGGCGCCGGTGAAGCCGAACTCCGCCACGGCCGAGGTCGCGTCTTTCAGCAGCCGCTGGCGGAACGCCGCGTCGGTCCATGCCCGGGCGACGACCTGCGCCCCGTTCTTGGGGCCGACGTCCTCGGCGTAGTGCTCGACAATGGCGTCCAGCGCCGCGGAATCGACCAGTCCCTTCTCGACCAGGATCGATTCCAGCGCCTTCACCCGCAGGTGCATGTCGGATGGCGGATGCTGCCCGTCGGCGTGGTCGTGCGGATGATCGTGCGCCATAGCGAAGAGTCTAGCGCATCGGCGGCAAAGGTCGACCGCTTGATCGGCGGCGGTCGCGAGAAGCCCGGTCGCAATCTAAGCTGCCGTAATCGACATCAGGGGTTGCGATGACGGGCGCCAACGCAGAGTCCTTCGTCCAGTTCCGCTTCGAAGCGGAGGTCATCTATTGGCGCGGTCCGTCACCCTACTTCTTCGTCTCCGTCCCCGCAGAGCACGTGACGGAGCTCAAGGGAGTCGCCAGGGCGGTCACCTATGGATGGGGCATGGTCCCCGTCGAGGCGAGGATCGGCGAGACCGCTTTTACGACTTCGCTGTTCCCCAAGGACGAGACCTATCTTCTGCCGCTGAAGGTCGCCGTCCGGCGAAAGGCCAACGTCACGGCCGGCGATCGGATCGCCGTTGAGATGACGATCCGGGCTGTTGCACGCTAGAGCAAGCCCCGTTCAGACAGAACCGTCTGAACGGGGGTGATTTGCTCTAGATTTAAATGTGTAGAGCCTGATTCAACGTTCGCATCTGTTCCGTGCGAACGCATCAGGCCCTAGCCGCTACTGCGTCGGCGCCTCGTAACGGCGGCGGTACTCTGCCGGGGTAACGCCCACCTGCCGCACGAATGCGCGACGGAACGTGTCGATGTCGCGAAAGCCGGCTTCGCCCGCGGCCTTCTTCGGGGGGGCTCCCGATTCGAGAACCTGCCGGGCGGATTCTATTCGCGCGATCTCCACCCAGGTCGCGGGGGTGAGCCCGATCTCGGCCTGGAACAAGCGCACGAAGTGGCGGGCGCTGAGCCCTGCACGTTCGGCCAGGACCTGGGTGTCCAGATCGGCCGTGAGGTTGGCGAGCGCCCACCGCTGGACTTCCTGCAGGCTCGAACGACCGGCAGGGTGAATTTCGCCGCGGCGGCTGAACTGCAGCTGGCCGCCGGGCCGCTTGAAGAACATCACCAGCTGCGCCGAGACGCTCTTCGCCACGTCCCGCCCCGCGTCCTCCTCGACCAGGGCCAGCGCCAGGTCGAGGCCCGCCGTGACGCCTGCTGACGTGCGCACCGGGCCGTCGCTGACGTGGAGAGCGTCGACATCGACGATCACCTTGGGGAAGCGCTCCGTCAGCTGGGCAGCGACGTCCCAGTGGGTGGTGATGCGTCGGCCGTCCAGCAGGCCTGCGGCGGCGAGCATCCAGGCGCCGCTGCATACCGAGCCGATCCGCCTCGTCCGCTTCGCCTGGTCGTGCAGCCAGTCCAGCAGCCCCTCGTCAGGGACCTCGTCGACGATATGCGGCGCGCCGGCCACAAGCAGGGTGTCGAAGACGCAGGCGTCACGACCTGCGACCAGGTCCGGCATGAGGCGCGTCCCGGCCGAGGTTACGACCGGTCCGGGTTCTGCGCCCACGACCCTGAGGTCGTAAACTTTCGAGCCGGTCTGCACATTCGCCTCGGCGAACACGTCGAGTGGGCCTGCAACATCCAGAAGTTGCACGCCGGGAACCGCCAAGACGCCGACGCTCCGGGGGGGCGATGCAATTGCACGTCGTGATTGCACGTCAAATGTCCACTTTTGCCGTGAGACTGCAATAGCAGACATGCACGCGACTTTCTAGCCTCTGACTGGACGCTACGAAGGGAGACACCCATGACGATCACTGCAGAACGCATCGCGCCGCCGGACAGCAAGCTTGCCCGCGAGATCACCCAGCTGGTCCGCGACACGGAATCCGAACTGCTCTTCAATCACTCGAGCCGGGTCTACCACTGGGCCGCCATGACCGGCGTTCGGCGCGGCCTGAGCTTCGATCGCGAGCTGCTCTACGCCGGGGCCATGTTCCACGACATGGGCCTGACGCCCCAGCACAGCACCCCGAACGAGCGCTTCGAGGTCGATGGGGCGAATGCGGCGCGGGATTTTCTCAGGAGCCGCGGCGTGCCCGAACTGGACGTCGAGCGCGTGTGGACGGCAATCGCCCTGCACACGACGCCCGGCATCCCCGAGCACATGCATCCGATCATCGCCCTGGTTACGACCGGGGTGGAGATGGACGTGCTCGGCATCGCCTACGATCAGTTCCGCCAAGAAGACCGCGAGGCGGTGGTGAAGGCCTTCCCGCGCACGCCGCACTTCAAGGAAGACATCATCCAGGCGTTCTACGACGGCATCCACCACAAGCCTGACACGACCTTCGGGAACGTGAAGGCCGACGTGCTTGCAGACAAGGATCCGCATTTCCACCGCGGGAACTTCTGCAGCGTCATCCGCAACTCGAAGTGGATCGGCTAAACCGGTCGCCACGTGCGGACCCGGCGTCGCCACTTGGTGGTGACGCCGGAGTCCCCATAAGCTCGGGCCTTGGCCCGTTTCATTCCCATCGACGATCCCGGCGACCCGCGGGTGGCCGTCTACCGCCAGGTGCGCGAGCGCGACCTGGTCGGCCGCCAGGGCAGCTTCATCGCCGAGGGCGAAGTCGTCCTGCGCGTCCTCCTCACCGGGGGCGGTCCACATCGCGCGGCCTCGCTGCTGGTGGACGGAAAGCGGCTGGCGAAGCTCTCGCCCCTGATCGAGAGCCTGCCGGACGAGATCCCCGTCCACGTCGCCGGCCAGGCGGTGCTGGACGAGATCGCCGGCTTCCATATCCACCGGGGAATCCTCGCCCATGGCCTGCGCGCACCGGACCCGGGCGCGGCCGCGTTGCTCGCGACGCTGGGGGAGAGAGGGCTGGTCCTGGTCCTGCACGGGATCGCCAACCACGACAACATGGGCGGCCTCTTTCGCAACGCCGCGGCCTTCGGCGTGGACGCGGTGCTGCTGGACGCGACGTCCTGCGATCCGCTCTATCGCAAGGCCATACGGGTGTCGGTCGGCGCGGCCTTGCACGTCCCCTTCGCACGCCTGGAGCCGGGCGCGGACGCCCTGGCCGTGCTCGCGACGGCCGGCCTCGAGGCGCTCGCCCTGAGCCCGGGCGCCGCCGAGCCCCTGGCGGGCCTTGCCCGTCCTTCCCGCGCCGCGCTCCTCGTGGGCTCCGAAGGGCCAGGCCTGCCGCCAGACCTGCTGGCGCGAGCGCGGACCTTCCGCATTCCGATGGCGACCGGCTGGGATTCACTCAACGTCGCCAGCGCCGCCGCCATCGCCCTGCACGAACTGACCTGCCGCACATAGATCTGAGCGAAGGCGTACTTGCGTTTGCGATGAAAAGCGATTGACTGGCCGCGCCACGGGTGGCCTGCGGGAGGAGGCATGCCCCAGACCCTCACGATCGGGATCTTCGTCCTTGGCGCGGTCATGCTCCTCCTGGCGTTGGTGAGCGGAGGCTTCAAGATCTTCGGCTCGGAGATGCCGGGCGTGGTCAACCGCTCGGCTCGCGTGCTTGCCTTTCTCATCGGCGCCGGGCTGGTGGGTTTCTCCCTGATCCATTTCCGGGAACCGCCGGTCGCAAAGGCGTCGACCGACCAGACCGCGCAGGTCCCGGCGCCTCTGAAGCCCGCCGCGCCCACCGATGTCGCAAACCGCCCGGCGAGCGCAGATCAGCCTGCCCCAAAGCCTCCTGTGGCTGAGGCGAACCTGAACGATCCGACAGCCGTGCGCGTGTTCGGCCGGGAGGGGATGGACTTCGGAGTGCCGCCCCGGAACACCATCGAAGAGAATGTCGGGACCCTCACGCCTCTGACCATTCCGGGCGCTCGAACCATCTCCACGGGCGAGCTCTACAACGACCTTCACAACAATCGCCGATTTCTACTGGTGGACGTCCTTGATGCGCCGCACGCGGGCCTGCCAGGCGCACGCCGGTATCCGGGCGTGGGCATGCCCATCCCTTCGGGGGACCTTGGAGGCTTGCTGGACAAGGACACGGGCGGCGACAAGTCCTACCCGGTGGTCTTCTACTGCGAGGGACCCCAATGCTGGGAATCCTACAATGCAGCCCTGCGGGCTCGCGACGCCGGTTATACCAACGTCTACTGGTATCGCGGGGGGCTGGAAGCCTGGGCGATGGCGAACCTTCCAGCCTCGTGACGCGTAAGGCCGGCTGTTAGCGGGCGGTGGGACCGGCGTGATCCGCCCCTACACAGGGCTCACAACGTCTAACGACAGCTAACGTGCGTGCGCCGGCCGAGGGGACGATATTGAGCTCGGAAGTCCGAGTTCAGCCATGACAATGACAGCCGTCCTCGAAATCCCACGCCCGGCAAGGCCCCGCCGTTCGCCCCCGTTCCGCAACCTGCCGCGGGAGACCGCGGTGATCGAGGAGCGCAGGCGGATCGCACGGGAAATCCACGACACCCTGGCCCAGGGGTTCGCCGCCATCCGGCTTCAGCTCGAGCTGGCGCAGGCGCAGGCGCAGTCGAAGCTGCCGCCTCAGGCGCGCCAGGCGCTCGACCTCGCCTATCAGATCGCCGGAGAGAACCTGGTCGAGGCCCGCCGCACGATGGCGGCGCTCAAGTCGCCGCGCCCGGATCTGGGCGCCATGTTGTCGGCCGCGCTCGAGGGTCTGCGGCGCCTGGGCCAGGTCGAGATCGTCGCCATGCTCGATCCCGTGCCGGCGCTCCCTGGGGAAGTCGCGCACGAGCTTCTCAGGATCGCCCAGGAGGCGATGCTGAACGCCGCGCGCCATTCGTGCGCTCGGGTCCTGCGCGTGCGCCTGACCTGTGTTCCCGGCGTCGTGTGGCTCGCTGTCTCCGACGACGGCAAGGGGTTCGACCCCGCCAGCGTCCAGGCCGGCTTCGGCCTCCAGGGCCTGCGCGAGCGCGCCGCCGCCATCGGCGCAAGTCTCTCCATCACCTCGGCGCCGGGTCACGGCTCCCAGGTTATCGTCACGTGGTCCTCACCTGCGGGGGGCGCCGTCGCCTGAAGCCTTCCCACAACCCGGCCAAGAACTCCTTCATGGCCGGGCGTTGGTCCATGGCGTCAGTCCTCAAGGCGAAGGCGAGCGATCACACTCCAGCTGCCTGCCGTCCGACGCCTCCCGTCCTCCTCCGCGCGTCCTCGCTTGCCTCCGCGGAGGCGCGCGCCGTAAGAGAGCCGGGCGATTCGCTCTGGAGCGGAGGTTCGATGGCTGTCGATCGCTGGGACTATGTGATCATCGGGGCCGGTTCCGCCGGCTGCGTCCTGGCCGCCCGCCTGAGTGAAGACCCCGCCGCCAAGGTCCTGCTGCTGGAGGCGGGCGGAAAGGACAACTCCCTCCTCGTGCGCATGCCCGCCGGCGTGGGCGCCCTGATCACCCAGAAGGGTGACTACAACTGGGGGTTCTGGACAGAGCCGGAGCCCAATCTCGATAACCGCCGCTTGTGGTGGCCGCGGGGCCGCGGCTGGGGCGGATCCTCCTCCATCAACGGCATGATCTATATTCGCGGCCATGCTCGCGACTACGATCAGTGGAGACAGATGGGCCTCGGCGGGTGGGGTTACGCCGACGTGCTTCCCTACTTCAAGCGTTCCGAATCCCTCGAAGGCGGCGGTGACGACTATCACGGCGGGCAGGGGCCCCTGCATGTCTCCAAGGCCTCGACAAAGCACGAGATCTACGACGCCTTCATCGAAGCCGGCGTCCAGGCTGGCCATCGCCTGACGCCCGACTTCAATGGCTTCCAGCAAGAGGGTTTCGGGCCCTACCAGCTGACGATCCGCAATGGGCGACGCTGGAGCGCTTCGGCGGCCTATCTGCATCCGGCCCTGGGGCGGCCGAACCTGACATGCGAGACCGGAGCGCGGATCACGCGGCTCCTGGTGGAGAAGGGCAGGACGGTTGGCGTTGAATTCGTCCAGGAGGGCAAGACCCGTCAGGTCTTCGCCGAGGCGGAGGTGCTGCTATGCGCAGGCGCCGTCCAGTCTCCGCACATCCTACAGCTCTCCGGGATTGGCGATCCGGAGGAGATCCGCAAGTCAGGGATCACGCCAGTCCACGAGCTCGAGGGCGTCGGCGCCAACCTGCAGGACCACCTCGACGTCACCGTCTCCTGGGAGACGCCACGCACCAAGACCGTGTACTCCGCCAACAAGGGGCTGGGCCGGGTCGGCATCGGCCTCAACTACATGCTCTTCGGACAGGGTCTGGGCCGGCAGAACTTCCTCGAGGCCGGCGCCTTCCTGAAGTCGCGGCCTGATCTGGACCGGCCGGACCTGCAGCTTCACTGCGTCCTGGCGATCATGAAGGATCACGGCAAG
>DASXGQ010000204.1:0-19541 GCA_036488995.1 Caulobacteraceae bacterium
AACAACTCCGCCGCGCGGCGCTCTTCGAGTGCGCCGACTACTTCCTCAACCTGTGGAACGAGCGGGTGGGCGCGCCGCCGAAGAACGACCTGATCTCCATGCTCGCCCATGGCGAGTCCACGCGGAACATGGACCGCATGGAATACCTCGGGAACCTGATCCTGCTGATCGTCGGCGGCAACGACACCACCCGCAACACCATTAGCGGCAGCATACTGGCGCTCAACCAGAACCCGGACCAGTACCGGAAGCTCAAGGCCGATCCCGACCTGATCCACAACATGGTCAGCGAGACGATCCGCTGGCAGACCCCGCTGGCCTACATGCGCCGGACCGCCACGCAGGACTACAAGCTGCGCGACAAGACCATCCGCGCCGGCGACAAGGTCCTGATGTGGTACGTCTCGGGCAACCGCGACGAGGAGGTGATCGAGAACCCGAACGGCTACGACATCGAGCGTGAGCGTCCGCGGCACCACATGTCGTTCGGCTTTGGCATCCACCGCTGCGTGGGCAACCGCCTGGCGGAACTGCAGCTCAAGATCATCTGGGAAGAGATCTTCAAGCGCTTCCCCGACATCCGCGTCACCGGCGAGCCGCGCCGCGTGTTCTCGAGCTTCGTGAAGGGCTACGAGCACCTGCCCGTGGTGATCCCCGCGCGGACCTGACCTGCGAGGGCTAGCGGATTCTAAGCCGCCAGGCGACGCATCGCCTGGGGCGGCTGGCCGAATGCGCGGATGAAGGCGCGGCGCATGTGGTCGGCGTCGGAGAAGCCGGTCTCACGGGCGATTCTGTCGAGCGATGCAGGCCCCTCGGAGAGACGTGCGCGAGCCGCTTCGAGACGCAGGCGCTCGATGGCCTTCGCCGGCGTGACGCCGGTCTCGGCGGCGAAGGCGCGCGCGAAATGGCGGGGACTCATCGCGCAATGGGCGGCTAGGCGCTCGACATCCAGTCGCTCGTCGAGGTTCTCCCGCGCCCAGGTGAGGAGGCCGGCGAACCGGCCCTCGGCCCGGGCCAGGTCGGTAAGCGCCGAGAACTGCGACTGGCCGCCGGGCCGCCGGTAGTAGACCACGAGTTGGCGAGCGACTTCGCGGGCGACCGCCTCGCCGAGGTCCTCGGCCACCAACGCCAAACAAAGGTCTATGCCGGCTGTGATTCCCGCGCTGGTCCACACCCTCCCATCGCGCACCCAGATCCGGTCGGGCTCGACGCGCACGGCCGGAAAGTGGCGCGCAAGACCGGCTGCGCGCGACCAGTGTGTCGTGGCGCGGCGGCCATCGAGCAGGCCCGCAGCCGCCAGGACGAAGGCGCCCGAGCAGACGCTGGCCGTGCGCCTCGCCTGAGACGCGGCCGCCCGCACCCACGCAAGGAACGTCTCGTCGTGCATGGCGGACCGCGTGCCCTCGCCGCCGACGACGAGGACGGTATCGAGGCCGGCCGGCTCGCCCAGGGGCGCCGAGAAGAGCCCCGCCCCTGCCGAACTGGCGATCGAGCCGCCTGAAACGGCGCGCACCTCGAGGGCGTAGCTCCCCGGAACGAAGCGCTCGGCGATCTCGAAAGCGGCGATGGGGCCGGCTGCGTCCAGGATCTGGAGGCCCTCGAAGATCACCACCGCTACGCGTCGGGTCATGGCTGTAATTGGCGGATCATTGTCATTCCTGCCGAGACAGATGCAGGCCATCTTCGGCGCAGGTCAAGCCGGGGACATGCCCATGTCGACGACGAACATCCTCATCGCCCTCTATCCGGGTGTGACCCACCTGGACTTCACGGGCCCGCACCAGGTCCTTTGCCGCCTGCCGGGGGCGAAGGTGATCACCGCTAGCCTGGGAGGCGCAGACATTGAGGCCGACGGCCTGCGGTTCACGGGGCTTGCACGCCTCGAAGATGTCGAGAGCTGCGATGTCCTGTTGCTGCCCGGCGGCTTCGGCTGCACCGCCGCGATGAACGATGCCGCCTTCATGGGGCACATCCGGCGGCTCGGCGCGGACGCGCGCTACCTGACCTCGGTGTGCACTGGCTCGCTGATCCTGGGCTCCGCCGGCTTTCTGCAGGGGCGGCGGGCGGCGTGCCACTGGGCCTGGCGCCACCTCCTGCCTCTATTCGGCGCAATCCCCGACGAAGGGCGCGTAGTCCGCGATGGGAACATCCTCACCGGCGGCGGCGTCACCGCTGGGATAGACTTCGCCCTGACCCTGGCGGCCGAACTGGCCGACTCCCGGGTGGCGCAGACGATCCAGCTCGCGCTCGAATATGCGCCGGCGCCGCCCTTCAACGCTGGCCGCCCAGAAACGGCGCCGCCTGAAGTTCTCCAGGCGCTCCAGGCAAGCTATGGTCCCCGCATCGCCTTGCGACAGGAAGAAGCCGAGAAAGCCGCGGGGACTCTCGCTTAAGATCGGTAACTCTCCCCTGCGATAAAGCGCGGTCCAAAGCCGGATTGGAGGCAGGCGCCGACATGGAAGCGCAGGGCGTGATCGGTCTCGTCGGAGGCATGAGCTGGGAGAGTTCCGCCCAGTACTACCGGCTCATAAACGAAGGCGTTCGGCGCCGCCTGGGAGGGCTTCATTCCGCTCGTTGCCTCATGTGGTCGGTCGACTTTGCCGAGGTCGCCGAACTTCAGCACGCCAGTCGATGGGCGGAGGCGACGTCCCTGGTGATCGAAGGGGCTCGGCGTCTCGAGCGCGGCGGGGCGGACTTCCTCGTGATCTGCACCAACACCATGCACCTGATGGCCGAAAAGGTGCAGGCGTCGGTCGATCTGCCGCTGCTGCATATCGCGGATCCCACCGCCGAGCGCATCCTGGCGTCCGGCTTCAGCCGCGTCGGCCTTTTGGGCACGGCGTTCACGATGGAGCAGGACTTCTACAAGGGCCGCTTGGCCTCGCGTCATGGACTGCAGGTCCTGGTTCCAGAGCCGGCGGACCGAACCGAGGTTCATCGCGTGATCTACGATGAACTGGTCAAGGGTCGTGTCGTGGAGAGCTCACGGCAGGCCTACCGCCAGATCATAGATCGCCTCGTGCAGCGAGGCGCGCAGGCCGTGATCATGGGATGCACCGAAATCATGCTTCTGGTGAAGCCAGAGGACAGCGCCGTCCCCCTGTTCGACACCACCGCGCTGCATGCAGAGGCCGCGGTCGAATGGGCGCTGGCCGGAGCGCCTTCGCAGCGTCCGTAGGCTGAACAGACAGCGATGACGCCACCTGCGCAAGGCTTGCCGGGTGGCGGCGAAGCATGGTCAAGACCGACCTATGGGTCAGGTCATCCTCGTCACAGGCGCTGGAAGCGGAATCGGGCGGGCGGTAGCGCTCGCCTTCCTGATGCGCGGCGACACGGTGGTGCTGGCCGGCCGGCGAGCGGCGGCGCTGGAAGAGACTGCCGCACTCAGCAAGGCAGGTGAGCGGGCGATCGTCGCGCCGGCGGATGTCGCCGATCCGGATCAGATCGCCAACCTGTTCGAGGGACCCGTCGCTCGCTGCGGTCGGCTCGACGTGCTGTTCAACAACGCTGGCCGCGGCGCGCCGCCTGTTCCTTTCGAGGACCTCTCCCTCGACGCCTGGCGGGCTGTGGTGGACGTGAATCTCACCGGCGCCTTCCTCTGCGCCCAGCACGCCGTCCGCCAGATGAAGCGCCAGGACCCGCGGGGCGGCCGCATCATCAACAACGGCTCGATCTCCGCCCATTCGCCGAGGCCCAATTCGGCGGCCTATACGTCGACGAAGCACGCAATCACCGGGCTGACGAAATCGATCTCTCTGGACGGTCGGGCGTTCGACATCGCCTGTGGCCAGATCGACATCGGCAACGCGGAGACGCCGATGACAGCGCGCATGGCCGGCGGCGTCCCGCAGGCCGATGGTCGTCTCATCCCGGAGCCGGTGATGGACGTCCAGGCCGTCGCCGACGCCGTACTGATGATGGCCAGCCTTCCCCTGTCGGCCAATGTTCAGTTCATCACGGTCATGGCGACCAAGATGCCGTTCGTCGGCCGCGGGTAAGCATGAAAAGGAAGAGAAGAATGGCGCCAACCAAGGCCCTGGCCGCGATTCTGGCCGCGAGCCTGGCCCTGCCGGCGGCGGCCCAGACCCCGCCGCCAGCCACTCCCGCGCCAGCGGCTGAACCAGCCGCGACCGTGGGCGGATTGACTGGTCCTCTCGTCCCGGGCGTCTGCCTGCTCAGCCGGGACGACCTGATCATGAAGTCGAAGGTCGGCCAGGCGGCCGTGGGCCGCCTCAGGGTCCTGGCGACGCATGCTCAGGCCGCGCTCGAAGCCGAGAAGGCGCGCCTGGAGGCTTCGGGCAAGGCCCTGGCGGCCAAGCGCGCGACCCTCACTCAGCCGCAGTTGGAGGCCGAGGCCGCCGGCCTCCAGAAACGGGAGCAGAATCTGCAGGTCGATGTGGCCACGCGCCAGCGTCAGATCGAAGCGACGCGCAACCGTGCCTATGCGCAGATCCTGGAGGCGTCCCAGCCGTTCGTGACCGCCGCCTTCGCCGCCCACAAATGCGGCCTGCTCCTCGCCCGCGAGGCGGCCCTTGGTGGCAACTTCGGCAACGACCTGACGCCTGAGGTGCTGGCGAACTTCGACGCCAAGGGGACGCCGATCACCGTCGAGCTCGAACCCGTTTCGCCGAAGTGAAGAATCCTCGCCTCCTCTAGCGGCGGCGCAGCCAGCGCTCCAGGCGCTCGACACCGTCGTCCAGCGCCGGCTCGCTGACGGCGAAGCACCAGCGAAGCCAGCCTTCGCCCTCAGGCCCAAAGGCCGCGCCTGGAGCGAGGCCCAGGGCCGCTTCATCGATGAGACGTTTGGCTAGGTCGAGGCTGTCCCCCTCCCCCTCGACCCGAAGCATGACGTACATACCGCCGTCCGGCGCGGTCGCCTCCACGCCCGGCAAGGCGCGTAGGCCGTCCATCAGGCGCGCGCGGCGTCCCACGAGCCCGGCGCGAACCTCGGCGATGAAGGGCTCCCCGTCGTTGAGGGCGGCGATGGCTGCCGACTGGACGAAGTCCGGGGCGCAGGAGGTGTTGTACTCGACCAGCTTGGCCAAATCGGCCTCCAACGAGGCTGGCGCAACCATCCATCCCAGCCTCCAGCCGGTCATCCGCCAGGCCTTGGAGAAGCTGTTGGTGCTGACCAATCGATCGTTTGGGTCGGCCAGGGGCAGGAAGGACGGCGCCTTGTCCGTCTCGAAGGTCAGGCGCTCGTAGACGTCGTCGCTGATCAGCCAGACGCCCAGGCGTCGGCAATGGTCCAGCAGCGGCTGGCGCTGATCGGCCGCCAGGGTCCAGCCGCTGGGATTGTTCGGCGAATTGAGCAGGACGAGCCGGGTGTCCGGCGTGATCGCGTCGATGAGCTTGTCCAGATCGAGCTTCCAGCGCCCGTCCCGCCGCTCGATGCCGACCCTGACGACCTCAGCGCCCAGGATCTGGGGCGCTTCCGTGCAGTTGGGCCACACCGGCGTCACGGCCACGACCCGGTCGCCGGGATCGAGAATGGCCTGCATTATGATCATCAGCGCCTGGATGCCGGCGCTCGTGATCGAGAGACGGTCGGGATCGAAGTCCTGTCCGTGGAGCCGGTTCAGATAGGATCCCAGGGCCGCGCGCAGCTCCGCCGTACCGCGATTGTGCGTATAGAAGGTGCGCCCCACTTCGAGGGCCCGGACGGCCGCGTCGCGGATGAACTGCGGGGTGACCTCGTCACTCTCTCCGACCCAGAAGCGTCGAAGCCCTGGAACGCCATAGCCGCGATTTGCGACCTCACGGATCTTCGACGCCCCCAGGGCCTGGGCTCGCATGCGAGCCATCGGCACGTCGAAAATCGCCGGGTTGATACGTGCGTCGTCGGCCATGGGCTCTCCGTCAGCGCCAAACGGGGGCGATCGCCCCATCGGCCATATAGCCGAAAGTCGCACCGACGGGGGACCACGCCAAACGCCGCTCTTCTAACGCAAAGAGATCAATGGCCGGTGAAGATCGCCTTGGGCATGACCACATGGACGCCCTTGTTGCGGTCGACCAGTTCGGTGATCTCGGTGTCCCCAGCCACGCTGGTGAGCATGTAGGCGTCGTCGCGGGAGAGGCCTTTCTCTGCGGCGAGGAAGTCGATCATGTGCCGGATCGCCTTGCGCGCAGCCACGGTCACGTCGTCGTCGAACCCCATCGAAATATAGGCGGTCGGGGTCTCGGCGCGCGGATAGTCCTGGTGCGTGCCCTTGTGCAGGACGAACTGGAAGGTTCCGACCAGGGAGGTCTCCAGGGCGGTGATGTCCACTTCGCCGTTGCCCTGCCCCGCGTGACCGTCCCCCACTTCGAACAGGGCGCCGGGCGCAAACACCGGGAAGTACACCGTCGTGCCGACGACCAGTGACTTGTCGTCCATATTGCCGCCAATGATCCCCGGCGGAGTGCTGTCGTAGCGGCCGATCGAGGCTGGCGGCGCCACGCCCATGCTGCCGAAGAAGGGATGCAGGGGAACGTCCACACCCGGCGCGAAATGGGCGACCATGGCCTTGGAGTCGAGCGGGATGATCTTCATCCGCCGATAGGGGAAATCCTCCGGCAGCGAGCCGGACCCATAGCCGAAGGCGTTGTAGGCGTAGGGGATCGCCAGATCGATCTTCAGCACACGGACTTCCAGAGTGTCGCCGGGCTCCGCGCCTTCGATATAGACCGGACCGGTCAGGATGTGGCCACCGGGGCCCTTGTCCTTCACCTGATCGACGATGGCTTTCAGCGAGTCCTGCACCTGGTCGGCCGGCACGCCCGCCTTCTCCAGCGCTGGCGGCGTGCTGGTGATCAGGGTGTGGATCGCGACGATGTCGCCCGACTTGATCCGCAGGGCGGGCGTCGCGCTTGAATCGTAGTGGCCCCACTCGACCGTCTGCGGCGTCGCCTGAAGGGTGAACGTCTCGGCGCGCGCGCCTGCGGTCGCGGCAAGCACGATAGCCGTCGCTGCGGCCTGGATCAGTCGACGCTTCATGGTCATCCCCTTACCGGCAAGGACGGCAGCGGTTAGCTGATTGCGCCGCTCGATCAAGCGCCTCAGGTGGAATTCGTGAGTTCGCGACGGGCGGCGCCCAGTGGCGAACTTTTGGCCTAGGCTGCAGGCATGACCATTGCCCAATCCCTGTTCGCCTTCGTCCTGGCCGCGAGCCTCGTGACGGTGACCCCCGGGCTCGACACCGCCCTGGTGCTGAGGGCGGCGGCGTCCGAAGGGCGCAGGTCGGGGGCGTGGGCGGCCGTGGGCGTGGGGACGGGATGCCTGATCTGGGGCGGCGCGGTCGCTCTCGGCCTGACGGCGCTGCTGGCGGCCTCGACAGCGGCCTATGCCGTCCTGCGCTGGGCCGGAGCGGCCTATCTGCTCTACCTGGGCGTGCAGCTCCTGCTGAGGCCGCGCCCGGCCCTGCAGATCGAAGCCGCGCCCAGCGCCGCCGGTCATCCGTTCCGGCGTGGCCTGTTCACAAACCTGCTCAACCCCAAGGTCGGGGTCTTCTATGTGAGTTTCCTGCCGCAGTTCATTCCGGCGGGAGTCAACGCGCCCGCCTGGACCTTCCTTCTGGCCGCCATCCACGTCGCCCTGGGGCTCGGCTGGTTCGCCCTGCTGATCGGGGCGATCGCCCGGGCGCGGCGATGGCTCGCCCGCCCGGGTATCGTCAGGACGCTGGATCGCCTGACCGGCTGCGTCTTCGTCGGGTTCGGCCTCAACCTCGCCCTCGCGAGACGCGCCTGAGGTTCACCCGCCGTAGATGACCGAGATCGTCTCGGCGACGCAGGCGGGGCGCTCCTCGCCCTCGATCTCGATCGTGCACTGGTTCTTGACCTGAAGCCCGCCGGAGCGCGCCTCGACGCCCAGCAGCTTCTGGCGCAGGCGCACACGCTTGCCCACGCGGACCATGTTGGTGAAGCGGACCTTGTCGGATCCGTAGTTGATGCCCCGGGTGACGCCCTTCACCGGCATCAGGCCCTGGGAGAGGAAGGGGATCAGGGACAGGGTGAGATAGCCGTGGGCGATCGGTCCGCCCATCTCGCGCGTCGCGCGCTCGACGTCGACGTGGATCCACTGGTGATCGCCGGTGGCGTCGGCGAACTGGTTGACCCGCTCCTGAGTGATCACGAGCCAGTCGGAGACTCCCGTCTCCTGTCCCACCAGGCCCGGCAGGTCCTTCATCTCCACTGCGTCCACGCAAATCTCCTTGTGTCAGATGGACCGCGCCGAGCTGTCGCCCGAGTCACACGATCTTGGCGTCGGCCTTACCCCAATAGGCGTCGCGGATCAGCCGCTTGTAGAGCTTGCCGGTCTGATGGCGCGGCAGCTCGGCCATGAAGTCGATCCTGCGGGGCGCCTTGACGTGGGAGAGGTTGGCGCGGGCGAAAGCAGAGAGCTCGGCGGCCAGCTCGTCGCCCGCGTCGCTCCAGCTCACCGGCTGGATCACTGCGACCACCTGCTCGCCCATCTCCTCGTGAGGCGCGCCGACGACGGCGACGTCCGCGACCTTGGGGTGGGAGATGAGCAGGTTCTCGATTTCCTGCGGATAGATGTTCACGCCGCCGGAGATGATCATGAAGCTCTTGCGGTCGGTCAGGAACAGATAGCCGTCTTCGTCCAGCCAGCCGACGTCGCCGAGCGTGGTCCAGCCGTGCCGATTGCGGCTCTCGGCCGTCTTCTCGGGCGCGTTGTGGTACTCGAACTGGCCGCCGCCGGCGAAATAGACCACGCCTTCCTGGCGAACGGGCAGTTCGTTGCCCTCCTCGTCGCAGATCTTCACCTGGGCGGTGAGGCCGCGACCGACCGACCCTTTCTTCTGCAGCCACTCCTGGGCGGCGATGAAGCAGAAGCCGTTGCCTTCGGTCCCGGCGTAGTACTCGTGGATGATCGGACCCCACCAGTCCATCATCGCTTCCTTCACCGGTACGGGGCACGGCGCGGCGGCGTGGAAGACGCTTTTCAGGGATGAGACATCGTACTTCGCCCGCGTCTCCGGCGGCAGCTTGAGCATCCGAACGAAGTGGGTGGGCACCCATTGCGCCGACGTGACCTTGTACTTCTCGATCGCCTCGAGGGCCGCCTCGGCGTCGAAGCGCTCCATCATCACGACCGTGCCGCCGATCGCCTGCACGCCCATCGACCAGCCGAGCGGCGCGGCGTGATAGAGCGGCGCGGGCGATAGGTAGACCATGTCCGGCGAGAAGCTCAGCAGGGTCTGGCCGATCACCGAGAGGCCGTTGGGCGCGTCGATGGGCTGAGGACCCGCGTCCCCTCCCGCCCGCCTGACACCCTTGGGCCGCCCTGTCGTGCCCGAGGAATAGAGCATCGCCGAGCCGGCGGACTCGTCGGCGATCGGCGTCGTCGGCATGGACGAGCGGGCGTCTTCGAAACTCTCGAACGGCGGTCTGACGCCATCGACCATCCACAGCTTCACCCCTTGGATCAGCGGGGCTGTCTGGACGGCGACGTCCACCACGGCGGAGGACGAGATGAAGGCCTTCGCGCCGCTGTCCTTGACGATGTACTCGACCTCGCCGGCGGTCAGTTTGCTGGAGATGCAGGTGAAACGGACGCCCGAACGCTGGGCCGCCCAGAGCACCTCGTAATAGCGCGGGCTGTTGTCCATGAAGATGGCGATGGAGTCGCCTGCCGAGATCCCGGCCGACCGGAAAAGATGCGCGCCCTGGTTCGAGCGGGCGTCGAGCTCAGCATAGGTCACCGCCTCGCCCGAGGCGGCCATGATGTAGGCGGCCTTGTCCGGGTGGGTCCTGGCGTGGTGGGAGGGATGCATCGAAGCCTCTTCTCAGGCGGCCAAATTCTTCAGGCGGCAAGAGCGCCGGCCGGCGCCTTGCCGAGGATCATGTCGGCGGCCTTCTCGGCGATCATGATGGTGGGCGCGTTGGTGTTGCCCGACACGAGCCGCGGCATCACCGAAGCGTCGACGACCCGGAGGCCCTCGACGCCGCGCACGCGCAGCTGCGGGTCGACCACCGACTGCGGTCCATGGCCCATCTGGCAGGTCCCGACCGGGTGGTAGATCGTCGAGCCGGCCATCCGGGCGTACATCAAGAGCGCCCTGTCGTCGGACATGTCCGGGCCCGGCATCATCTCATGGTCGATGAATGGGGCGAGCGGCGCCTGCTCTGCGATCTTGCGCCCCCACCTGAGGCCCGCGACCGCGACCTCCTGGTCCAGCGGATCGGACAGGTAGTTCGGCTCGATGGCCGGGTAGACCGTGGCGTCGGGTGAGGCGATGCGGATCCGCCCGCGGCTCTCGGGCCGCACCTGGCAGGGCGCAATCGTCAGGCCCGGCTGGTTCTCGAGCTCCATCTTCTGCTCGTTCACCAGCTTTTCGGTGTCCATCGTGGCCGGCAGGATGTGGAACTGGATATCGGGACTGGCGAGGTCGGGGCGTGACTTGCAGAAGGCGGCGATGTGGGCGGCCGAGAGCGTCAGCAGGCCCTTGCGCTGGAAGACGTACTTGACGGTCTCGCCGAGGAACCTGGCCCCGCGCGTCAGCTCGTTGACGGAGACCACGTCCGGCTTGAGCCGCCACGTCATGGTCATGACGTAGTGGTCCTGGAGGTTCTCGCCGACGCCAGGCAGGTCGCTCACGACCGGGATATCGAACTTCGTGAGGAAGGAAGCCGGGCCGACTCCCGAGAGTTGCAGGAGCTGGGGCGAGTTGATGGCGCCGCCGGCGAGGATCACCTCGCGCGCGGCCTTGAGGCGCTTCTTCACGCCACCCTGGATGAACTCGACGCCGACGGCGCGCTTGCCCTCGAAGATGACCTTCGTCGCCAGGGCCTCGGTGGCGACCTTCAGATTCGGCCGGCGAAGCACGGGATGCAGATAGGCCACGGCCGCTGAGCAGCGTTGGCCGTTTTTCACGGTCAGCTGGTAGTAGGCGACTCCCTCCTGGTCCTCCCCATTGACGTCATCGTTGCGAGGGATGCCCGCCGCGACGCAGGCCTCGATCACGGCGTCGGAAACGTCGTGCTTCTGTGTGACGTCGGAGACGTTCAGCGGGCCGCCGACGGCATGGTTCTCGCAGGCTCCGCGTTCCTGGTGCTCTGCGCGCAGGAAATAGGGCTTCACGTCGTCCCAACCCCAGCTCTCGCAGCCGAGCTGGCGCCAGCCGTCATAGTCCGCGTGCTGACCACGGATGTAGAGCAGGCCGTTGATGGACGAAGAGCCACCCAGGACCTTGCCGCGCGGCCAGACGTGCGTGCGTCCGCCCGTACCGGGGTCGGGCTCGGTCGTGTAGAGCCAGTTGACCTTCGGATCCTTGAGCGTCTGCGAATAACCCACCGGCACGTGGATCATCAGGTTCGACAGGAACTGGCGGGGGTTCTTTGTCGGCCGGTCATCGCCTCCGGCCTCGAGCAGGATCACCCGGTTGGACGGATCGGCTGAAAGCCGGTTCGCAAGGACGCAGCCGGCCGAGCCGGCTCCGACGATGATGTAGTCGGCGTCTGGCGTCCCAGCCATGCGCATCCTCCACGACTTTCGCTTTTCTACTGGACGTCTTATGCCGCCCTCGTCGCGCTCGTAAAGGTCGCGCACGACGTGGCGTCTATATGGGTGAGGCCAGGAATTGGCAGACCCAGTGCGCCAGCTGACGCAACCGCCTGGAGAGGAAGCCCATGGCCGCCCCGACCTTCGAGACCCTGCTGTATTCGGTGGAAGAGGGGATTGCGACGATCACGCTCAATCGCCCGGACCGGCTCAACGCCTTCACGACCCGGATGATGGCCGACCTGATCGCCGCCTTCGACGCCACTGACGCCGACGATGCAGTCAAGGCGGTGATCGTCACGGGCGCCGGCCGCGGGTTCTGCGCCGGAGCGGACCTTGCTTCCGGCGGCGCGACCTTCGATTTCGCGCGCAGCGAGGATCCGCTGCGCATGGAGGCGCGCGTGAACGGCGTGCAGCGCGATGGTGGCGGACGGGTCACCCTGCGCATCTTCGACAGCCTCAAGCCGGTGATCGCCGCCGTGAACGGGCCCGCCGTCGGCGTCGGCGTGACCATGCAGCTTCCCATGGATATCCGCCTGGCCTCGACCAATGCCAGGTTCGGCTTCGTCTTCGCCCGCCGGGGAATCACCCCGGAGGCGGCCTCTTCCTGGTTCCTGCCGCGCCTGGTCGGCGTCCAGACAGCGCTGGAGTGGTGCTACACGGGCCGCGTGTTCTCGGCCCAGGAGGCGCACGAGAAGGGCCTCGTCCGCTCGCTGCACGAACCTGAGGATCTGCTTCCCGCCGCGCGCGCCCTCGCCCGGGAGATCATCGACAACACCGCGCCCGTGTCCGTGGCTCTGACCCGACAACTGATCTGGCGCATGGCCGGCGCGGACCATCCAATGGAAGCCCATAAGGCCGACAGCCGGGCGATCCAGGCCCGCGGCGCCGCCGACGATGCGAAAGAGGGCGTCAACGCCTTCCTGGAGAAACGGGCGGCCGCCTACCCCAATCGGGTGTCCACCGACCTGCCGGAAGTCTGGCCGCACTGGAAGACGCGAGTCTTCGAGTAGCAAAGAGTCATAGACTCGACGTCAGTCCGCCACCAACGACTCCAAATCACCCTTGGGCTTGGCGGCGATTCTGCGAGCAACGCGGCTTGTGTCTGATCTCGAAACTCCATACAAGCCGCGGCGGAAACGAGGGTGCAGGGTTGTCGACCTTCGGTGTTCAGGCAAACGAGTGATTGAAATGGATGACAAGGCTGAAATTATCGAGATGACGGCGGAGATCGTCGCCGCCTATGTGGAGAACAACACCGTCGCTGCGGGCGAGCTTCCCGGCCTGATCCAGAGCGTCCATCGCGCTCTCACGGGCGTCACCTCGGGGCCGGAGACGGTCGAGGCGCCGCCGAAGGAGCCGGCGGTCCCGGTGCGCCGGTCGATCACCCCCGACCACCTCGTCTGCCTCGAAGACGGCCGCAAGTTCAAATCCCTCAAGCGCCACCTGCGGACGAAGTACAACATGAGCCCGGAAGAGTACCGGACGAAGTGGGGCCTGGCGAAGGACTATCCCATGGTTGCCCCCAACTATGCGAAGGCCCGTTCCGAGCTGGCCAAGCAGATGGGCCTCGGCCAAGGCGGCCGTCAGGCGGCCCGCGCCGGCGCGAAGCGCCGGGGCTGATTTCAGCAGGGCGGGCTCATGCCCGCCCTCCTCCGCCGAAGGCTCAGCGGTCTTTCGCCGCCTGGGCCTCGGCGCGAATCCTCTGGACCATTGAGGCCAGGCCATTGGCGCGCTGTTGCGAGAGCGCGCCTGTGAGGCCCAGCCGCGCGAAGGCCGCGGGCGCGTCGAACGCCAGGATCTCTTCAGCGGTGCGGCCCGAATAGAGCCGCAGCAGGATGGCGATCAGGCCGCGGACGATGTGGGCGTCCGAATCGCCGCGGAAGACCAGGGTCCCGTCATCTCTCGGATCCCGCACGAACCAGACCTGGCTGGCGCAACCGCGGACCTTGTGGGCGTCCGTGCGCTCCGAGTCGTCGAGCGGAGCGAGGGTCCGCCCAAGTTCGATCACATAGCGGTAGCGCTCTTCCCAATCCCCAAGCAGCTCGAACTCTTCCTCGAGCTCGCCCAGGGCGTCATCGATGGATCGCGGAAAGGACGCCGGCGCATTCATGGCCAGCTATGTGGCCCGGCGCGGCCCGCGCGACAACCGGTTCAATGACCAGCCTCGTGTCCGCCGTTCTCCTGGAACGCGTCGGCTGGCGCCACGCATCGGCCGACGGCGTGGGTGTCGAGCGAGAGACCGTCGCTGATAAAGCACTCGTCGAACACCGAGCAGTAGCAGGCCCGGAAGCCAACGCGTCGGGCGTTTCGCCTCAAGATGTTGAAGACGGGTTGGTTCACCGGTTCCGGGCGCAGGGTGATCATATCGACGGTGTCGCCGGCGCGGATAACGGTGTTGGTCGACAGCGAATAGACATAGTCGACATGACCAGCGGGCGTGAGGCCGCAGCACCGTCCCAGCAATTCGAGGGTCGAGCGCACAGGCTTGCCGTCATATGTCACCTGCACCCAGCGCACCTTCGCGGGCCCGACGCCCTCGTTGGCGATTCCCAGGGAGATCGCCTTCTCGCCAACCGACATGTGGGCGCCGACGAACGGCCAGGAGTTCGCCTTGACGAGCCGTGCGTTGGCCTCGGCCATCTGCCTCATGGTCTCCCCGTGGCCGATGGCGACCACGAGCGAGATGACGGACACCAGCAAGGCGGTCCCGGCGATGACGAAGTCGACCCAGCGATGCCCCGTCTTGTGTGGTTCCCGCGTCTCGACGTCGAAGTGCATGCGCGCTCGTCCCCTCCCGTCCGTCGCCCCGTCAAGAACGCTCCTCAACTGGCGCGGGCAAGCCCATACTCACACTCCATGACCAGCGCTCCCTCGCCGGCGGGGCCATCCCCGAACCTGGCCGCCCTTGCGCATGAGCTGCGCACGCCACTGGCCGCGATCGCCGGTCTCGCCGACGCGCTCGGCGCCCAGGCTCTGGGTCCGCTGTCCGAGCCTTACGTCGAGTATGGCCGGCTGATCCGCCGGACGGCCCTGCACGCTATCGCGGTCATCGACGCCATGGTCGCGGCTGCGCCCGCGGCGGACGAACCGCTCGCTTCGCTCTCGACGACAGCACGCGATGTCATCGAGGCGCTCGGCCCGCGAGCGAGCCATCAGGGGGTGCGCCTCGAACTCGACGACCGGCTGGGCGCGCCGCTCCAGATGGCCGCCCGACCCGCGACCCAGATTCTGTTCAACCTGCTCGACAACGCCCTGAAGGCGACAGCCGCAGGGGGCGTGATCACGACCAGACTCGACGAAGACGAGGGTCTGGCCCGCATCGAGATCCATGACACCGGGAGGGCGGAGCGGTCGGACGCCGGCTCGGGCGGCGGCATCGGCCTTCCTCTCGTTCGCGCGCTTTGCGCCGCCCATGGCGGTGAACTGCAGCTGGAGACGTCACCGCAGGGCGCCGTCGCCCGCGTCTGGTTGGCGCCGGCGGCGACATGAGGCTTTCGACCGACCTCTGGGTCTACGCCCTGGTGCGCCGGGCGCAGCTTGCCGGCGCCTTCGCGACGATCGTGCGCAAGGGCGATGCGCGAGGCGGAGCGGTGCTGGTCAAGACCTTCGACCCCAAGAGCCGCGAGACGCGCCTGTACGCCCAGGCCCTGTCGCGCGACGGCGAGAGCATCTGGATGCAGCCGATCTCTTCCACCGCCGAGAGCGATCTCGACGCCTACGCCGAGCGCGCCAGCAGCCGGGACCCCGACATCTGGGTCGTCGAGATCGAGGATGCCGACGGCCGTCGATTCCTTACCGAACCTCTCGAGGAGGACTAAGGAGGCGCCGTCGGCGGGCGTCCGCGCCCCTTCCCCCATCCGCGCCCCCACGCTAAGCGCCCCAGATGAGCAATTCTCCCGCCGCCGAGGCCGCACGCCGGCGGACCTTCGCGATCATCAGCCATCCCGACGCCGGCAAGACCACCTTGACGGAAAACCTGCTGCTGGCGGGCGGGGCGATCCGCGCGGCCGGCGCCGTGCGGGCGCGCGGCGAGCAGAGGCGGACCCGCTCCGACTGGATGAAGATCGAGCGCGAGCGCGGCATTTCCGTCAGCGCCAGCGCCATGACCTTCGACCACGCCGGGCTGATGTTCAATCTGCTCGACACCCCCGGTCACGAGGACTTCTCCGAAGACACCTATCGCACCCTCACCGCCGCCGACGCGGCGATCATGGTCCTGGACGCGGCGCGGGGCATCGAACCCCAGACACTGAAGCTGTTCGAGGTCTGCCGGCTGCGGGACATCCCGATCATCACCTTCATCAACAAGATGGACCGCGAGGCGCAGGACCCCTTCGCCCTGCTGGACGAGATCTCCGCCAAGCTCGCCCTGGATCCGGCGCCGCTCTACTGGCCGGCGGGATCCGGCAACCGCTTCAAGGGCATGCTGGACCTGCGCCACGACCGCTTCCTGCCGTTCCAGCGGCCCGTCGCGGGCGGCTTGCCCGAACGGGTCGCACCGATCCCGGTGAAGTCCAACGCCATGGTCACTGTGCTGGACGAGACAGAGCAGGAGGAGGTGGAGGAAGGCGGCATGCTGGTGAAGGAGGCGTCCAAGCCCTTCGATCCGCAGAGCTTCCTCGAAGGCCACATGACGCCCGTGCTGTTCGGTTCAGCCCTTCGGCACTTCGGCGTGGACGAACTGCTCGAGGGCCTGGGCGCCTTCGCCCCGCCGCCCAAGATGGTCGAAGCGCGGCGCGGCGCGGCCGAGACCCACGTCGCGCCCGGCGACGATGAGGTCAGCGGCTTCGTCTTCAAGATCCAGGCCAACATGGATCCCAATCATCGCGACCGGATCGCCTTCATGCGTCTGACGTCCGGCCGCTTCACGCGCGGGATGAAGCTGAAGGTGGAGAACACCGGCCGACAGCTGAGCGTAAACTCGCCGATCCTTTTCTTCGCCTCCGACCGGGAACTCGCCGAGGAGGCTTTCGCCGGCGACGTGATCGGCATTCCCAACCACGGCGTCCTGCGCGTGGGTGACAGCCTCTCGCAGACCGGGACTCTTCGCTTCGCCGGCCTGCCGAACTTCGCGCCGGAGATCCTGCAGCGGGTGCGGGTCAAGGACCCGCTCAAGGCCAAGCACCTGAAGAAGGCGCTTGAGGGCCTCGCCGAAGAAGGGGTCACTCAACTCTTCCGTCCGACCATCGGCTCGGATTTCATCGTGGGGGCCGTCGGGCAGCTGCAGTTCGAGGTGATGGCCGACCGCCTCTCCGGCGAATACGCCCTGGATGTGGTGTTCGAGCCCTCGCCCTATGCCGAGGCGCGCTGGCTCTCCGGCGCGAAGGCGGACCTCGACGATTTCGGCGGCAAGCACCGCACGGCCATTGCCGAGGATATCGACGCCGCGCCCGTCTTCCTCGCCAAGTCGGCATGGGAGATCGGCTACCTCACCGAACGGTTCCCCAAGGTCTCGTTCCTGCGCACGCGAGAGCGGGGGTGACCGAGGCGGTCTACGGCGCGCCTCCGCTCGAGCTCGCGACGCCGGGTACGGACGCCATCCAGGTCTCTCCCCTGGTCCTGGGCGCCGCATCGATCGAGGCGCTGGAGGACCGGTCGCTCGCGCGGATGACCGTGGCGGCCCCGCCGGGCGTGCTGGAGCGTCGTTACGCCCTGGCCCACGCCCTTCGCGCCCTCGCCCCAGACGGGGAGCTGATTGCGCTCGCGCCCAAGACCCGGGGTGGCGCGCGCCTGGGCCAGGAGCTCCGCGGATTCGGATGCGAGCCCGCCGAGAGCGGGCGGCGCCATCACAGGATCTGCGTCGTTCGCCGGCCACCGGAGCCTTCCGGACTCGATGAGGCGATCTCCGCAGGCGCCCCTCAGTTCGTACCGGGGCTGGAGCTGTGGTCCCAGCCCGGTGTCTTCAGCTGGGATCGGCTGGACGAAGGGACATCTCGATTGCTTGCCGCCCTGCCTCCGCTCGCTGGCCGTGGCGCCGACCTGGGGTGCGGTCTCGGCGTCCTCACCCTCGCCGTCCTGCGCAACCCCGCCGTGACCGAGCTGACGGCAGTCGACATCGACCGTCGGGCGGTCGAGGCCGCGCGCCGGAACGTGACCGACGATCGTGCGCGGATCGACCACGGCGATGTCCGCCAGACTGCGCTGTCGGGCCTCGACTTTGTGGTCATGAACCCGCCGTTCCATGCGGGAGGCCGCGAGGACAAGGATCTGGGGGCCGGCTTTATCGCCGCCGCCGCGCGGGCGCTCAGGCGCGGCGGTCGGTGCCTGCTCGTAGCGAACGTCGCCCTGCCCTACGAGGCGCCTCTTGGATCGGCGTTCCGACAGGTCCGCGCGCTCGATCGCTCAGGCGGCTACAAGGTCCTGGAGGCGGTGCTGTGAGCCGCCCGCGCAGCATGCGCCTGGACCGTCTGCTCGCCAATCTGGGCTACGGGTCCCGCCGGGAGGCGAACGCCCTGGTGCGCGATGGCCTCGCCACGCTCGATGGCCGTGTCCTGACCGACTCGGCCGAACACGTCCCCTTGGCGCCAGACCTGTCGCAGAGGTTGCGGATCGACGGGGCGCCGCTCGACCCGCTGCCTCCCCTGACCCTCATCCTCAACAAGCCGCTGGGGGTCGTCTGTTCGCACAAGGAGGCTGGGCGCAGCGTCTATGAGTTGCTGCCTTCGCGCTGGCGCCGGCGCGAACCGCCTCTGTCGACCGTCGGGCGGCTGGACGCCGAAACGACCGGCCTGCTGCTGATCACCGACGACGGGGCGCTGCTGCACCAGATCATCTCGCCGAAGAACCACGTCCCCAAAGCCTATGTGGCCGACCTGGCGCGGCCTCTAGAGGGACACGAGGCGGCCCTGTTCGCCTCCGGGACGCTCGTGCTGGAGGGAGAAACCACGCCCCTCGCCCCCGCCCGGCTGGAGCCGATGGGACCAACCCAGGCGCGGCTGATCATCACCGAGGGCCGCTACCACCAGGTGCGACGCATGTTCGCCGCCGCCGGCAACCACGTGGAGCGGCTCCATCGCGAGCGGATCGGCGGTCTCCTGCTGCCGCAGGACCTGGAGCCAGGACGGTTCGCCAAGGCGACCGCCGAAGACCTGGCGATCCTGTTCTCGGACTCAGCGGCCGCGCCACCATAGAAGCGCCCGTTTCTCGAGCGCCTGGAAGAGCACATGGACGGCGGCGGCCATGAGCGCGAGGGCCAGGATCGCCGCGAACATCTTGGCCGTCTCCAGTCGATTGCCGGCCTCGAGGATCCGCCAGGCGAGACCTTGGGCGCCGCCGGAGCCTGCGACGAACTCGGCGACCACCGCCCCGATGATCGAGAGGCCCGAAGCCACCTTGGCCCCTTCGACGATGAACGGAATCGCCGACGGCAGGCGCAGCCGCACGAGCTTCTGCATGGAGCTTGCCCCGTAGAGATCGAACAAGCGCTCCAGGTCTGGATCGGGCGAGCCCAGGCCACGGACGGCGCCCGAGAAGATGGGAAAGAAGGCGACGATCGCGGCGAGCGCCACGATCGCCCGGTTCGGATGATCGACACCGGCCCAGATCACGAAGAGCGGCGCGATCGCCACCACAGGCGTCACCTGAAGGGCGACAGCGAGGGGGCGGATCGCCCGATCGAGGGTCCGGCTGATGCTGACACAAAGGGCCAGGACGCCGGCGAACACCGCGGCGGCCGCCAGAGCCTCCATGGCCATGGCCAGAGTCCGTCCGGCCGAGACCACCAGGGGACCTGCGTTTTCGACCAGGGCGAGGCCGACTGCCGAGGGTGTCGGCACGAGGTATTGGGGAACCGCAAGGAGGCGACATGCGGCCTCCCAGGCGCCGAGCAGCGCCGCGACGAGCACGATTGGCGCGGCCAGCCCCAGCGCCCGACTCATGGGCGAGGCGCCATTGCAGTTGCGAGGCGGCTGGAGATCGCTTCCGCCGCCTCACGGAACACTGCAGAGGTGCGGAACGCGGGCGGACGCGGCATGGGCGCCTCGATCGCGGTCTCGCCGGCGCTGCGCCCGGGCCCCGCCGTCATCACGATGACGCG
>DASXGQ010000235.1:0-24797 GCA_036488995.1 Caulobacteraceae bacterium
TAGTAGTCCTCGATGGCCATGACGAAATTCATCACCCCCAGAGAATCCATTCCGAGGTCCTCGACAATATCGGTATCGTCTTCAATCGAGACCGGATGGCCAAGGACCTGTTCGAAAATGGCGGAGATTTCGCTGCGAATCGTGGCGTTCGGCCCGGCCTCTGTTCCGCCGACCACAGCGAGTTGAGTGTTTTGTCGCATTCGTCCCGACCTCCTTTCGATGGTTCAGGCCGAAGCAAAGCCCAGCCGCCACCGTAACAGGATTGACTTGCCCGCTTCAACAGCACGCTGATTAGCGGACTCCTCGACACGAACCAGCCCCCCGACGGGAAGCTCCGGGTCCCCGTCAGAAGCGACGCGCCTTTTTGGGCGCCTCGACGTCTAAAGCAAGGCCTCTCTCACGCGGCGCACGCTTTCGTCGCACCTTTACACCCTCCATGCGTGGCGGCGGTACCAGGCGAGGGTACGCGAGAATCCTTCCGCTAGGTTAATCGGCGTCGCGCGCTCGCCCGGCGGCTCGTCCGCGGGATCGCAGCCCCAGTCCACGTGCAGCACCTCCCGGGCCTTGCCGGAGGTGAACATAGAGGGCCGCCCGGTGAGTCGCTGGAGCGAATCGGCGAGTCCGCCGGCGGCGAGCAGTGCGCCCGGTGGGATGCGCACGATGTGCGGGCGCCGCGAGGCGGCGGAGGCGAGGGCGGCGGCGACTTCGTCCCACGAGTATCCCTGCGGACGCGCGCCTCCGGTGGTGAAGGGGCCTGGGCCCCGCGCCGAGCGCGCCAGGTCCACGATGGCCGCCGCGACGTCGTCGACGAAGACGAGGGCGAGACGGGCGTCCGGCGCATCCGGAATCGGCAGGATGGGGCTGAAGGCGGCCGCCCGGAAGAGATCAAGCGTAGCTGAGTCGCCCGGGCCGTAGATGGCGGGGGGGCGCACGACGCTCAGGGCCTCGCCCAGCGCCTCACGCGCCGCCGCCTCGCCGGCGCGCTTGCTGGAGGCGTAGGGCGACAGGCTTGGTTCGCGCGCGCTCAGGCTCGAGACCAGCACCATCCGCGCCCCGGAATGCGCGGCGGCCTGCGCCACGGCGCGGGCGCCATCGGCGTTGACCGACATGAAGTCCGCCTCGGAGGCCGCCTTCACCGCGCCGGCGACGTGGACCACCACCTCGGCGCCGTCCGCCAGCCGCGCCAGGGCGCCGGCGTCGGCGAGGTCGCCGGGTGTCGTTTCGACGCTCGCCTCTTCCCAACCGGGCGCCGGCGTGGGACGCCGCACGAGCGCGCGGACGGAAAATCCCGCCTCGGCGAGGGCGACGACCAGGCGCCGGCCGAGGAAGCCGCTGGCGCCCGTGATGGCCGCGAGCCGGCTCATATGAGTGTCCGGGTCAGGCCTCGACGGGGGCGCGGGCGAAGGCGCCGGCGAGGTACATCGCCTTGGCGCGCGTGCGGCTGAGCTTGCCGGACGAGGTCTGGGGCAGGCTGTGGGGAGGGGTCAGCACGACCTGGATCTCGAGCCCGTGCCTGGATCGAAGCAGGCGCTCGACCTCTCCCTCCAGTGCGGCGCGCGCGGCCGGATCGCTGGTCCGGCATTGGACGAGGGCGATCACCCGCTCCTGGTCCGCATCGGAGAGGGAGATCACCGCCACGTCGCCCGAACGCAGGGCGTCGATCTCGCGCTCGGCCGTCCATTCCAGATCCTGGGGCCAGACATTGCGGCCGTTGACGATGATCAGGTCCTTGGCGCGTCCAGTGATCACGATCTGGTGGTCGAGGCGGTAGCCAAGATCGCCGGTATCCAACCAGCCGTCCGGCGAGAGGACCTTCGCCGTCTCCTCCGGTGCGTTGAAATAGGCCTTCATCAGGCTGGGCCCCCAGGCGAAGACGCGGCCCACCTGCCGCTCGCCCAGGGCCTCGCCCGACTCGCTGCGCACCTCGAGCCGGTGTCCGGCGAGGGGCCGCCCGCACAGGGCGAACTCGCGAGTCCGCCGCGTTTCGCCGTTGGGGGCCTCCGCCCGCGCCCGCGCTTCCAGTTGGTCGACATCGATCACGTCGGTGCGCAGGCCATCTCCCGACGGGCTCATGCTCAGCGCCAGTGTGGCCTCCGCCATGCCGTAGCTGGCGGTGTAGGCGGACGCGTCGAAGCCGAACTGCTTGTAGGCGGTGGCGAAGGCGTGCAGCCCCTCGGGCCGGATCATGTCGCCGCCAAGTCCGGCGACGCGCCAGCTGGAGAGGTCCAGGCCCTCGGGCGCGGCGCCGACGCGGCGGGCGGCGAGTTCGTAACCGAAGGTCGGCGCGTAGGAGATCGTCGCGCGCTGGCGCGAGATCATGTCGACCCACAGGCCCGGCCGTCGGACGAAGGCGCCGGTGGGCAGCAGGTCGAGCGAGCACTGGAAGCCGAGCGCGGACAGCAGCATGCCGACCAGGCCCATGTCGTGATAGAGCGGCAGCCAGCTCACCGCCCGGTCCTCGGAAGTGATCGCCAGGCCGTCGCGACCGATCGCCTGGAGATTGGCGATGAGCGCGCTCTGGGTCACCGCAACGCCGGTCGGAAAGCGCGTGCTGCCTGAGGAGAACTGCAGGTAGCACAGGCCGTTCGGGTCCGGCGCAGGCAGGCGTTCGGGGCCGGCGTCGGGCAGGGCCGCGAGATCTCCGCTCGCGACCAGGTCGAGGCCCTCCGACGCCTCCGCAAACCACTCGGCGATCGCCGGCGGGGCGATGGCCGCGCGCGCGCCGGAGGAAATCAGCATCCTGCGCACATGCTCGACATAGGGCGCCCGTCCGCCCAGCGGCGCGGGCAGCGGCGCGGGCGCCGGGACGAGGCCGGCGTACTGACAGCCGAAAAAGGCGCGCAGGAAGTCGCCGTCGCTCTCGGCGGCGATCAGCACCCGGTCTCCGGGCTCCAGGCCGCCCGCGAGCAGCCGCGCTGCTACGGCGAGCGCCTGTTCGCGCAGGGCGGCGTAGGGCAGGACTTCGACGAGTTCGCCGCGCAGGGAGTGGATGTTGATTCCCGTGGGAGACAGGGAAGCGACGTCGAGGGCCTCGGCGAGGGTGGCGACATCGGCCGGTCTAAGAGTGCGCCCAGGCGCGGTCGGAGTGGGTTGCAAGATCGGGGAGTTCCGTGTGAGGGCTGCCGCAAGGCGCAAGTCGATCGGCCATCATGTCACGCGCGCGACGAACGCGTCATCATCGACAAGGCCAACGGACCTGATAGTCGATTGACCCGGCTCGCGTCGAGCGCACGGTTTGTTATCTTTTGAATCGGATTTCCACGCACCTATGACGAACACGGCCGCCAACAGGGCGTCCACGGCGGGGCGGCCCAGCCTGGGCGCCCTCATGAGGGAGGAATTTGCTGTCGACGCCTTCCGGCGCGAACGCCGGAGGGACCTGAAGCCGCTCGGCCGTCTCCTGCCCTTCGTCTGGAAGCATCCGGTCGACGCCGTGCTGGGCGCGCTCTTCATGCTGGTCTCGTCCGGCTCTATCCTGGCGATGACCGACGGCGTGCGCCGGGTGATCGACGGCGGGTTCGCCTACCGCGGCGAGCTGGCCCTGCTGCAGCTGTTCGGGACGGCGGCCGCGCTCACCCTCACCCTGGCCCTGAGCACGGGTCTTCGCCTCTACTTCACCTACAAGCTCGGCGAACGCGTCGTGGCGGACATGCGACAAGTCGTCTTCCGCCACGTCCTTCGCCTGGATCTCCCCTACTTCGCGCGGTTGCGGACCGGCGAGGTGCTGTCGCGACTCACCACCGACATGACCATGGTGGAGGGAATCGTCGGGGCGGTGATCCCGGCGGCCCTGCGCAATCTCATCACCCTGGTCGGGGCGCTGGGATGGATGGTCATCGTCAGTCCCAACTTCACCGGCTTCGTGCTGGTGCTCATCCCGGTCCTCCTCACCCCCTTGTTCCTGATGAGCCGCCGACTTCAGCGGCTGTCGCTCCGCGCCCAGGACCGGTTCGCCGAGGCGGTGGGCTATGCGGGCGAGGGGCTAGGCGCCCTCGACACCGTCCAGGCCTTTGGCCAGGAGGACGCCGTGGCGGGCCGGTTCAACGCGGCGGTCGAAAGCGCCTTCCTCGCCTCCCGCTCTCAGCTTCGCGCGCGCGGCTTCCTGTCGGCCCTGATGATCTTCCTGGTGTTCGGCGGGATGCTTGGCCTGCTGTTCCAGTCGGTCGTGGCGGTCGTGGTCACCCACACCCTGACCGCCGGCCGGCTCGTCCAGCTGCTCGCCTTCGCCTTCCTTGCGGCAAACGCCGTCAAGGACCTCTCGGAGGTCTGGGGCCAGATCCAGAAGGCCTCCGGCGCGGCGGCGCGCCTGGCCGAGATGATCGACGCTTCGCCGGCGATCCGCGCGCCGGCCCGTCCCGCGCCTCTGCCGTTCCCGCCGCGCGGCGAGGTCATGTTCGACAAGGTCCGGTTCGCCTATCCGGGTCGTGGGGGTCCCCCGGCCCTGAACGGGTTCACCCTGAAGGTGCGCCCGGGCGAGCGCGTCGCCCTTGTGGGGCCGTCGGGGGCGGGCAAGAGCACCGTCCTTCGCCTTCTGCTTCGTTTCTACGACCCCGACTCCGGAAGCGTCCGGATCGACGGGGTCGACCTGCGCGACGCCGATCCCGCCCAGGCGCGCTCGCGCCTGGCGCTGGTGGCGCAGGAGGCGCCGCTGTTCTCCGGCTCCGTGCGCGAGAACATCCTCTTCAGCGCTCCAGGCGCCAGCGCGGCCGATGTCGAAGCCGCCGCGCGCGCCGCCCAGGCCTCCGACTTCGTGAGCGCCTTGCCCCAAGGGTTCGACACGGTCGTGGGAGAGCAGGCTAAGACCCTTTCGGGCGGCCAGCGCCAGCGCCTGGCCATCGCCCGGGCCCTGCTGCGCCGCTCGCCCATCCTGCTCCTCGATGAAGCCACCAGCGCGCTGGACGCCGAGAACGAGCGCCTCGTCCAGGAGGCCCTGCGCGAAGCCATGCGCGGACGCACCACCCTGGTGATCGCCCACCGCCTCGCCACCGTGCTGGAAGCCGACCGCATCATCGTGATGGACGAGGGCCGGGTGGTGGAAGAGGGCGACCACGCCGAATTGCTCGCCCGCGGTGGCCTCTACGCCCACCTCGCCCGCCTGCAATTCGCCGCCGAAGCCTGAGGCGCAGATCGGGTCGGGGGGGCTAAGCTTTGCCGATGATCGCGATCCGACCCTTCCAGGCAGGGGACCTTCGCGCCCTCTACGCCGTCGCCCTGCAGACCGGCGATGCGGGCCAGGACGCCTCGGCCCTGCATCAGGACGGCGATCTGGTCGGGCACGTCTACGCTGCGCCCTACGCACTGCTCGAACCGGACCTCGCCATCGTGGCGGCGGACGAGGCGGGAGTCGCCGGCTATGTCGTGGGCGCGACCGACACCGACGCCTGGCACGATCGCCTGGAGCGCGAGTGGTGGCCGGACCTGCGGAGCCGCTATGCGGATCCCAGCGGAACCCCGTACAGGACATGGTCGGCCGACCAGTGCCGCGCCTTCATCATCCACCATCCGCAGCCGCCTCCTGCCGAGGTGGTCAGGGCGTTTCCGGCCCACATCCACCTCAACCTCCTGCCGAGACTGCAAGGCCAGGGCGTCGGCGCCCGGCTCCTGGCGGCCTGGTTCGACGCCGCCGGGCAAAGGGACTCGGGACCGGCCCACGTGGGAGTCAATCATACCAACGCGCGTGGCCTGCGCTTCTGGGCGGCCCAGGGATTCGAGCGCCTCGACATCCCCCGCGAGGTTGGCGGGCGCACGGTCTGGATGGGCCGGCCAGGCGGCGCAAAGGCGCGCTGATGGGGCGGGTCATCCTGGTCAAGCACGCCGCGCCGGTCCTGACCCGTAACGTCCCCTCGAACCGATGGGTGCTATCCGCGGCCGGCCAGGAGAGCTGTCGCGCGCTCGCGGCCGGGCTCCGCGGCCAGGGTGTCCGGCGCCTCTATGCGAGCCTCGAGCCCAAGGCGCTCGAGACGGCCGCCAGGGTCGCGATCGAGCTCGCTCTGGACGTGCGCCCGCGGGCCGACCTGCACGAGAACGACCGGACCGGCCTCGCCTTTGCGCCGGCCGCCGATCTGGAGCGCCTCATTGCGCGCTTGTTCGACGCGCCCGACACGCTGGTGATGGGCCACGAGACGGCGAGCGCCGCTCTCGCCCGGTTCGCCGCCGCGGTCCGCGCCATCGCGGGCGAAAGCGGGGACGCGCCGGCGGCGATCGTCGCCCACGGGACGGTCATCACGCTCTTCCTCGCCGCCCGTTCGGCGCTCCGGCCTTTCGCGATCTGGAAAGAGCTTGGCCTGGCGTGCTTCGTCGTTCTGGAAGGCGAGGATCTCGGCTGGGATGGCGTGATCCACCGACCCCCGGCCTGAGCGACGGCCCGGGTCCTTAGCCCCCGTTCACCTCCGCCTCGACCCGCGTGACCGAGCGCGCGCCGACCTCGGACATGGCCGCGACCAGTTCCTCGACCGCCGTCGCGACCTCCTCCGCGTCGCGGCCGCGCACGACGAGGTTCGAGCCGAAGCCGTCGGTTGTGAAGAAGGGGTAACTGCCCAGCGAGAGGTTGGGGTGGGCCTTGGCCAGCACCTCCAGCGGCGCCGCCATGGCGCTCTCGCCTGTCCCTTCCACGCGCACGGTGCGGGAGACGACCACCCGGCCGGTGCGCAGGCGCGGCCCGACGTCCTCCAGCATGCCCTGCATGATCCGCGGCACGCCCGCCAGCACGAAGACATTGCCGATCTGGAAGCCCGGCGGCCCCTGCACCGGGTTGCGGACGAGGGATCCGCCCACGGGCACCCGCGCCATGCGCCGGCGCGCGGCGTTGGGTTCGGAGCCCCATCGCTCGCGCATCATCTCCAGGATCTCGGGGTGTTCCTCCAGCTCGACGCCGAACGCCTCGGCCACGCAGTCGGCGGTGATGTCGTCGTGCGTGGGACCAATCCCGCCGGTGGTGATGACGTAGTCCCATCGCGTGCGCAGGGCGTCGAGGGCGGCGATGATCTCGGCCTTCACGTCGGGAACCACGCGGGCTTCGACCAGATCGACCCCGAAGACCCCGAGATACTTCGCGATGTAGTTGAGGTTGATGTCCTGCGTTCGACCCGAGAGGATCTCGTCGCCGATGATCATCACCGCCGCCGTAACCCGATCCGTCTCGTCCATCCGCGACCTCCTGCAAACCGGCCGCAGTTAGGCTGTGCGCCGGACGCGCGCAACGTGGCCGCGTGCGTCAACCGTTAAAGGGCTTGATCCAGTCGGGGCCGCAGAATTCGTCCTCCCACTTGTCGAACTGCCCCGCCGCGATGTCGGTCGGCGTGAACACAGCGCCGCCGCGGGCGATGAACACCTGCGCATTGCGCGGCGGCCCCGCATAGCCGCACACCACCGCCTGCCCGGCGACGACCCGGTGGGTCACCCAGGTCAACTGAGCCTTCCCGAACCGCTTCTGGATCGCCACCGAATTGGGGTCCGCAGGCGCTGTGCGCGCGCAGGCGCCCAGCGCGACCACGGCCGCGAGCAGAGGCCAGGCCCACGCGATCACACGGCGCTCGTCGTTCACCCGTCTCTCCTCCGGCCGCCCAAGCGCCAAGCGCTTAGCGCATCCTCCAACTCTGAACGCAGGGACTTCCACAAGTTTTCTGCCACGAACCTCACCAACCATACGAACAAGCAAAGGCTTATGAGTGCGCCTTCGGCGCGATCCATTCCGCCCCACCGCCGTGGAGCTCCACCAGGCGTTCGTGGGGTTCGTGACGTTCGTGGTCAAATTTCACAGTCCCCAACGCAAGCTCTGGGATGCAATCCTCGCCACGCTCCCGCTAGAACGCGGCGCATGCGTCTGCCCCAGCCCATGGTCCGCGGGACCCTCGTCTCGCGCTACAAGCGGTTCTTCGCCGACGTGCGCCTGGACGACGGGCGCGACGTGACCGCCCATTGCCCCAATCCAGGGGCGATGCTGGGCCTCAACACGCCTGGCCTCGGCGCGTGGATTTCCGGCGACGACAATCCGCGGCGCAAGCTCGCCTGGACCCTCGAGCTCGTCGAGGCGGACGGCGGCCTGGTGGGGATCAACACCCTCAATCCCAATCGCCTCGTGGCGGAGGCCCTGGCCGACGGCGTCATTCCCGAGCTCGCCGGCTACGCCCTCGTGCGGCGCGAGGTCCGCATGGGCGAGGCGAGCCGCGTCGATTTCGTCCTGGAGGATCCGGATCGCGCGCGCTGCTGGCTGGAGGTGAAGAACTGCCACCTGCGACGAACCGGATCCCTGGCGGAGTTCCCCGACTGCGTCGCCGCCCGCTCCGCCAGGCACCTGCGCGAACTCTCGGCCCGCGTCGCCGAGGGCGACCGCGCCGTGCAGCTGTTCGTGATCCAGCGCACCGATTGCGAGAGCTTCGCCGCCTGCGCCGATCTCGATCCCGCCTACGCCGCGGGCCTCGACGCCGCCGCAGCAGCAGGAGTTGAAGTCCTGTGCTACGGTTGCGACATTACGTCGGACGCAGTTCGCATCGTGCGCCGGATGCCGTGGGCCAGGGACATTCCCACCTGACCCTCGGCCTGCCGTGGCGCCTTGCTTCTATCTGGAAGGTTTCGCCCGCTCATGACCCTGGCCGAAGACTCCCTCGTCGACGCCCGCAGCCGGCGGATCAAGGTTCACGGATCCGAGGACTTCGAGGGCATGCGCGTCGCCGGGCGGCTGGCCGCCGAGTGCCTGGACATGCTCACCCCGCACGTTCAGCCGGGGGTGTCGACCGCCCTGCTCGATCGCCTTGCGCGCGAGTTCATCCTCGACCACGGCGCCCTGCCGGCCTGTCTGTTCTACCGCGGCTACGGCTACACGCTTTGCATTTCGCCCAATCACGTGGTCTGCCACGGCGCCCCCGGCGAGCGGGTCCTCAAGGAAGGCGACATCGCCAACATCGACGTCACCGTCATTGTCGACGGCTGGCACGGCGACACCTCGCGCATGTACGCGCTGGGCGAGATCGCCCCCCGCGCGCGGCGCCTGATCGAGGTCACCTATGAGGGGCTGGAGCGCGGCCTGGCGCAGGTGAAGCCGGGCGCGCGCCTGGGCGACATCGGCCACGCCATTCAGAGCTACGTCGAATCCCAGCGGTGCAGCGTCGTGCGCGACTTCTGCGGCCACGGCCTTGGCCGGATCTTCCATGACGCCCCCAACATCCTGCACTACGGCCGTCCGGGCGCGGGCGACGTGCTTCAGACGGGGATGTTCTTCACCGTCGAGCCGATGGTGAATCTCGGCCGCCCGCAGGTGAAGCTGCTCGCCGACGGCTGGACCGCCGTGACGCGCGACAAATCCCTCTCCGCACAATGCGAGCACTCGATCGGCGTGACCGAGACCGGCTGCGAGGTCTTCACGCTCTCGCCGGCCGGTTTGTTCAAGCCCGCCTGAGATCGCGTGCCTTTACAATTTGCGGGGTAAACGCTGGCGCAGACCCGGCGGTCCTGCTAGCGTCCGGCCAACCAAGGGGAGGGGCCGGGCGATGCTGGAAGACGCGGGACTGTTCTCGGCCTTCCTCGTTCCACCCGCGCCCGACGCCGCTCCTCCTGATCGCAAGGCGCCGCGTCCGGACCAGCTCGGCCACCGCGGCCGCCTGCGCCAGCGCGCGGCGATCTCTCTGGCGGCCCTGCCGGACTACGAAGTGCTCGAGCTCATGCTGGCGCGCAGCCTCCCGCGCGGGGACGTCAAGCCCATCGCCAAGGCCCTGCTGGCCCGCTTCGGCGCCCTGGCCGCGGTATTCGGCGCGGGCGTCGAAGAGCTCAAACGCGTCCCGGGCGTGGGTCAGGCGGCCGCCCTGGACCTCAAGCTCGTTCACGAAGCGACGGTGCGGATCGGGCGAGGAGAGGCGGCGCGCCGGCCGGTGATCTCCTCCTGGTCGGCCCTGTTGGCCTACGCCAAGGTCGCCATGGCCCACGCCTCGCGCGAGCAGTTCCGCGTTCTCTTCCTCGACAAGAAGAACCAGCTCATCGCCGACGAGGTGATGAACGAGGGCACCGTGGACCACGCGCCGGTCTATCCGCGCGAGGTCATGCGCCGGGCCCTGGAACTCTCCGCCAGCGCGATCATCCTCGCCCACAACCACCCCTCGGGCGATCCCACGCCCTCGCCGGCGGACGTGACGATGACCCGCCAGGTGGCCGAAGCGGGCAAGGTGATGGGCGTGGTCGTCCACGACCACATCGTCGTCGGCCGCGACGGCGTCGCCAGCCTCAAGGCGCTGGGGTTGTTCTGAGCAATACTATCCGTAATCGACTTTAGTGCACCTAGGTCGCATACGAACGGACCCACCGGAGGGCAGAGGAGGGTGGTGAGCCGACCTAAGCCTTCGCGAACGCTTCGAGCATCCGAGGACGGTCATAGTCGAGAAGCCATGCGTCGAACTGCACGTAGAGTTCTGCAATCGGATCGCGACGCACAGCCCTGATGTCCAGCCCGCGATCATCGTAGGCGTAGACCGTCACGCCTCGCTCGACATCTACGAGCTTGGAGAGCACGGGTGCTTGAGGCGTTACCCCGATGTCGTGCGCAACCTGGTTCCACAGGAGAATGTCGGCCTCCTCCCATGTGACGGAAACTGCCCGATGTTCCCACGGGCGAGCCTCGGGGTCCGCCTCATCCTCAGGGTATACGTAGCCCATCCAGGTCGCATCCGAGGAGGCGGTTGACACCCCCATCTCGCCCAACACGTCATGCGCGGCGCGACCGGCCCACCCGCGCCACTTCGCGCCAAGCTCCTTGGAGGGTTTGGGATAAGCGGCGATGACCGCAACGACCTGCTCAGATGACAACACCGCACGCGCCAAACACCGTGCCCGATCATAGGAACTCGTGAACATGTTCACGGAGCTGCCACTCTGGTTCAGCTCAAACCGAAGCCAATAAGGGGACGCCCAGAGTTCGCGTTGCCAGTCAGGGCCGAAGCTGATCGCCATTTGGCTCTATAACTTTGCCTGTCGAACCTCCGCAACTGGCGCATGTTGCCGAAAGGCTGAACCCGGAAAGCGGACATCGGAGGTCAGGCCTCAGGCGTCGCCCGCCATAGGTTTCAAGCGTGATGCCGTCAGGCTCCGGCCCGCCGCCGTCAACGCTAGTCCACATGCTCCAGCGGGAGCGCATCTGCTGAGAACGCCCACGCGTGTTTTCGCTCTTCGTAGACGGAGATCTGGGGCTGCGGAAAGTTCGGGTCGGCAAACGCGCCCACCGCCACGGCGACGAAATCTGGCGGCCCCTTGAGTTCCCAGTACACCGTCGAGCCGCATACCGGACAGAAGTTGAATGTGTTCGGCGCTCCGCTGTCGCCAAGCCGCGTCCACTGCGCCGCGCGGCCCTCGATCGTCACGAGTTCGCGCGGAAATCTCGCCTGCGCGCCAAAGATACTGCCGGTGCGCTTCTGGCATTCGAGGCAATGGCAGATGGAGACGCGAACCGGGTCGCCCTCGCATGTCAGGCGAAGCTGTCCGCAGCTGCACGAGGCTGTCCGGGTGGTCATGGCGATTGCCTCGGAACGGTTGGAGTCGAGATCGGCCTCGAACAGGCTGGCGCAAAGCGCCCACGGCGATACCCAACGATTGGTATTTGAAACGTGACCGATCGGGCGTAAACATTGATCCGTGTAAGTGCGTCATACTTCGGAAAGGGATGGGTGTTATGCCATTTCTGAAGACGAGCGCCGCGATTCTGATGGCGCTGACAATCTCCGGGTCTGTCTTTGCTTCTGCGGCAGAAGCCAGCCAGATGGTTACATACAGCTGGACGACCACAAGCGAAGGCTTTGGCAGTCATGTCGATAAGCCGACGTCCGCTACGTTCCAGGTTCCCTTGAGCGACGTGCTCAGCGGCAAGATTTCATTTTCCGACATCTCAAATATACAGCTTTCCTATCCTGGATTGACGTTCGATACCGCCGTGACCAGCAGCATCGGATCTGACTTTGCCGCATACGTTGATCCCGCAACTGGCGCCTTCATCTTTCATGATGGCCAGCAAGGATTGGCAGTGATCGCTTCCGACAGCAGCGACCCAAGTTTTTCGACGTTTCTCTCGATCACAGTTGACAATAGATACAGCCCATTCGGAGTTCCTTTGACGAGTGTGGCAGATCAGTACAACGCTCTCAATCATGGGCAGCCTTATGCCGGTTTTCCAACGGCCGGATTCTGGACCGCGAGCTTCCCGACCGTGCCCGAGCCTTCCACCTGGGCCATGTTGATCCTCGGCCTTGCTGGGGTCGGCTTTATGGGGCGTCGCCGAAGGTCAAGGCCAGCGTCGGTGGCCCCGTAATCGACGCCCGCGGTCGACCAGGCTGAAGCAAAGCCAATGCTTGCGGTCGCGTCTGCTTCGAGCCGCATCGACGATGCCTGCTGATAGATCGGTGTTTCGACCGATGTCCTCGGTCGGGCAGGCGTGTTTTACTCGTTCCCGGCCACAAGGGGCCAGGAGCCCAGAAATGAAGACGTTTCTGATCGCAGCGCTTTTCTTGAGCGTCGCTGCGTCTGCGGCGGCGGAATGCATCACCACCGCTGCCGGTCGAACAATTTGCCGGAACGCCGCCGGACAAATCACCGCCACTCCCCCCGGCGCAGCGGCCCCGGCCGCGCCTGCCGCGCCGGCGCCTGGAGCAGCGGTCGTCGCCCCGCACGCCGTCGCCGCCCCGGCCTATGCCGCAGGCGCCGTCGCCCGAGCCCCGGCCTATTCGAGTAGCGTCACGGCGGTGCGAGGCCCGGCTGGCGGCGCAGCGGCCTACAACGCGCGGACCGGCAATGCTGCGGTAGCCCACACCAATTCCAACGGCGTGACGACCACCCAAACCGCGCGTGGCGGCGAGGCGAAGACCAAGAACGGGATGGGTGTCGCGCACGGCCCCGGCGGCAAGACCTGCGCCAAGGGCAGAGGCCAGGCGAAGTGCAATTAGGCGCTCAGCGCGTGCGGGTCACCTTGGCCAGGTGCGGCGGGTGGTCGGGGTCGCGGCCGCGCGCGCGGGCGACGGCTTCGACGAGGCCGTAGAAGCTCTGGACGGCGGCGACCGGCGCGACTTCTGGCGCCAGGCCCGCTTCGAGCGGCAGGACGATATCGCCGCCCCAGCCTTCGCCCGCGACGATGGTGAGGGCGCCGCGCCCGCGGAAGGCTTCGATCTGCTCGGCGAGACCGCGCGCGGCCGCGTCGGCCGGCGGGAAGATCAGCAGCGGCATCTCCGGCCCCACCAGCGCCGCGGGCCCGTGCAGGACCTCGGCGGTGCTGAAGGCCTCGGCATGGATGCCGCAGGTCTCCTTGAGCTTCAGGGCCGCCTCCTGCGCCGCGCCGAAGGTGAGGCCGCGGCCCAGCACGAAGAGGTTCTGCGTCTTCGCCAACGGCTCGACGGCGGCGCTCCAGTCGGCGCCCCAGGCCCGCTCCAGCGTCGCCGGCAGACCTTCGGCCAGGGCGCGAAGCCGGGCGTCTTCGCCCCACTCGGCGGTCAGTGAGAGCAGGGTCGCCATGGCGCCCAGGAAGCTCTTGGTGGCCGCCACGCTCGTCTCCGCGCCCATGGCCAGCGGCGCCGTCACGTCCGCCAGGTCCGCCAACGGCGAGGCCGCATCGTTCACCAGGGCGATGACCAGGGCGCCCTGCGCCTTGGCCGCCTGCGCCGTCTCCAGCAGGTCCGGGCTGCGCCCCGACTGCGAAATGACCAGCAGGGCCGCTGCACCCAGCCGCCACGAAGCGGCGCCATAGATCGACTGCACCGAGGGCGCCTGGGAGAGCACCGGCACGCCCAGCCGCGTCTCGATCAGGTACTTGGCATAGGTGGCCGCATGGTCCGAGCTGCCCCGGGCCGCGGTGGCGACGAAGGCGAGATCCCGACCCCGCAGCAGCGCGGCGGCCTGCCGGACGCCCGCCTCGCGCGCCGACGCTCCCTGCCGCAGAGCCTCTGCCGTCTGGGCCGCCTCCGCCCGCATGCGCGTCATGGCCTGCAACGACATGGCCGACGCCTGGAGCTCGCTCAAGCCGCGGAGGACGGGGCGAGGGCTTCGCGCTCCCACTGCAGGTATTCAGGCTGCTCGAGCAGTCGCTCCGCATAGGCGCCGGCCCCGCCGGTGTCCCCATAGTCGCTCGGCCGCACGCCATAGCTGCGCAGGCGGGTCGCCACGGGGGTGTAGAAGGCGTCGGCGATCGTCCAGGTCGGACCGAGGAGGAAAGGGCCGCCAAAGCGCGAGAGCAGGCCGTTCCAGAGGCTCACCGCGCGGCGCACGTCGTCGCCTGTCGCGGGGGTGAGGGTCGCTGAGTCGCGCCGGGCCAAGTCCATCGACAGCTCGCCACGCATGGAGTGGAAGCCGCCGTGCATCTCGGCGCAGGCGCTGCGGCCCAGGGCGCGGGCGGCGCGGTCCTGCGGCCACAGCTTCGCCTGCGGGAAGGCTTCGGCGATGTATTCGCAGACCGCGAGGCTGTCCCAGATGACCAGATCGCCGTCCTTGAGCACGGGAACCATGCCCGAGGGCGATCCGGCCGCGCGGATGCGGGCGTCAGTCTGAGGCGTACGCAGCGCGATCAGGGTCTCGGTGAACTCGGCGCCTGCGCGCTTGAGCGCCAGCCACGGACGCATGGACCAGCTCGACCAGACCTTGTCGCCGATCAGCAATTCCATGAGGTTGTCTCCGTATCGCGTCGTCTCGTTCGGACGCGGGCTCGCGTCCAACAGGGAAGAAGCATGAACGCACCGGTGGTGGAAAGTTCGATGGCGGGACGTCCGGGGCGATGGGCGCCCTCGGAAGGCTATCGAAGCGTGGTCGTGGGCTTTCTGGTCGCGGCGTACACGATAAATTTCGTCGATCGCACCGTCATCGGCATCATCGGCCAGGCGATCAAGGTCGACCTGAAGATCACCGACACCCAGCTTGGCCTCTTGGGCGGCATGGCCTTCGCCGTCCTCTACACGGTGCTCGGGATCCCGATCGCCCGAGCTGCAGAACGGTTCAACCGGGTCACGATCATCTCGATGGCGATGGTGGTCTGGTCGGCGTTCACAGTGGCCTGCGGCTTCGCCGGCAACTTCCTTGGGCTCCTGGCCCTGCGCGTGGGCGTGGGCGTGGGGGAGGCGGGATGCTCCCCTCCGGCCCACTCGCTGATCTCGGACTACTACGAGCCGAGGCGCCGGGCTTCGGCCCTCTCGGTCTACGCCTTCGGGATCCCGCTGGGTGGCATGATCGGCGCGGTGGCCGGCGGCTGGCTCGCCAAGACGGTCGGATGGCGCGCAGCCTTCATGGTCGTCGGCGCGCCGGGCGTGATCATCGCCCTTCTGCTCAAACTCGTGGTGCGGGAGCCGCCGCGCGGGGCCACTGAGGCGCTCGAACAGCCCATTGGACCGGAAGATCTCGCCGCTCACGCCGTCGACGCCCCGCCACGAAGCCATTGGCTTGCGCGAGAGCTATCGGAGCTCTGGATCGTCACGCGCCAGCTCTTCGGCTCGTGGCCGGTGCTCAACATGATCCTGGGCGTCACCCTGGTCTCGGTCGGCGGCTATGGCGTCGGCCAGTTCTCCGCGCCCTATTTCAACCGCGCCTTCGGCCTGGACTATGCGACGGTCGGGCTGATCTTCGGCATTATCGGCGGTGTCTCCACGGGACTTGGCACACTGGCCGGCGGCTTCATCAGCGACCGCGCCAGCCGTCGCGGCGGCCAGTGGTACGCCCTCACCCCCGCGATCGGCCTGGCCATCGCCACCCCGATCTATCTCTTCGCCTATTCGCGCGTGGACTGGCGGCTCGCCGCCGCGATCCTCCTCGTGCCGGGGATCTTTCACTACACCTATCTCGGCCCGACCTTCGGGGTGGTCCAGAACGTCGTCGAACCGCGGCGCCGCGCGACCGCCACTGCGGTGATGTTCCTCTTTCTCAACCTGATCGCCCTGGGAGGAGGCCCCCTGCTGACGGGCTGGTTCATCGACCGCCTGGGCGAGTGGCATTTCTCCGGTCACGGCGGCGAGGGTCTCTGGTCGGCGTTCTCCGGCCTGTTCAACGCCAGCGGCGACGCCTTCGCCCACGGCTGCCCCGGCGGGCTCGCGCCCAAGGGCGCCCCGGTTTCGGCGGCCGCGGCCTGCCACTCGGCCCTCGTCACCGCGACGCGCCAGGGGATCCTGGTCACCGTCCTCTTCTACGGATGGGGCGCCCTCCACTACCTGCTCGCCAGCTTCGGCCTCGCCCGACGCCTGGCGACGGCCTCGAGCCTGCGGGCCTAGAAGGATCCGAGGGTAGCAAATGAAACACGGTCCTTACCACCTCGCAGGAGGAACTGGCGCCGGGGTTTTGAATTAACCACGAACGTCACGAACAACACGAACGCCTGAATGAAATATTCATGGTTCGATTCAAATAAATCGCGCCGCAGGCGCAATCATAATTCTTCAATTGTTCGTGTGGTTCGTGAAGTTCGTGGCAAAAAAGCGGGGATCGGGGCTTCCGGATAGCGCGCCATAGCCTCTGCGAGGCGGATCCGGCCGGAATGCGCCCCGGCGCAGCGCGCGTGGGTCGAGGCCGTACCGATCTTCGCCCGCAGCGCCGTTTCAGCGTTGCAATGACTTGTCAGTCGGCTGTCGGGTCATTCACAGAGCGTTCATTCGCGGCATGGCTCGATCAAAGCGACGGGGGCTCCGGAGTGAAGCATGAAAAGAACGACGACATCCCTGATCACCGCCGCGGCCAGCGTCGCCCTCGCGGCGCCGGCCGTGCACGCAGCCCCGGCGGTTCCGCCGGCGGCCAGCTATGCGGACCTGTTCGAGCCGATCCCGAACGCCATGGAACGGCTGAAGGCGTCAGACGCCGAGAGCGAGGCGCGGTTCATCGAGGCGCAATACTACCCGCAGCCTTCGGGCAACCCGCACCACCATCATCACCACCACCATCACCATCACAGCCGTGATTGGTATCGGAGCCATGGCTACGTCTGGTGGGGTGGGCAATGGATCCTGCGGCCGCCGCCGCACCACCATCATCATCACCACCACCACCACCATCACCAGATGCCGGAGTGACGGATGAGCGGCGGTCGCGGGTGAGGCGACTGCCGCTTGGATAGCAATCCGTTGAGGTTCCGCGGGCGCTGGCGTGCGCCCGCGGATCTTTAGTCTTCCAGCGCCGCCGCCAGGTTCTCGGCGATCTTGTCGAGGAAGCCTTCGGTGGTGAGCCAGCCCTGGTGGTCGCCGACCAGAAGGGCGAGGTCCTTGGTCATGAAACCCGCCTCGACGGTTTCGACGCACACCGCCTCGAGCGTCTTGGCGAAGCGCTCGAGAGCGGGGTTGCCGTCGAGCTCGGCGCGGTGCGAGAGCCCCCGGGTCCAGGCGAAGATCGAGGCGATCGAGTTGGTCGAGGTGCTCTCGCCACGCTGATGCTGGCGGAAGTGGCGGGTGACGGTGCCGTGCGCGGCCTCGGATTCCACGATCTTTCCGTCGGGCGTCATCAGCACCGAGGTCATCAGGCCCAGCGAGCCGAAGCCCTGGGCGACCTGATCCGACTGCACGTCGCCATCATAGTTTTTGCACGCCCAGACAAAGCCCCCGGACCACTTCAGGGCCGAGGCGACCATGTCGTCGATCAGGCGGTGCTCGTAGGTGATGCCGGCCTCTTTGTAGTGGTCGGCAAATTCCGCGTCGTAGATGCCCTGGAAGATGTCCTTGAACCGGCCGTCATAGGCCTTGAGGATCGTGTTCTTGGTCGAAAGGTAGACCGGATACTTGCGGGCCAGGCCATAGGTCAGGCTGGCGCGGGCGAATTCCTCGATCGAAGCGTCGAGATTGTACATGCCCATGGCGATGCCGCCGCCGGGAAAGTCGAACACCTCGTGGTCGATCTTCTCGCCATTGTCGCCTTCCCAGGTGATCGTCAGCTTGCCCTTGGAGGGCACGACGAAGTCGGTGGCGCGGTACTGATCGCCGAACGCGTGACGGCCGATGATGATCGGCTGCGTCCAGCCGGGTACGAGGCGCGGCACGTTTCGGCACAGGATCGGTTCGCGGAAGACGACGCCGCCCAGGATGTTGCGGATCGTTCCGTTGGGGGACTTCCACATCTTCTTGAGGTGGAATTCCTTCACCCGGGCTTCGTCAGGCGTGATCGTGGCGCATTTGATTCCTACGCCCCAGCGCTTGATCGCTTCGGCCGCCTGCACCGTCACTTCATCGTTGGTCTCGTCGCGATGCTCGATGCCCAGGTCATAGTATTCGATCGGTAGTTCGAGGAAGGGTAGGATCAGCTTGTCTTTGATCAATTTCCAGATGACGCGAGTCATCTCATCGCCGTCCAGATCGACGACCGGATTTTCGACCTTTATCTTATTCATGGGCTTAGGCTCGAACTCCCAACCATTGTCGGCGTCTGGAACTGGATTGCCGCGGCCTGGCGCCGTCGACGGGACCCGTGCGGCGCGCAGGCCTATAGAGCCTTGCGTCGCTCGCGCAAAGCTCGGCCTTTAGCCTGCCGTCGCCAATAGGCGACCTGCGTCAGCCATCAGCCGCGCCCGCTGGATCGCCGTCGCCGTCGAGCCGACCAGGAAGACCGTCATCGCCAGGCGCCGCCCATCCGGCAGGGTGGCGACCCCTGCGCGGTTGTCGACGGGCGTCAGGCCAAGGGATGTGGGGCTCGCCATTCCGGCCGAGGCGAACGCGGAGCCGGCCGGCAGGCCTCCGACCAGGCCGTGCGAAGCCTCCGGCCGATCTGTCATCAAAGCCATGAGGAAGCGCGTCGAATCGCCGCTCAGCAGCTGGCCGGAGGCCAGCTTGTCCAGAAACCCGATCACGCCAGCAACCGTTGCCGTATCGCGAGAGTCGGCGAGATAGCGATCCATCGCCTCCTCGCGCTCGGCCGGCGGTATCGCGTCCAGGGCGCGCGCGAAACCGCTCTCGTCCGCCCACTCCGGTCTGAAGCCCCCAAGCCCGAACATTTCAGGGATCCGTTGGCGGCAGTAGCTGTCGAGTCGCAGGCCCTCCAGGCCCTTGGCCTTCAGCCACGAGGTCACCGCGGCCGGACTTCCGACGCGACGCAGCACCGAATCGGCTGCCGTGTTGTCGTCCTGCTGGATCGCCAGGGCGATCAGGTCGGCGACCGGGACGTCCAACGGGGCGGTTTCATGCACGAATTGCCCGTTCACCCGGCTTGGCGGCGGACAGAGGTCATCGCGAGCAACCCGCAGCCTCTCGTTCAGGCGCAGCTTGCCTTCGTCCACCTGCGAGAGACAGCAGGCGGCGGTCAGCAGGTTGGCGAGCGACCCGAGCGGATAGTGCCCCATGTCGTCGGCGTACCAGGCGCGCCCCTGACCCAGATCCATCACGCCCATGTTCATCAGCCCCGGGCGCGCACGGAGGTTGAGGGCGCGCCAGCCCTCGGTCAGGCGGGAGGGGTCGGCGAACTTGGGGACGGGGCGGGCGGGCGGGCGGCGAGAACACGCTGCGGCGCAAAGGCTGGCCGCCGACGACGCGACGAAGTGGCGGCGGGTGTGACGCATTCGGGCGGCGAAACTAGGGTTATCTCGGCGACGTTCCAAGTGCGGTAAGGATCGTTCATTGAGGAGGCATGAACGCCCACCCCCCGTGCGTGATCCTCGACGCGCCCCAGCTGGCCGAGAACATCGGCGCCGTGGCCCGCGCGATGGCCAACTTCGGCCTATCGGACCTTCGCCTCGTCCGGCCGCGCGATGGCTGGCCGCAGCCTCGCGCATGGCCCGCCGCCTCGGGCGCCGAGTCGGTCCTGGAGGCGGCTCGCGTCTTCGACACGCTTCCCCAGGCGATCGCCGACCTGACCCTCGTCCTGGCGACCACCGCCCGCCCGCGCGAGGCCGTCCTTCCGGTCATGACGCCACGGGAGGCGGCGGCCATACTGGCGGGACTGGGCGGTGAGGCTCGCTCGGGCCTGCTGTTCGGCGGCGAGCGCGCGGGGCTGGAGACGGCGGACGTGGCCCTCTGCCAGGGGATCATCACCATTCCCGTCGATCCCGCGCGCCGGTCGCTGAACCTCGCCCAGGCGGTCATCATCAACGCCTACGAATGGCGGATGACCTTCGACGACCGCGCGCCGCAGAACTTCCCGCCGCCGGCGCCGAACGCCTCCGGCGAGGCCCTGATGGGCCTCTATGGTCAGCTGGAAGCCGAGCTCGAGACCTCGGGATTCTTCCATCCGCCGGAGAAGCGCGAGGCGATGGTGCGTAATCTCCGCGCCGCCCTGGGGAAGGCCGGATTCACCGACCAGGAGGTGCGGACCCTTCGCGGGGTCGTGACGGCCCTCTCCCGCGGTCGGGGAAAGGTGCTCGCCAAGATCGCGGCGGCCCGGGAGGCGGCGACCGGCCCAGGCGATTCGGCGGAACATTGACTCAGGTTCCCTCTCCAGTCATATGCCGCCCCTTCGCTCCCGCCGGTCCGCCGGACGGGACACGATTGCTATGACGGGTGATGCGAGCGCCGCCGTTGAGATCGCGCCTCCGCTTATGCGAGGCGCCGGACCGCATCGAGAATGGAAGAGACCTGAATGTCGAAGCGTATTTCGGCGAAGTATAAGCTCGACCGCCGGATGGGCGAGAACATCTGGGGCCGGCCCAAGTCGCCGATCAACCAGCGGGCCTATGGCCCGGGCCAGCATGGCCAGCGCCGCAAGAGCAAGGTGTCGGATTTCGGCCTGCAGCTGCGCGCCAAGCAGAAGCTCAAGGGCTACTACGGCAACCTGACCGAGAAGCAGTTCTCGCGTACGTATGAGGAAGCCGCACGCCGCAAGGGCAACAGCTCGGAGAACCTGATCGCCCTGCTGGAATCGCGGCTTGACGCCGTCGTCTACCGCGCCAAATTCACGCCGACCGTGTTTTCGGCGCGCCAGTTCGTCAATCACGGCCACGTGCTGGTGAACGGCAAGCGGGTGAACATCGCCTCCTATCGCGTCAAGCCGGGCGACGTCATCTCGGTGCGCGAGCGCTCGCGCAACATGGCTCTGGTGCTCGAGGCCCTGCAACTCGCCGAGCGCGACGTGCCCGACTACATCCAGGTCGATCCGCGCTCGATGAGCGCCACGTTCGTCCGCCGGCCGGAACTCGCCGAAGTTCCCTATCCGGTGAAGATGGAGCCCAACCTCGTGGTCGAATTCTACGCCTCCTGATCCCGCAGGCGCGCCTTTGGGCGCGCCGGCAGAGATCGCAGGACAAGACAAAGGGCGCGGACCACCGGTCCGCGCCCTTCTTCATTTGATCCGTGTACGCCGCCCTTTTTGAAGCGTCGCCGTCTTCATCGCCCTTCTCCCCTTGCGGGAGAAGGTGGCCCCGCGCAGCGGGGTCGGATGAGGGGTCTACGCACCTCTCGGGCGTAGCGCGGCGCCGATCTGCGGAGGGTTGGGGGGGACCCCTCATCCGTCCGCCTTCGGCGGCCACCTTCTCCCGCAAGGGGAGAAGGGAGCCTTGTGCGCCTTCGACAGAGACTGATCGTCAGGAGGCCGCGGATCGGCGCCCCGAGATGAGATGTGTGGGGCGAATCGAGGTCGCGATCAGGCGGCGAGGACGCCCTGATCGGCCATCAGGGTCTTCAGTTCGCCGGACTGGAACATCTCGCGGATGATGTCGCAGCCGCCGACGAACTCGCCCTTCACATAGAGCTGCGGGATCGTCGGCCAGTCCGAATAGCTCTTGATACCCTGGCGCAGCTCATCGTTCTGCAGGACGTTCACCGCGGCGAAGTCGACGCCCATGTGATCGAGGATCTGCACGACGACGGCGGAGAAACCGCAGCCCGGCTGGTCCGGGATTCCCTTCATGAACAGAACCACGGGATTTTCGGTCACGGTCTTCTGGATGAAGGCGTGAACCTTATCCTGGGTGTCGGTCTCGGACATGGCGGCTCCTTGGCCACAACTAAAATGTGTAGGTGCGAGAGCTAGGCGCCGCGGTCCCCGGGGTCAAGGCGGGGCGCCCGTCTCCAGGGCCAGAGCGTGCAACTCGCCGCCGACAGATCCGCCGAGCGCCGCATAGACCATCTGGTGCTGCTTGACCCGACTGACGCCCTTGAAGGCCGGCGAGACGATCTTCGCCCGATAGTGGTCGCCGTCCCCGGCGAGGTCATGGATTTCGATCTCGGCGTCCGGGAAGGCGCGGCGCAGGCGCGTTTCCAAATCGTCGGCGGCCATTGGCATCTGTGCTCTCCTCAGGCTGCAGCGCGCGACATGTAGTTGGGGAGCCAGCCTTCGTTCACCTCGCGCAGCACGGCCAGCGGGATGTCGAAGAGGTCCCCCGAAGCGAAAGACCTGCCGCCCGCCCGGCCCACCGGCGCGACCGGAACGCCGGCCTGCAGGGCGCGGGCGATGACCGTCTCCGGCTCGGGCGTGGCGATCAGGTAGCGCGCCTGGTCTTCGCCAAACAGAAGGGCGTGAGCGTGCAACTGGCTGGAGGCTTCCAGTGTGATCCCCAGATCCGAGGCCAGGGCCATTTCTGCGGCCGCCAGGGCGAGGCCGCCATCGGAGAGATCGTGGACCGCGTTCACGACCTCATCCTGGATCAGGGCGCGGACGAAATCGCCGTTTCGCCGTTCGGCCTGCAGGTCCACCGGCGGCGGGGCCCCGTCCTCACGGCCGAGGCATTCGCGCAGGTAGAGGCTGGCCCCCAGCTCGCCGCGGCTGACGCCGACGACGAGAAGGACATCGTCGGGGGCCATGGTCGAATAGGCCGAGCGCCGATTCCAGTCCGGCAGAAGTCCCACAGCGCCAACCGCGGGCGTGGGCGGGATCGCCCGCCCGTCGGTCTCGTTGTAGAGGCTGACATTGCCGCTCACGACGGGGAAGTCGAGCGCGCGGCAGGCCTCGGCCATACCTTCGATCGCCCTCACAAGCTGGGCCATGATCTCCGGCTTTTCCGGATTGCCGAAGTTGAGGTTGTCAGTGATCGCCAGGGGCAGGGCGCCCACGGCGGTGAGGTTGCGCCAGGCCTCGGCCACCGCCTGCTTGCCGCCTTCATAGGCGTCCGCGGCGACGTACCTTGGGGTGCAGTCGCAGGTCAGGGCGAGGGCCTTTCCCGACCCGTGCACGCGCACGACCGCCGCGTCCGCGGCCGTGCCCGATTCCTCGAGCGTGTCGGCCATCACGTGCCGGTCGTACTGCTCCCAGATCCAGCGGCGCGACGCAGCGTCCGGGCATCCGACGAGGGTAAGGATCGCCGCCGTCCAGTCTTCGGGCGCGGCGACGCGGGCGGGATCCAGGCGTTCAGGCGCAGCCCCTTGGCTCCAGGGCCGGTCATAGAGGGGCGCATCCTCGGTCAGCGGCGCCAGCGGCAGGTCGCAGACGGTCTCGCCCTTGTGGTGAAGGACGATGCGTCCGGTGGACGTCGTGCGGCCGATCACCGCCGCATCGAGGCCCCACTTGGCGAAGATCCGTTCGGCCTCCGCCGCGCGGCTGGGTTCGAGGATCGCCAGCATGCGCTCCTGGCTCTCGGAGAGCATCATCTCGTAGGCGGTCATGTCCGCCTCGCGCTGGGGGACGCGGTCGAGGTCCAGCTCGACCCCCACGCCGCCCTTGCCGGCCATCTCCACGCATGAAGAGGTCAGGCCCGCCGCGCCCATGTCCTGGATCGCCGCGACCGCGCCGGTGGCCATGAGCTCGAGCGTCGCCTCGATCAGCAGCTTTTCGGCAAAGGGGTCGCCGACCTGCACGGTCGGCCGTTTCGCCTCCGAGTCGGCGTCGAACTCGGCCGAGGCCATGGTCGCCCCGTGGATTCCGTCACGGCCGGTCTTGGATCCGAAATAGACCACCGAAAGATCGGGCGCCGGCGCGGCCGAATAGAAGATGCGGTCCGCGCGGGCGAGGCCCACGCACATGGCGTTCACCAGGATGTTGCCGTCATAGCCCCGGTGGAAGTTGGTCTCGCCGCCTACCGTGGGGACTCCCACGCAGTTCCCATAGCCGCCGATGCCGGAGACGACGCCCGAGACCAGCCGGCGCGTCCGCGGATGCTCGGGGTCTCCGAAGCGCAGGGCGTTGAGAAGGGCGATCGGCCGCGCGCCCATGGTGAAGACGTCGCGCATGATCCCGCCCACGCCCGTGGCCGCCCCCTGATAGGGTTCGATGAACGAGGGGTGGTTGTGCGATTCCATCTTGAAGATGGCCGCATCGCCGTCGCCGATGTCGATGACGCCCGCGTTCTCGCCCGGGCCGCGGATCACGCGGGGCCCCTTGGTGGGGAACTTCCCCAGATGTCGCCGGGACGACTTGTAGGAGCAGTGCTCGCTCCACATGACGGAGAAGACGCCCAGTTCGACCGCGTTCGGCTCGCGGTTCAGGCGCCGGACAATGAGGGCGTATTCGTCCGGGGAGAGGCCGCTTTGAAGTGCGGCCTCCAGCCCGGCTGGTGCGGACGTGCTCATGGGGCGCTTCCTAGCGGGGCTGGCGTCGAGGCGCCACGTCATTAGCCGCGAATTGGGCGCAGAGTGCCGCATTGTGCGGCGCAACAACGCCGCGCAATTAAATTTGTGCAATGCGAGAGTTTTTCGCTTGCAACACAAGTGAACGCTGATATCTAATCAGTGTCAAGTTCTGGTCACGCCGTGGTCGACGATGGGGCGGCGCCGGGACGCAAAACGAACTCCTCTGTTTTGAAAGGCTGAACCATGAAGCACTCCCTCGCAGCGGCCTGCGCCGTCTTCTCGCTCGGCATGGCGGGTGCGGCTTTCGCCGATGGCACGGTGACCGCAACCCTCGAGCAGCCCACCGCTTCCGCTAAGTACGTCGCCGGCCACGCCGTCTTCCGTTGCGAAGGCGCCACCTGCGTCGCCGAGAGCGCGCCGGACGCCGCCGGTGAACTCGACAGCTGCAAGCAGCTG
>DASXGQ010000239.1:0-69375 GCA_036488995.1 Caulobacteraceae bacterium
GCGTTCTTCAAGTTGATCGGGCCGCGGCGGGTCCACGCCTGCCCGTGGCGGCCTGCCCGCGTCGGGAGCACGCAATCGAACATGTCCACGCCGCGGCTGACCGCTTCGACGATGTCGGCCGGCTTGCCCACCCCCATGAGATAGCGCGGCCGATCTGCCGGCAGCATGCCCGGCGCATAGTCGAGGACCTCGCACATGGCCGCGTGGCCCTCCCCGACCGCGAGGCCGCCGATGGCGTAGCCGTCGAACCCGATCTCGACCAGGCGCTCTGCCGACTCGCGGCGCAGCGCTTCGAGAGTCGAACCCTGCTGTATGCCGAACAGAGCCTGGGCCTCTCGCTCCCCGAAGGCCGCCTTGCACCTGGCGCCCCAGCGCGCCGACAGTCGCAGCGCCTCACCCGCCCGCGCCTCACTCGCCGGAAAGGCCACGCACTCGTCGAGCTGCATGACGATGTCCGAGGCGAGCAGGTCGGCTTGGATCTCGATCGATCGCTCGGGCGAGAGCACGTGGCGCGAACCATCTATTGGGCTGGCGAAGATCGCCGCTTCCTCTTTCACCTTTGTCAGGTCCGCCAGGGACATCACCTGGAATCCGCCGGAATCTGTCAGGATCGGCCCGCTCCATCCGCTGAACCGATGCAGCCCGCCCAGGCGCGCGATGCGTTCGGCGCTCGGTCGCAGCATCAGATGCACCGTGTTGCCAAGGATGATCTGGGCGCCCGTGGCGCGGACCTGATCCATGGTGAGCGCCTTCACCGTCGCGGCGGTGCCGACCGGCATGAAGGCCGGCGTTTCGATATCGCCGCGAGAGGTTCTCAGAACGCCCGTCCGCGCGGCGCCGTCCGTCGCGCGGAGTTCGAAAGGGAACGCAACCATCAGCGAGCGCGCCAAAGCAGGCTGGCGTCGCCGTACGAATAGAACCGGTAGTCGCAGGCGACGGCGTGGGCGTAGGCGCGGCGCATGACCTCCGGTCCGCTGAAGGCGCTCACCAGCATGAACAGGGTCGAGCGCGGCAGATGGAAATTGGTGATCAGGCCATCGGCGGCCCGGAACGCATATCCCGGCGTGATGAAGATGTCCGTATCACCCTCGAACGGCAGAATGCGACCGGAGGCCGCCGCCGTCTCGAGCAGGCGAAGCGACGTTGTGCCGACGCAGACGATGCGGCCGCCCCTCGCGCGCACCTCTTCCAGCGCTGAGGCGGTTTCCGCCGTCAGGATCGCGCGCTCGGCGTGCATCCGGTGTTCCGCCAGGTTTTCCGTCTTCACCGGCAGAAAGGTGCCCGCTCCCACCTCGAGCGTCACGAAGTGCAGGCCGATCCCCTGCTCGGCGACGCGCGCGAGAAGTTCAGGCGTGAAATGCAGGCCGGCCGTCGGCGCGGCGACGGAGCCGGGCTCACGGGCAAACACCGTCTGGTAATCCTCTCGATCGAGATCGTCCTCCGCCCGCCGCGAGGCGATGTAGGGAGGAAGGGGCATTGCGCCGTGCAGAGCAATCGCCTCGTCCAGCGCCCGGCCCGCCCGATCGAAGGCGAGCGTGACCTCGCCCGCCTCACCGCGAGCGCTGACTGTCGCGCGAAGGTCCGGCGCACGATCGCCGAAAACGACGACATCTCCCGGGCGCAGGCGCTTTGCGGGCCGCGCGAACGCCTCCCAGGCGCAGGCGGAAACGCGGTGGTGGAGCGTCGCGGAGATCGCCGCGCTGGCCCCGTCGCGCTCGCGTCGGCCGAAGAGTCGGGCGGCGATGACCCGCGTGTCATTGAGGACGAGGGCGTCGCCAGGGCGGAGCAGGGTGGGCAGGTCGCGAAACCGCCTGTCGTCCAGCTCGCCGGACTCGTCCACCACCAGGAGGCGGGCCGCGTCGCGGGGCTCGGCCGGCCGCAGGGCGATCAGGGATTGCGGGAGGTCGAAGTCGAAGTCGGAAACGCGCATCGCCCGGGGCTCTGGACCTTTTCAGGCTCCTTTTGAAGTCGGGACGTCGAACCCGATTTCGATCGTCGCGCCCTCGCCGATGCGGGCGAGCACCGCCTTCAGGTCATCCCTGCGGAGGGCGACACAGCCTTCTGTCGGCTCGAGGCCCGCAACCCCCTCATGCGCGACATGGAGGAATATCGCGCTCCCCCGTCCGGCGACGGGCGGATCGTCGTTCCAGCCAATCACCGCCAGCAGATCGTAGAGGCCATCGTCCCGCCAAAGGGTCTCGCACCGCCCCGCATGGGGCATCCGCACCGGCCGGTTGTACTGAGGGTCCGCCGCGTCGTCGCACCAGCCGTCGTTCGGGCAGATCGGCGAAACGCGAAGTCCCGTCCCGGGGACGCCCTCGCGGTCGGGCCGGAAGAGAGCCTCCCGCAGGGCGAACACCCCAACCGGCGTCCCGCCGTCTCCTTCGCGCTTGTCGGTCACGACCCCGCCCCGCCCGATGGCGCATGGAAACGCCTGGTCGCCGACGCTCAGCCATCCCGTCGTCGCGCCTGAAAGCGCGCGAACTTTGATCACGAGCGGCGGATTGGCCATGAACGAGCGATAACACGACCTGCGTCGGCGCTCTTCCCCCTTGCGTTCCCGCAAAGGTAAGGAGGCGTATGCATTTCTTCGCCGTCGCGGTGCTGGTCCTGGCGCTCGTGTCCGCGACGGGAGCGCTGGCGTCCCTCGGCGGGACTATCAGCCAGTCCCTCGACGTCGCGGCCCACTTCACGCCCCTCTGGGCGCTCGGCGCCATTGTGGCGACCGGCGCCGGACTGTCGCTTGGCGCAATGGGACGCGAGTCCGCGGCGTTAGGCCTTGCCGGGTTCGTGATCTGCGCATGGCTGATGGCCCCAGACCTGATCGCGCTCGGTCGTCGTCGCGTCCCGGCTCAGCAAGGTCGCACGATCAGTTTGGTCCAGCTGAACCTTTGGCGTTGGAACATGGACCCCGACGGCACCATTGCCTGGCTCGCATCCGAGGACGCCGACGTGGTCGTCGTACAGGAGGTGACGGACTGGGCCGCCGACATACCCGCCGCGCTGGCGCAACATTATCCGCACCAGGTTGAGATCCGCACCGGCACGCAGATCCTCTCGCGGCTGCCGATCCTCGAGCATGGAGCCTACCGCGCCCGTTCGACGCGCACCCACAGCACGGGCGCCTGGGCGCGCCTCGACCACCCCTCCGGTCCCGTCGTCGTCGTCGGGTTCCAGGCCACCTGGCCCATACCGCCTGGGCTGCAGCAACGGGACAGCGCCGACCTCGCCGCCCTGCTCGATCGTTTCGACCGACGCAGCCTGATCGTCTGCGGCGACTTCAACTCCACGCCGTGGTCGGCCGCCCTGCGTCGCCAGGACCGCCTGTTCGCGATGGAGCGGCGCTCGCGCGCACTGATGACCTGGCCTGTGCGTCCCTACACGCAGCTTCGGCTGAGCAGCCCCCTGCCCTTCCTGGCGCTCGACCACATCTATGCCGGGTCGGACTGGAAGACCGTCGACGTCCGGCTCGGCCCGCGCCTGGGTTCGGACCACCTGCCGGTGATCGCCGTCCTGACCCGTTGACGGCGAGGCGCGCCCGCCCTCTGCATTCGCCGCTCGGAACAGGGAAGCAATCGGCCAAGATCCGATGTCGACGCAGAATATCTACGATCAGCCAGACTTCTTCGAAGCCTATGGCCGCCTCCGGCGCTCGACCGATGGACTGGCGGGGGCCGCAGAATGGCCGAGCCTCAGATCGATGCTGCCACCGATTGCTGGCGCGCGTGTCCTCGACCTCGGTTGCGGATACGGTTGGTTTGCGGCGTACGCCGCGGACGCCGAAGCGGCGATGGTGCTCGCGGTGGACGTGTCGGAGAGGATGCTGGCCCGCGCCCAAACCATCAACGCGAGGCCCGTCATCGACTATGAGCGCGCGAATCTCGAGACGCTCGCTCTTCCCGCGGATTCCTTCGACCTGGCCTTCAGTTCATTGGCGCTCCACTATGTCGAGGATCTGCCGCGCCTCCTCCGCGAGGTCGCGGGTTCCCTCGCCCCCGCCGGCGTACTGGTCGCGTCGGTCGAACACCCGATCTACACCGCGCCGCGTCATCCTGGGTGGACGGTAACCGCCGACGGCGCGCGCGCATGGGCGCTCGGGAATTACTTCGACGAAGGGCCACGGCGCGCCGCCTGGTTGGGATCAGATGTGGTCAAGCACCATCGAACCCTGACGAGCCTGCTGGCGAACCTGCAGGAGGCCGGGTTCATGCTGGAGCGACTGGAGGAGTACCGGGCGTCAGCCGAACAGCTCTCCGAGCGACAGGAACTGGCGGTGGAGCTCGAACGACCGATGTTCCTGCTCTTGCGGGCGTCGAAAGCTCACCAGCCGTTCTAGCGGCGGGGGGTTCAGGATCCCCCGCGCAGAGCCTTCACCTGCTCCGGCGTGACGGGATCCTTGTACTTGTTACCGAAGTGGGTGCGCAGGTAGTTCACGACCTCCGCGACCTGAGCGTCACTGAGGTTTGCCCCGAAAGCCGGCATCGCCCTCTGCCCGTTCAGGACCATCATGACCGGATACACGTTGGCGGCGAGGCGTGGGTCTCCGGCCAGCTTGGGATAGGCCCCTGCCCCGACCGCCCCCTCGGCGTTGGGCATGTGGCAGCCTTGGCAGATCCCCTCCCAGATGGCCTGACCGGTCTGTTCGTCGAAGTGACCGACCGGATAGTCCTGGGCCGTGGCGGTGCTCCCGGCGAGCGTGGCGGCTAAGACGAGCGCAATCGCGGCGGAAAGATGGTGTTGGGCTTTCATCGGTCAGCTCGCCAGGACGCGTTGATGGAGACGGCGAATGGCGTCGAGGGACGAGAGTAGCGCGCCCTCCTGCCAGGCCGGGAGTCGGGATGCGTGCTCCCCGGCCAATACGATTCGCCCATCGATGGCGCACAGGTCGTCGTAGTGCTTCGCGCGAAGGTCCTCGGTCCAGTGCGCCGCGCAACCCATCGTCCAGGGGACGCGGTGCCAGGCGACCCCCACGCCATTCTCGAACTCCTCGCGGTACTGCGGATGGATGTTCGCTCCGTATTCCACGGATTTGGCGACCCGCTCGGCAGGAGACAGCGCGGCGTATTCGAAGGCCGACGGTCCGAAGGAGTAGGCCCCCAGAAGGACACCTTTGCCTGAGCTGAAGTAGTCCGTGCTCGGGTAGCCGATCAGAGAGTTGGGCTGATCGGTATAGGATATGCCGCCATAGATGGCCTCATCCTGTTCCCAGAACCGGCGCTTGAACTGCAGCCCGACCTTGACCGAGGCGTCATAGTAGAGGGCGTCGATCGCCGCCTTCATCGGACCGCCGACGTTGATCGGGATCTGGCTGAGGACCGAGGCGGGGATGGTGCATACGCACCAGTCGGCGTGCGCCTGCCGGGGCGCTCCGCCATTCTTGGCGTCAATCCAGGTCGCCGTCACCCCGCGATCGTCCTGGCGGATGTCGGTGACCTTCGCACCGTACTGGATGACCCCGTCCAGTTCGCGGCCGAAAGCCTTGCCGATCATTCCCATGCCGCCCTTCGGCTGGAAGATGACGCTTTGGAATTCGTAGATCATGCCGGCCCCGACGGCGCTCCACAGACCGGACTTCAACAGATCGCCCATGGCCATGGGCTCGGAGGGCGTGGGGACCGACGTCAGGCCGCCCCCGGGATCGGAGAGCCAGCCCCGCCGCTCGCTGCTGAGCACGCCTTTCTTGTACTCGTAGCTCTTGTCGAGGGCGCCCCACTCGCGCATCGCCGCGAGCAGGAGTTCCTTGTCTTCCTGCGTGACGGCCTGGTCGAGTCGCCCCTGCTGGGTGCATTTGGCCAGCAGCTCGGCGACGTAGCCGTTGAAGTCGGCCTGGACCTCGCGAAAAGGCTTGGGCTTGCCGCCGAACGCTTTCGTAGAGTGGACAAGAGCTGCGTTATTCACCTGGGTGAACGGCTCCAGGGCGACGTTCAGCAGCTTGCAGTAATGCAGGGCGGCGTGATGGTGATACGGAAGGCGCCACGGGCCTGGGTTAAGGTAGAGGCCTTTGTCGAATTCCACCTTCTGGGTAAACCCGCCCATCTCCGTATAGGTGTCGCCGCCATAGAGCGACCAGTTACGGCCTCCCGGGCGGTCGTTGTATTCAAGGATCTGGACCTTGTATCCGGCCTTTCGGAGCTCGTACGCCGCGCACATCCCGGCCAGTCCGGCGCCGAGAATCAGAACCGACGCGCCCTTGGGATCCCCCGATAACTGGATCGGCCCCGAAAAGCCCGACTCACCAGCAAACGCCATGGCTGTCATGGCGTGGTACATCGCCGCTGACCCTCCGGCGACGCCGATCAAGGTCAGTAGAGAGCGCCGACTCATAGGCGCAGCTTGCGATTCAGCCAACAGTTCCCCCTTGCGCATTTCTCTCACGGCGCGAACGCCGCTTGCCTCGTTCGGGCCTTGGCTGGAAGAGGCGCACGCCCGGTCCTAGCTGGTCAAGTCACCGTGCGTATTCGAAGGGCGCCGGGAGGGCAGAAATCAGGCGTAGTTGCCGGCGCGCTCGCCGAAGCGAGGTCGCGGCGTCACCAGGGGATCGTCTCGCCCCGGTGGTTGAGGAAGGCGCAACCGCTCTGCCCCAGTCGTCCGACCAGGACGTCCGCCACGCCGCGGCAGCTCGTCTCCACGTCAAGCGGCGCGGCCGGGCCGCCCATGTCCGTCCGCACCCAGCCCGGATCGACAGCGGTGATCGACCAGGGCGCATCGGCGTGCCCAGCGGCGAAGCTGCGCAGGGACTGGTTGAGAGCGGCCTTGCTGGCGCGGTAAGGCTCCCATCCGCCGCTGGTGTTGTTCGCGACGCTGCCGAGACCCGAAGACATCACTGCCAGGGCGCCCTTGTCGGCCATGAGGTCGCAGAGGGTGCGAACCACGTTCATCACCCCCAGGACGTTAACCGTCATGGTACGGAAGAACGCCGCCTCGAAATCGGGTACGTCAGTTCCAGCCACTCCCGAACTGACCATCAGGACGTCAAGACGTCGGCCATCGAGCCGTCGGCGCAGGGCGGCGACGCCCTCGGCGTCAGTTACGTCTGCGACCTCGATCTCGAGGCGGCCGTCGGCGGGCCCCACGAGGGCGTGGAGCCCCGAACCGCCGGCCGGCTCACGCACCGTCCCGATCACCCATGCGCCCCGATGCAGGAACTCCGCGGAGAGACCGAGACCAAGTCCGCGACTGGCGCCGACGATGGCGACGGTCCGCTCGGCCCCTGGCACGGCTCAGGCTCCTGCCTGAGCCGCCGTGCGCATGGAGACGATCTTGCCCGGGGCCCGCGGCGGCTCGCCCTTCGGAAGAGCGTCCACATGCTCCATGCCGTCGATGACCTCGCCCCACACCGTGTACTGGTTGTCGAGGAAGTTGCTGTCCGCCAGACAGATGAAGAACTGGCTGTTCGCCGAGTTGGGATTCGATGTCCGCGCCATTGAGCAGACGCCGCGGCTGTGCGGAGCGCTGGAGAACTCGGCCTTGAGGTTCGGCCTTTTGGAGCCGCCCGATCCCGTACCGGTCGGATCGCCCCCCTGCGCCATGAAGCCGGCGATGACCCGGTGGAAGGTCACCCCGTCGTAAAAGCCTTCGTTCGCCAATTCGGAGATCTGCTGGACGTGGTCCGGCGCAAGGTCCGGGCGCAGGCGGATCGTTACCGGGCCCGTCTCGAGGGTCATGATGAGGGTCTGGTCGGTCATCGTTCAAGCCTCACTTGATGTCGGATGGAAGTTCCAGGTCGCAAACCGTGAAGCCGTCGCCCTTGTCCGCGCGCACCCTGGCCACATAGGCGGCGAACCACGGACTCGCCGTATTGATCACCCGAACGTGCGGGCGGCTTGACGGTGGCAGGTCGGAAAGAAGTCTGACGGTGTCCATGTGGTCCACGGGAGGTTCGGGTGGCTCGCCGACCTTGATCGCACGAACGACGTCCTCTCCTCCGATCACCCGACCCCAGGGCGTGTAGCCCAGGTCGAGTTTCGTCTCCGTCCCCCGCATCAGGAAGAACTGGCTGTTGCCGCTGTTCGGGTCTCCTGCGCGCGCCATTCCTGCCACGCCGGGGCAGAAGGTCCCATAGGCGGTCACGCGATTGTCGGCCGTCATGGCGGCCAGGGCGATCGGCTGACTGATCACGGGCACGGATCCTATCAGCCCTGACTCCTGGCCATCGAGGCGAGCAACCGACGTGAAAGGCGCGTCGGAGCCTCGACGGAAGGTGAATTCCGGACCCACGTTGGGCAGGCTCGAGGCGCCGGTGCCGTTGTTCTTTGGATCGCCGGTCTGATCCATGAAGTCTTCGATGACCCTGAAGAATGTCTGGCCGTCATAGAAGTGCTGGCTAACCAACGCGCGGATGCGCTGCACGGTCTGTGGCGCGATCTGAGGCGCCATCTCCACGAAGATGCGCCCCTTGTTGGTGTCGATGACCAGGACATCCTGCGGATCGGGGGTCCGCCAGTCTGACGGGCCGGGCGTTGCAGACGATGCCGGAGCGGCAGCTTTCGTCGGGGCCGCCGGCTTGCGAGGCGCGGCGACTGCGGTCGACATGGAGAGGATGGCGAAGCCGGCGAGAGCCGCCGGCAAGGGTCGAAACGGCATGGCGCCCCGTATCTTCATGCCTGCGCCGCGACAAGCGCGCCGATGGGCGCGGAGCGGCAGGGTCAGGCTGTTTTCTCCAACAGGCGTTCGCGAACCCAGGGAGAGACGAAGGGACCGACGTCGCCGCCGAGGATGGCGATCTCTTTGACCAGGCGCGATGCGACCGCCTGGTGCCGCGGATCGGCCATCAGAAATACGGTCTCGATGTCCCGATCCAGCTGCTGATTCATGGCGGTCATCTGAAACTCGACCTCGAAATCCCCGACGGCGCGAAGACCCCGGAGGATGACGCTGGCGCCAACCTCGCGAGCGGCGCCGAGGGTGAGACCGGTGTAGGCGTGGACCACCACCTCGGTCTCGCTGATCTTGGAGGTCTCGTGCTCGAGGATGGCGGCCCGTTCCTCGAGCGTGAACATCGGGCCCTTCCCGGGATTGATCGCCACGCCGATCACCAGCCGATCGACCAGCTTGGCGGCACGCTGGATGATATCCATGTGGCCGTTGTGAATCGGATCGAAGGTGCCCGGATAGAGGCCGATTCTCATGTCGTCTCCCCCTGCTCCTCGGGCGCGTCGCCATTCTGACTTTCGCCTTCCAGGCGCTCGACGCTGACGACGTGCTCACCATCACCCGTGCGGATGATCGTGACGCCCTGAGTGTTGCGCCCGGCGATACGGACCTGGCCAACCGGCGTGCGGATCAACTGTCCCTGGTCGGTCACCAACAGGATCTCGTCCTGGTCCTCGACCGGGAATGATGCGACCAGACGGCCGCCACGCTGCGAGAGATCCTGGGCCGCAAAACCCTGCCCGCCGCGCCCCGTTCGGCGATAGCGATAGGCCGACGTGCGCTTGCCGAAGCCTTCGGAAGAAACGGTGAGGACGAGTTGCTCGGCGGCGCCGAGCTGGGCGATCCGTTCGAGCGAAAGGCTGACGGATTCCGGAGCGGCCTCATCCTCCTCGTCGGTGACCCCGTTGGTCTCGCCTTCATCGCCGTTGATCGCGGATCGCATCGCGGCTGCGTGGCGCAGATACGCCTCCCGCTCGGCAGCCGTGGCGTCGACTCCATGCAGCACCGCCATGGAGATGACGCTGTCGCCCTCGGCAAGGCGGATCCCGCGCACGCCCGTCGATTCTCTCCCCGCGAAGACACGCACGTCGTCGGCCGCGAAACGGATGCAGCGACCCTGATGACTCGTCAGCAGGATGTCGTCATTGGCGGTGCACAGGGCCACGCCGATGATCGCGTCCCCTTCGTCCAGCTTCATGGCGATCTTGCCGTTGCGGTTGATCTGGACGAAGTCCGACAGCTTGTTGCGGCGAGCACGTCCGGAGCGGGTCGCGAACATCACATCCAGCGAGCCCCAGGTCGCTTCGTCCTCCGGCAGGGCGAGGATCGAGGTCATGGTCTCGCCCGGCTCGATCGGGAACAGGTTCACGAAAGCCTTGCCGCGAGAGTTTGCGGCGCCAAGGGGCAGGCGCCACACCTTCAGCTTATAGGCCTTGCCGTTCGACGCGAAGAACAGCAGCGGAGCGTGGGTCGAGGCGGAGAAGACGCGGGTCACCGCATCTTCTTCCTTGGTCTGCATTCCCGAGCGCCCGCGACCACCTCGATGCTGGGTGCGATAGGTGGTCAGAGGCGTGCGCTTCACATAGCCGCCATGGGTGACGGTGATCACCATCTCCTCGCGGGCGATGAGATCCTCGTCCTCGACGTCGGAGTCGCCCTCGACAATGGCGGTTCGGCGCGGGACCGCGAACGATTCCTTCACCTCCAGGAGCTCGGCGCGGACCACGCCCATGATCGCCTCGCGCGAGGCGAGCAGGTCGAGATAGCCCTGGATCGCGGCGGCGAGTTCGCGCGCCTCGTTCATGATCTCCTCGCGCCCGAGCCCCGTGAGTCGGGCCAGGGTGAGGGCAAGGATCGCGCGGGCCTGCTCGTCGGTCAGTCGGACCTGATCTTCTCCGACCATTCGCGTCCGCGGATCGGCGATCAGGTCGATCAGGGGGCGCATGTCGCCCACGGGCCAGTCGCGCCCGGTAAGGCGGTCGCGAGCCTCGGCCGGGTCCTTCGACGAGCGGATGATGGCGATGACTTCGTCGATGTTGGCCACCGCGATGGCGAGGCCGACCAGCACGTGGGCGCGGTCCCTGGCGCGCGCCAGGTCGTGCCGGGTCCGGCGGATCACCACCTCTTCGCGGAATTCCACGAAGGCGCGGAGCATTTCGCGCAGGCCCAGCTGCTCGGGCCGCCCCCGATTGAGCGCGAGGGCGTTGACCGGGAAGGAGCTTTGCAGCGGCGTGTAGCGATAGAGCTGGTTGAGGACGACCTCGGCGCTGGCGTCGCGGCGGAGCTCCACGACGACCCGCATGCCGGTGCGATCGCTCTCATCGCGCAGGTCGCCGATGCCCTCGATTCGCTTTTCGCGCACCAGTTCGGCGATGCGCTCGACCATCGCCGCCTTGTTCACCTGGAAGGGAATGGCGCTGATGATGATCGCCTCGCGGTCCTTGCGGACCTGTTCGATCGTGGCGACGCCACGGACCACGACCGAACCGCGCCCGGTCAGAAGGGCCTGGCGGGCGCCTGACCGGCCGATGATCTCGCCGCCGGTTGGGAAGTCAGGTCCCGGGACGATATCCAGCAGTTCGTCCGCCCCGATGTCGGGACGATCGATCATCGCCAGGCAAGCGTCGATCACCTCGCCGAGGTTGTGCGGAGGGATGTTGGTGGCCATGCCCACGGCGATGCCGTTGGCGCCGTTGACCAGCAGGTTGGGGATCCGGGAGGGCAGGACGGTGGGTTCGCGTTCCTTGCCGTCGTAGTTGTCCTTGAAGTCGACCGTGTCCTTGTCGAGGTCGGCCATGATCGCCATGGACGCCCGCGTCAGGCGGCACTCGGTGTAGCGCATGGCCGCGGGCGGATCGTTGTCGACCGAGCCGAAGTTCCCCTGGCCGTCGATGAGCAGCAGGCTCATGGAGAACGGCTGGGCCATCCGCACCAGGGTGTCGTAGATCGAGAGATCGCCGTGCGGGTGATACTTTCCCATCACGTCGCCCACGACCCGGGCGCTCTTGACGTAGCCGCGATCGGGCGTGTGGCCCTGTTCGTTCATCGAGAACAGGATCCGGCGCTGCACCGGCTTGAGCCCGTCGCGCAGGTCGGGCAGCGCCCGACTGACGATCACGCTCATCGCGTAGTCGAGGTAGGACTTCTTGACCTCGTCCTCGATCGAAATCGGGCTGACGAGGCCCCGCTGATCGTCAGCCGGCGGCGTAGGAGTCTCGTCGGTCAAATCGGGGATGGGGGCTCTGGAGTGTCGGTGAATCGGGCGACTTGCGCCGGCCCCTTCCCTAGCATCCCCCCTGCCGAAACGCCAACATCAGGCGGCGCCGAAGGCCGCCTTCAACCCGGGCGGAATTCGAATTTTCGACAAGCAGAGCCCGCGGGACCCAAAGAGCCCCGCTGCCAAGCTCAGAACGGGATCTCGTCGTCGAGATCGGCGGTGAAGTTTTCGCGAGGCGCGGAGGCGGACGGGGCGGTCCGAGGACCCGGCGCGTACCCGCCCATGTCCTCGCTCATCCCGGCGCCGCCTTCACCGCGACCATCCAGCATGGTCAGCTCTCCGCGGAACTTGGCCAGGACGACCTCGGTCATCTGCCGCTCCTGGCCCTGATTGTCGGTGAACTTGCGCGTCTGCAGCGAGCCCTCGATGTAGACCTTGGCGCCCTTGCGCAGGTAGCTCTCGGCGACCTTCACCAGATTGTCGTTGAAGATCGAGATCCGGTGCCACTCGGTTCGCTCACGACGCTCTCCGGTGGCGCGGTCCCGCCAGGTCTCCGAGGTCGCGATCGAGAAGCTGGCGACCCGATCGCCGGAGTTCAGGGTGCGGATCTCGGGGTCGCGGCCGAGATTGCCCACGAGGATCACTTTGTTCACGCTTCCGGCCATCGCCGTCGTCTCCTGCTCGCCCGGCGACCCTACGCGCCGGAATCACTGATCAACGAAACGTTAACCACCGCGAAAGCGGGCGCGCAAGCGTGATGTTCTGTCTTTGTTCGCGCCCGCGCGCCTTACTCCACAGGCATCGCACCGGGCTTCACGAGCCGCCCGTCGCCGCTGTGGACCATGAGCAGGTATCGATAACCCTTGTAGGTTTGCGACGTGTAGACGCCCTCGGGGCCCGCGAAGAGGAACTGGCTCTGGAAAGCGCCCGTCACATGATCCTGCATGCTGCCGAGCCCCATGAAGCGAAGGCGCATCTGATCGAGCTGAGCGGCGCAGTGCTCGAGGTCCGGCTGGTTCTGAGCCAGCTGGTTCCACCTGACCTTGCCGTCGGGGGCGATGGCCATGTGCCAGCACAGTCCGGCCCCTCCCGGAGCCTCGATCGAGTGGTCGCACCCCGCCAAAGCCAGGGCCGATCCGATCAGGAGAGCGGGAAGAGCCAGACGCATGAGCGAAGCTTATCCCTCGTCGCCCGCTGCAGCCATGCCACAGGCGCCGGACTGCGCGCTGAGGAACCGGAAATTGCGATTGTCGTCCGAGACCTGAACCTGGCCCCCGACCAGGCGGAGAGTCTTGGCGCCCCAGCGCCCATAGGCGACCGCGCCGGGCGGCTCACATCGATTCGCGTAGAGCGTCTGCACGCAGGCGGTCAGCGGGACCTCGTCAGACGACCGGTTCCATCCGCCGGCGCCGTAGCGCCAGCATGCGGCGGCCGTCGGCTGGGCTCCCACGGCCGGCGCCGAGGTGGCGGAATTCTCATCTGCGGTCGCCTGGTCGCCCGAGCCCTGGCCTGCGGGCGGCAGAGGCGTCACCTCGCTGGTGGGACCATTGGCGGCGGCAAGCGAGCCGCTGCTGTCGAGACCGACATCGAGAGCCCCCGTGGCGACCCCGTTCTTGTCGGCGCACTCGCGCAGCGGCAGTTCGCCAATTGATTTTCCATCGACGAAGCAACGCAGGGGGTGGGCGGGATCGAGGCGCACGTCATCCGCCCGTCCCGTCTCCACCACCAGGCCGGTGGCCGGGGAATCCGTCACTGGGGACGGACCGCGGTGTCGCAACAGAATCGCCGCAGCGATGGCCAGGCCGGCGACAAGCGCCAACACCATGCCCGCGGCAAGGACGAGCCTGCGATCTCTGACCGTATCCAAGGCCCGTCTCCACGAGGCCGCGCGCGGCGACCTATTTGAATCTGTAGGTGATGCGACCCTTGGAGAGGTCATAAGGGGTCATCTCGACCAGAACCTTGTCCCCGGCGAGAACGCGGATGCGGTTCTTGCGCATCTTGCCCGCCGTGTGGGCGATGATTTCGTGATCGTTCTCGAGCGTCACCCGGAAGGTGGCGTTGGGTAACAGTTCACTCACTGTACCCGGCAGTTCCAAAAGCTCTTCCTTCGCCATGCGGCTCCTCAGCGTGGTGACCACGGACGGGACCTACGAAGCCTCGCCGCGCGGGCCGTCCAGCCCGATCATACCTGACGCCGCCCGTTGAGGTCGATGGCGCGCTCGCGTATCGCGTTGAACGGCGGCAGTCATTTTCCAGATGAGGGCTGACCGCCACAGTCTCAACGTTCAGGCGTGGCCATGAGTTCATCCGTTCGGGCCCTGCTGGGTGGTTGGCTGGCGCTCGCCGTGATGGCGTCGGCGCCCACCGCCGCCCACGCCCAATCCGATTCGCAGCCGGCCGGCGCCGAATCGGCGAAGGCGTGCGGCTTCAGCATGGGCCCGGCCGCAATGGCGGAATGGGAGGACATGGGCGGCGCCGAGGGGCGACTCGGGTGCCCGACAGCCAATGAGACCCCCACCGTCGCGTCTCCCACGGGCGCGAACTCCGACGTCGTCGCTTTCGGCGACCGTGGCGCCATCTACACCGTCCGATCGGGCCCACAGGCTGGAAAGGCGTTCGCGATCACGGGCTGCGCCTGGCGGCTCTTCTTCGGTTATGGGGGGGCGGGCGGATGGCTTGGGCTGCCGGTCGAAGACACCCAGAACACGCCCGACGGTCAGATGCAGCGGTTCGAAGGCGGCAAGGTCACGCAGACTCGCGCCACCTCTGAATGCGACGCCGAGCCCGCTGGAGCGGCATCGGAAAGTCACTGACCGGGCTCGAGGGGGGAAACTGATCCGGCCGCCAGCTGGTCGCCTCTCACCCGCCGAATGTTCGGACGGGGCCAAAGCGAGCGATGAGGCGGGACTGTAGCCCATCGCGCACCTCCCGATAGGCCTCGAGCACAATCGGGCGTGAGCCCGTCGCCTGCGTGGGATCCAGCGTCGGCCAATATTCCACCTCTGTCGCCCGAAGTCGGGTCAACTCGAGAGCGCGGTGGTGGGCCTCGGGCGTCAGCGACACGACCAGGTCGAAAGACTCGTCCTCGAGATCATCGAACGTACGCGACCGGTGGACAGCCAGGTCCACTCCAAGCTCGTCCATCACCGCGACGGCGAAGGGATCGGCCAGTTCGTCGGGACCCCACGCCGCCGGCGGAAGTCGGACCCCGACGCTGTCGACGAAGACGCTCGAGCCATACAGCCGGTGCATCAGGGCAGCCGCCATCGGTGAACGTACGCGATTGTAGTTGCAGGCGAAAAGGACAGCGTCAGGCAACACCGCGCGCCCTCCCCTCAACCTCGCCACTGCAGGGCGCAAATCAGAGTGAACAGGCGGCGGGCGGTGTCGGTATCGATATCAACCTTCTCCGCCAGGCGCTGCTGCAGCAGGGCGGAGCCTTCGTTGTGCAGCCCGCGCCGGCCCATATCCAGGGCCTCGATCCTCTGCGGCGTCGCATTGCGGATGGCGTCGTAATAACTCTCGCAGATCATCCGATAGTCCTTCAGGACACCCCGGAAGGGCGAGAGCGACAGCAGGTGCCGGCGCTCGTAGCTCGGCCCGGTGATGTCCAGCGCAAGGCGTCCGTCGATCAGCGAAATCTTGAGGCCATACGGGCCGCGCTCGGCGCCCGCAGGCGCGAAATGGTTCTCCTCGAGCAGATCGAAGATGGCGATCTGTCGTTCCTGTTCCTGGTCGCGCGAAACCGCAGCCAGGGACTCATCGTCCAGGATCACGGAATGCAGACGGTGGTCGGACACGGCCATCGAGGGCCGTTCTAGCGGTATCCCGCCGCCCTTGCGAAGCGCCCCGGCGCGCCAGCCTCCATTCCGCCCGTCTGGCTCAGCGACGGTTGGTGCGCACGCTCATGGAGCGGGCGTGGGCGGGCAGCCCCTCCGCTTCGGCGAGGGCGAGGGCTGCAGGCGCCAGAGCGGCCAGGGCCTCGGGACTGCACCCCAGCAGAGAGCTCCGCTTCAGGAAGTCGACGGTGGACAGCCCCGAGGAGAAGCGGGCGGCCCGGCTGGTCGGCAGGACGTGGTTGGACCCAGCGACATAGTCGCCGATCGCCTCGGGCGTGTGGCGTCCCAGGAAGATCGCGCCCGCATGCCGCACGCGCGCCGCCAGGGCGTGTGGGTCGGCGACGGCGAATTCGACATGCTCGGGAGCGATGCGATCGACCAGCTCGGGCGCTTGCTCCAGTGGGGCGAGGATGATGGCGCCGTGGTCCCTCCACGACGCGGCGGCGTCCGCCCCCGTTGCGATCTCCTCCAGCTCGATTTCCACTGCGCGCTCCACGGCGTTCGCGAAGTCGGCGTCGTCGGTGATCAAGATCGACTGCGCGTCCGGATCGTGCTCGGCCTGCGCCAGCAGGTCTGCGGCCACCCAGTCCGGATCGTTTTCGCCATCGGCCACCACGACCACCTCGGACGGCCCTGCGAGGGCATCTATGCCCACCTGCCCAAAGACCCTGCGCTTTGCCGCGGTGACGTAGGCGTTGCCGGGACCGACAATCTTGTCCACTGGCCGGATCGGACCGGCCCCATAGGCGAGGGCGGCGATCGCCTGGGCGCCGCCCACGCGCCAGATCTCGCTCACCCCCGCTTCGACGGCGGCGGCGAGGACCGCCGGTTTGAGGCCGCCCGGCGGCGTGACCATCGCGATCCGACCCACGCCGGCGATGCGCGCCGGAATCGCGTTCATCAGGACCGTCGAGGGATAGGCGGCGCGGCCGCCCGGCACATAGATCCCGACGGCGTCGATTGGGGTCCAGCGCCAGCCCAGCTCGACCCCCTGATCGTCGACAAACGATCCGTCGGCGGGTCGCAGGCGCTCGTGGTAGGCGGCGATGCGGCGGGCGGCGAAGGCGATCGCCTCCCGCACCTGCGGCTCGCAACGCGCGGCGCCCGCCTCGATCTCCTCGCGGCTCAATGCCAGCGTCCCGGCGCTCAGCACCGCGCGGTCGAACTCGCGCGTAAATCGCAGAAGGGCCTCGACCCCGTCGGCGCGCACTGCGGCGATGACGGCGGCCACGGCGGCGTCCACGTCGGCTTCCGCCCCCCGGGGCTCGGCCAGAAAGGCGTCGAACTGTCGGTCGAAGTCAGGCGCTGGGGCCTCGAAACGGCGCATCGCGCCTAATTCGCGATCCCTGCGACAAACTCAAGTCTTGGCTGAAGGCAGAACGACGAAAGACCGAGACGGGGCGACCAGAAGCGACAGGGATCGCCTCATCGCTCGTGCGCGGGCCGGTGCGTCGTCGTCCACGGCGCAGACAGATCGGCGAGGGCGGCGTCGACGCATTCGACTTCAGCGACGAGGTCGCCGCCGTCGGCGAAGGCGAACCGCACGACGCCAGCCGGCGCATCAGCCTCCTCGAATGTGATGGCGAGGAGCTGCAACACAGCGTCCTTCGGTTCCGGACGGAGGTTTCTGGCCTTCACCGATAGAACACACCCCACCTGGATCGCCGCGCGAACCCGCTCGCAAGGCTCCTCGTCGCATTCCCAGCGCAGCCGGTTGAAGGCGATCGTCAAGCTGCGTTGGCCCTTCTCCCATCGGATGTCGCCGATGTGCGTGACTGCGTCCTGCAGCGCCGCCGAGATCACCGCCAGATCGTCGGCGTCGAGGGCCAGAAGGTGCAGGCTGTCGGCGGAAGCCATGGCGCTCAGAGGTCCGTCTCGGAATCCGCCACCGACCCGTTGCGGAGCCGGCGCACCTTCGCGCCACAGGCTGACAGCTTCTCCTCGAGGCGCTCGAAGCCGCGGTCCAGATGGTAGACCCTGTCCACCACCGTCTCGCCCTCCGCAGCCAAGGCCGCGATCACGAGTCCGACCGAAGCGCGCAGGTCGGTGGCCATGACCTGCGCGCCTTCCAGCTTGGAGACGCCGCGGATGCGCGCCTCACCGCCGCTGACGGCGATCTCAGCGCCCAGACGCCCGAGTTCGGGAACATGCATGAAGCGGTTCTCGAAGATGGTCTCCCGCACAACGCTCTCGCCCTCGGCCAGGGTCATGAGGGCCATGAATTGCGCCTGCAGGTCGGTCGCGAAACCAGGGTAGACGCCCGTCTCTATATCGACCGCCCTGAGGCGCGCGCCGTTGCGGCGAACCGTGAGTCCGTCGTTGCGCCGTTCGATTTCGACGCCCGCCTCCTCCATCTTCACCAGCAGGGACTCCACGCGGTCGCACGAGGTGTTGACCAGGCGGACCTCGCCGCCCGCCATCGCCGCGGCGACGGCGTATGTCCCTGTCTCGATCCGGTCTGGGGCGACGGCGCACGTGGCGCCGTGCAGGCGCGAAACTCCGACGACCCGGATCGTGTGCGTGCCCGCGCCCTCGATGTGGGCCCCCATGGCGATCAGGCAGTCGGCGAGGTCGACGATCTCCGGCTCGCACGCGGCGCCTTCCAGCACTGTCTCGCCCTCCGCCAGGACGCAGGCGAGCAGCGCGTGTTCCGTCGCCCCCACTGAACTGCCGGGGAACGCGATGTGGGCGCCGCGCAGGCCCCGCGGCGCCTGGGCGTAGACGTATCCCTCGTGCAGATCGATGTGCGCCCCGAGCGCAGCGAGCGCCTGCAGGTGATAGTCGACAGGGCGCGCGCCGATCGCGCAGCCGCCGGGAAGCGAAACCTTGGCGTGGCCGGTGCGCGCAAGCAGCGGCCCGAGCACATTGAACGATGCGCGCATCTGCCTGACGAGATCGTAAGGGGCGAATGCGCTGACGATTTCGGGCGTGTGCAGCACCGTCTCCGGCCCGTTCGGCCCGTCGCTCTCGCGGACATCCGTGCCCAGACGACGCAGCAGCGCGCCGAGGAAGCGTGTGTCCGCCAGGCGCGGCATGTTCGTCAGCCTCAGCGGCTCGTCAGTCAGCAGACTGGCGGCCATCAGCTTGATGGCGGAGTTCTTGGCCCCGCTGATGGAGATCTCCCCCTCCAGCCGAACGCCGCCGGTGATCGCAATCTGATCCATAAAACCCCTTCTTGAGGACGAGCGCGGCGGCCGACGGTCCGGCGCGGGCGGGCTCCTTAGTCTTTGCCCGATGAAGGCGCCAAGAGTCCGCGATCGCTCGTCCCGGTCCGTCTTTTCCGCCGCCTCAGATTGTCGCGCAAGGCTGCCGCGAGTCGCTTCTCCCGTGCGTCCTGCCCCGACGCCCTCCCCTCTTTGCTCGCGCCAGATTTCGCCGCCGACCGAGATCCTGCGCCCCGTTCATCACTCGCTTCATCGTGCTCTTCACCCATGGCGGTCATTGGCAATCAATGTCGAGACCGCAGTCAATCCGTTGCCCCTTCCCAGCGCGTCCCCCTTCCGCTAATGACGCCCCCTCCCCGCGCCCCGCGGACGCCGCCGTAGCTCAGTGGTAGAGCGCATCCTTGGTAAGGCTGAGGTCGCGAGTTCAATCCTCGCCGGCGGCACCAGTTCCAGCCCCATCCAACCCAATCTGAAGATTGCGCCGCCCCACGCAGCGCCCAGCGGCGGGGCCGCGCCAGCTGAGCCGATTCGTTTGCGCCCACCCGATTCCCCTAAAAATTAAACCGTAATGCAACCGATATAATTTCCCCTGTTGCCCGATCCCTGCTGAAAACGCTCACTCGCGATTCTCTTTTTTAAGATGAGTATCTGACAATTTCACGCCTGCCGGATTCACCGGCGTGCTGGGCTGCGGATCGAGCTTCTCGGGATTGGCGCCGAATGCACACCCTCTCGGGGGATTTCGCCCAGACGCAGAGCCGCCACGGCGAGATTGACGATGTCGTATACTCCCGGCAGCTGCACCAACTGGCGCTGCGCGGTCCCGACATCTTCGCTCACCTGGTCGCGGCCGCCGCGGCGGTTGTCGCCCTGGGGCGTCTCTACCCAAACGGGACCCCTATATTGTGGGCCGGGGCCTTGCTCGCGGTCCTCACTCTCCGCTCCGGTCTGCAGGACCGTTACCTGAGAGCGGCCGAATCGCCGGCCCGCAGCCGGAGATGGGGCCTCTGGTTCACGGCAGGGGCGTTGGCGACAGGATTACTGTGGAGCCTGATCGCATCCGTCTTCATCATCACCAACGACCTGGGCTATCAAGTCGTGGCGCTTGCCCTCATCGGAGGCATGAGTATCGCGGGCATTGCCCGCAACGCAGCCTCGACGGAGATGATGATCGCCGTGGTGGCTCCAATGATCGCGGCCACGACTGCGGCGCTGTTGGCCCATCCGACGAGCGTCCACGTCTCGATCGTCCTTATGCTGGGCGCTTTCGGGCTGGTGCTGGTGACCGCTGGCCGCTCGCTTCACCGGTCAGTGCGCACGGACCTCCGGCACACCCTGGAGCTGGTTAAGACGGGCGCCACGCTTGCGACAGCTCAGGGCGCTTCCCGCGCGGGGAGCTGGGAGGTGGCCGCCACAGGTCGCGCCCTCTGGTCGGAGGAAGTCTTCGACATCCTCGGCGTGAGCCCTGCGGGTTCGACGCCCTCCGTGAATCTTCTGCTCGAGCGGGTGCATCCGGCGGACCGGGCCAGTGTCCAGGCGGCGATCCGCGAATGGCTGGCCGGCGAGCGGGACCTTGCCATCGAACATCGTGTGACCGCGGCCGACCGGACGACGCACTGGGTTCACCAGTTCGGGCTGATCCAGCGGGACGCCGCCGGACGCCCCCTGCGCCACACCGCGATCGTGCAGGACATCACCGACCGCAAGCAGTCCGAGGCTCGCCTGCAGTTCGCCAACGTCGTCATGAAGACGCAGATGGAGGCGTCGGAGGACGGCATAGTGATCGTCAGCGACGAACGGCGCGTGATCTCGTCCAACGAACGCTTCGCTCAGCTGTTCGAAGTCCCTTCGGAAATCCTGAAGAGCGGCGATATCGACGCACTGACCGGCTATGTCGTGCCGAAGGCCAGGAAGCCCGATGAATTCCTCAGGCTACTCCGCCACTTCGACGAACATCGCGGGGAAGATGGCCAGCACGAGACCGAGCTGATCGATGGTCGCATCATCCATTGGTACACCGTCACCTTGAAGGCGCCCGATGGGGGACATCTCGGTCGGGCCTGGTTCATCCGCGACGTCACCGAACAGACGCGGGTGCTTGCGCGCGCCGTGGAAACCTCCCGCCTGGATCAGCTTACAGGTCTTCTCAATCGCGGGGCGTTCGTCGAGATGCTTCGAGAGACTATCGGCCGCGCTTCTGCTGGCGAAACCAAGTTTGCGGTCCTCTACCTCGACCTGGACAACTTCAAGGACGTGAACGACGCCCTGGGTCACCCGGCAGGCGACGAACTGTTGCGGGCAGTGGCCGATCGGTTGACGGCGAGCACCCGCGCTTGCGACACCGCGGCGAGGTTTGGCGGCGACGAATTCGCAGTCATCGCCGACAACCTGGACGATGCCGAGGAGGCATCAAGCCGCGCCGCCCGGCTGATCGAGGCGCTGAGCGAGCCCTACCAGGTCGGCGGCGTCCCCGTGCGCACCAGTTCGAGCATCGGCATCGCCCTCTATGAGCCGGGCGTCAGCGACGCGGAGACCCTGCTCTCGCGCGCCGACCTCGCGCTCTACAGCGCGAAGAACCAGGGTCGCTCCGCCTATCGTCCGTTCACCGAGGAGATGGGATCCGAAGTCCGCACGCGCCTTGCCCTGGGCGCCGATCTTCATCAGGCCATCAGCGGCGGAGAGCTGTTCCTGCTCTACCAGCCGCAGATCGACGTCGCGTCCGAGCGGATCGTCGGGGTCGAGGCGCTCGTGCGCTGGCGCCACCCGGTCCGCGGCGTGCTCCCTCCCAGCCAGTTCATACCCGTCGCCGAGCAGACCGGGGTCATCGGAAAGCTCGGCCAGTGGGTTTTGTCGGAAGCCTGCCGCCAGGCTCGCGCATGGCGCAACGCTGGGGCGCCGCCGGTGCGCGTCTCCGTCAACGTCTCATCCCTGCAGTTCAAGACCGCGCTCGCGTTCGAGGCCGACATCGCCGCCGCGCTCGCTGACAATGAGCTCGACGCCGACAGTCTCGAGCTTGAGCTCACCGAGACGGTTCTGATGAACGCCTACCGCGAACACGCCGACCTCCTGCTGAGATTGCGCCAGATGGGCCTCACAATCGCGATCGACGACTTCGGGACGGGCTATTCGTCCCTCGACTATCTGCGTCGCTTCCCGGTGGACCGGATCAAGATCGCCCAGGACTTCGTGCGGGAGCTCGAGACTGCTTCGGGCGACGCCGCAATCGTCAAGGCGACCATCGGCCTGGCTCGGGAATTGAACATCGACGTCCTCGCTGAGGGCGTGGAGCGACGCGAACAGCTCGAGCTTCTCGAGACGTGGGGGTGCCGGGACGTCCAAGGCTACTACTTCGCCAGGCCCCTGCCTCCGGCGGAGATCGCGGCCCTGCTCTGCTCGCCGGGCTCTGTGCGGGCCGACAATTGCCGGGGCATTGCGCTCCCCTTCGCCTCAGCGCGACACGACGAGCCCCTGGCGCTCTTCTGATCCGAGGCCGGCCAGAGCCGTCATCGCCGGCTCGTCCGCAGGCACATTCGCCCGCAGTTCCGCCAGCCAGACCTCGGCATTGCCGTCCGAGGGCGCGCGCCAGTCGCCACGGGGCGAGAGAGAGCCGCCCGATGAGATCTTCGGGCCGTTGGGCAGGGCCGAGCGCTTGAACTGACTGCGGGCGAAGAACCGCGTCAGGAAGACCTCCATCCAGCGACGGATCTCGGGGAGGCTGAAGCTGCGCCGGTCTTCGGCGGGGACGTTCTCGGGCCACGCACCCCGGGTCGCATCGCCCCAGGCGTGAAGGGCCAGGAAGGCGATCTTGGACGGCTTGAAGCCGTAGCGAGTGACGTAGAACAGGGTGAAGTCCTGCAAGGCGTAGGGCCCGACGATGGCCTGGGTCGACTGGACCACGCCCCCCTCCCCTGGCGGCGTGAGCTCTGGAGAGATCTCCGTGGCCAGGATGGCCTCCAGGATGCCGGCGGTGTGGTCGTCGACGTCGCCGGAATGGGCGACGAAGCGGATAAGATGCTGGATCAACGTCTTCGAGACCGAAGCGTTGACGTTGTAGTGGGACATCTGATCGCCCACGCCATAGGTGCACCAGCCCAGAGCCAACTCCGACAGATCGCCGGTGCCGACGACCAGGCCGTTCTGCTGGTTGGCGAGGCGGAACAGGTAGTCGGTCCGCAGCCCCGCCTGCACGTTCTCGAAGGTGACGTCATAGACCGGTTCGCCACGGGCGAACGGATGGTCGAGATCCTGAAGTAGCTGGCGCGCCGCCGGACGGATGTCGATCTCAGCGGCTGTCACGCCAAGAGCCTTCATCAGCGCCCAGGCGTTGGACTTGGTCCCTTCCGAGGTGGCGAATCCGGGCAGCGTGTATGCGAGCACGTTGGTTCTGGGCAGGCCGAGCTGGTCCATCGCCCGAGCCGCGACGATCAGCGCCTGGGTGGAATCCAGCCCGCCGGAGACCCCGATCACGGCCCGCTCCAGCCCGCTCGCCCGCAGCCGCTGGGCCAGACCCTGGACCTGGATATTGTAGGCCTCGTAGCAGTCCTCCCGCAGCCGGGCGGGATCCGACGGGACGTAGGGGAATCGTTCGATCGCGCGCCGCAGCAGGACCGGCTGGGCGGGAGCGTCCAGTTCGAATTCGGCCCAGCGGAAGCGCGCCACGCGGTCGGCCTCTTCATGTGCGCAATCGCCGAAGGTGTTCAGCCGCATCCGCTCCTGGCGTATGCGGCCGAGGTCCACGTCGGCGAAGATCGTCTGGTCGCCCTCGAACCGGTTCGACTCCGCCAGTTCGTCACCACACTCGAACACGCCGGCCTGGCCGTCCCACGCCAGGTCGGTGGTCGACTCGCCGGGACCTGCGGCGGTGTACAGGTAGGCCGCAACGGCGGAGCGCGACTGGCCCGCGCAGAGCAGTCGCCGCGTGCGCGCCTTGCCGATGACGATGTTGCTTGCCGACAGGTTGATGAGCACCTCCGCCCCCGCGAGCGCAGCGGCGCTGGATGGCGGAATGGGCGTCCAGAGATCCTCGCAAATCTCGACATGGAAGGTGAAAGGCGCAGTCCCGATGGAGCGGAACAGAAGATCCACGCCGAACGGCGCGCTCTGGCCGCCGACGCCGATGTCGAGCCCGCGCACGCCGGCCCCGGAGGTGAAGTGCCGGCGCTCGTAGAACTCGCGGTAGTTGGGCAGATACGTCTTCGGGACCACCCCGAGGATCCGGCCGCGGTGGATCACGACAGCCGTGTTGTAGAGCCTCCCCATCCGCCGGAGGGGCGCTCCGACAATGAGCACCGGGAGAAGGCCGCGGCTCGCCTCGACGAGATCGGCGATAGCCCTATCGACAGCCTCGAGCAGGGCGTCCTGCAGCAGCAGGTCGTCGATCGCATAGGCCGACAGGCCAAGCTCGGGAAACACCATGACCGCGGCGCCGGCCTTGTCGGCGCGCTCGGCCAGCTCGAGCGTCGCCGCGCGATTGAACGCCGGATCGCCCGGCCTCACGCGAGGCACGCCCGCGCCGACGCGGGCAAATTCATGGGTGTAGAGGCAGGCGAACGGCGCCGTGGTCAATCCATCTCTCCCGACGCGACGTGGATGGCGTCGCATTCCCCCGTTCGATCCCAAGCATGGGGACCCTCGTCAATGTGGGCGTTTCTGCAAGGGTTCTCCAGCATGGGATAAGGCCGCGTCTCCGGACGGAGCCAGAGTCTCTCGTTGACGGGGAAGCGGATTGACGGGATCCACGCACAATCGGATCGAACGACCGCATCACTCCTGGCTGGACACGCGAAGAGACTGATCGGATGGCTCCTGCCGCATCGCTGCTCGAAGTCCCCGTCCCCCCAGGCATCCGCTCGCGATATCTCGAGAATATCAATGGCCTGAGGGTGCATGTCCTGGAGGCGGGCTTCGAAACGCCCGACCGGCCGTGTCTGCTTCTGCTGCACGGCTTTCCCGAACTTGCCTTCTGCTGGCGAAGGGTGATGCCGGCCCTGGCCGAGGCCGGCTATCACGTGATCGCACCCGACCAGCGCGGCTATGGGCGCACAACCGGATGGGATCCGGACTACGACGGCGATCTCGCGTCCTTCCGGATGATCAATCTCGTGCGCGACGCGCTCGGCGTTGTTTCCGCGCTGGGCTACGGCGCGGTCGACGCAGTCGTCGGTCACGACTTCGGCTCTCCTGTCGCCGCCTGGTGCGCCCTGCTGCGACCCGACATATTTCGATCCGTCGCTTTGATGAGTGCGCCTTTTCCCGGCCCGCCGGCTCTCAAGCCATCGGGGCCGAGATCGGAAGATCCAGTGCTTCGGGAACTCGCAAGCCTGTCGCGGCCGCGCAAGCACTACAACCATTACTATTCCTCGCGCGGGGCCAATGCGGAAATGCTCTCACCGCGTCAGGGCCTGCATGACTTTCTGCGGGCCTATTATCACTATAAGAGCGCGGACTTTCTGGCTGCCGAACCTCATCCCTTGAAGGCATGGTCGGCGCAGGAACTCGCCAAGTTGCCGACCTACTATGTCATGGACCTGAACAAGGACATGGCCGAGACCGTCGCCGAGCACATGCCGACGCCCGTATCAATCAAGTCCAACACCTGGCTCTCCGAGGCGGACCTGGCCTTCTGCACGGCCGAGTTCGCCCGCACCGGCCTTCAGGGAGGGCTGCAGTGGTATCGCTGCGCGATCTCGAGCCTGTTCGACTCCGAACTGCAGATATGGTCGGGCCGCACCATCGACGTCCCGTCCGTCTTTATTTCGGGCAGGCAGGACTGGGGAACCTATCAACGTCCCGGCGCCTACGAGGCGATGCAGTTCAAGGCCTGCACGCGGATGGCCGCGCCCCATCTCGTCGATGGCGCGGGGCATTGGGTTCAGCAGGAGCAACCGGAAGAGGTTACGCGCCTGCTTCTGGCGTTTCTGCGAGAGGCGGGTCCTCCCGATCGGCCGTGATTTCGCTGAGCTACCGGATCGCCTGCTGAAAGGTCAGCCAGGGACCGGGCGCCTCGCGCCTCGGCCAGACGCCGTTCACGTCGCGTCCCCATTGACGCCCTCGCTCCACGCCGCTTTTGGTGTCTCGAAGCGGCGGAAAGCCGATGCGGAGGAAGACCCATGGCGGCGAAGACATTTCCGATCGAAGCCGGGCACATCATGATGTTCGCCCGCTCCGTCGGAGACGACAACAAGGTCTACTACGACCAGGATTACGCGAAGGGGACGGAGGCTGGCGGCATCATCGCTCCCCCCACCTTCCCCCAGGCCAGCGCCCAGTTCGACCCCGACTATTTCCTGCGCCCCAAGGTCGGCCAGCCCTGGTTCGGCTCCGGCAAGAATCCCACCGGAGTGGACCGGTCGGCGGGTGGCGGCGGACGCGGAGGCGGTGGTGGCGGCGGGGGCCTCCATGCCGAGCAACACTTCGAATACCACAGGCACATCAAGCCAGGTGACATCCTCACCGCCACCACCAAACCCGGCAAGACATGGGAGCGCGAGGGACGGCGGTCCGGCAAGCTGGTCTTCTCGGAATCCGTCACCGAATACCGCGACCAGAACGGCGAACTGGTGATCACCGCCCGCGGCGTGGGCGTGCGCACCGAACGCCCGGTCGACCAGAAGCAGGAGGCTTGATCGTCATGGCCCTCAAAGCCTCGAACCTGAAGGTTGGCGAAACCCACACAGCGCGCATCGTCGACGATCTCAAGCGCACCCAGATCGTGCAGTACGCGGGCGCCTCAGGCGACTACAATCCGCTGCATACGGACGAGGTCTTCACCACCCAGGTGGCCGGATACCCATCGGTGTTCGCCCACGGAATGCTCACCATGGGCATGACCGGCAAGATGCTCACCGACTTCGTGGGGGACGCGCGGCTCAAGAAATACGGCGTGCGCTTCACGAGCCAGGTCTTCCCCGGAGACACCCTCGACGCGTCGGCGACGCTGAAAGAGATCAAGGAGGACGGCGGCGAGAAGGTCGCCGTCTTCGACGTCTCCACCGTGAACCAGAATGGCGTGCAGGTGCTCAGCGGCTACGCCGAGGCGCGCGTCGATCCGTAAGGGTCAGCCTGCCGGCGCGCCGCGTCGGCAGGCGTCCGCATGGAGGTGGACGGGGAGCGGGAACCCGTCGGAAACGGGGGTGCAATGGGAGACCAACCGGGGGCGCTCGACCGCCGCGCCGTGATTTCATTGGCGGCGGCGGGGACCTTTGACATGGCGACGCGCGCAGCCGCCGAGCCGACCGGTCCCGAGACGGCGGGGCGGCCCGTGATCGTCAACGCTCTGGGCGGAATATCGGACCCGAATCTCGATCTGCCGCGCCAGACCGCGGCCCTGGCCGACACCGACCGACCGGGGGTGGACGACCGCTCGATGCGCGACGCCCTGGCCTCTGGCGTGAGCGCGGTGAACATCACGCTTGGCTACGTCTCTGGTCCGATGGACCCCTTCGAATATACGGTCGGTTCGATCGGCGCCTGGGACAGGCTGATCCGCGAAAGAGCCGACCACCTCGTCAAGGTAAACGCAGCCGACGACATCCTCCGCGCCCGGCGCGAGGGCAAGGTCGGCGTCTTCTACGGCTTCCAGAACACGGTGCAGCTCGGCGACAAGCCCCAGCGGGTCGATCTCTTCTCCAACCTCGGCGTGCGCGTGATCCAACTCACCTACAACCCGGCCAATGCGGTCGGAGACGGATCGATGGCGCCCCAGACCCGCGGGCTCACCCGGTTTGGCCGTGAGGTGGTGGAACGCCTGAATGCGACGCGCGTGATGGTCGATCTCTCGCACAGTGGCGAGCGGACCTGCCTGGACGCCATCGCCGCCTCCAAGGCCCCGATCTCGATCAATCACACCGGGTGTCGCGCTCTTGCGGACCTGCCCCGTAACAAGACCGACGCCGAGTTGCGCGGCGTCGCCGAGAAGGGCGGCTTCGTCGGGATCTATTTCATGCCCTACCTGACGCTGAGCGGGCATCCGAGCGCCGAGGATGTGGTCGCCCACGTCGATCATGCTGTGAACGTGTGCGGCGAGGACCATGTGGGAATCGGGACGGACGGCGACGTTTCAGCGATCGACGACCTGAACGCCTATCGGGCCCGCCTGGCCGCCGAGATCGCCGGCCGCGCCGCCGCGGGGATCGGGGCCACCGGCGAGCGGGCCGATACCTACCCCTTTGTGGTCGACCTGCGCGGCCCTGACCAGTTCCACAAGCTCGCCCGCCTGCTCGAGGCGCGCGGCTATTCCCAGAGGCGGATCAACAAGATCCTTGGCCTCAACTTCGTCGCCTACGCCCGGGAGATCTGGGGCTGACGGCCGGCCGTCAAGTCGCCGGTTCGGGCCGCAGCGCGCGCCGCTCGGCGTGATCTCGCTCGAGGAACCAGGCCGCCGCAAGTTGGCAGAGGAACGCCAGGAGATAGACAGGGCTGAGCCACAGCAAGGCGTGCCCCAGGGCGTGCTCGCCGTACTGCGGCTTCAGGTGATCACTGATCGCGCCTACGAACAGCGGGCCGCCGCCAAGACCGATCAGGTTGAGGACGAACAGAAGGATCGAACCTGCGACGGCTCTTTGGTTCGGCTCGACGCCGTTCTGGATCACGGCCAGAGCCGCGGGAAGATAGGCGACTATCAGGACCGAAGGCCCCACCACGAAGGCCAGGGCCGACTGCCACCCAGGCGCCGCCGTCATAGCGGGCAGGAACGGAAGAGCCAGCAGGATGCAGATCCCAGGCGTGATGGCGTAGGCCGCCGGCCTGGCAGGCCCGAGACGGTCCACCAACCATCCCGCAATCCATGTCCCTGCTGCGGTCGTGAGGCCGCTGACCGTGCTGTACCAGACCGCGATCTCTATCAAGGTCATGCCCTTCTCACGCATCAGGAAGGCGGGCGTCCAATTCAACAGGGCGTAGCCGATGAAGGCTGTGAGGCCCGCCGAGAGGGCGGTCAGCCCCAGCGCGGGCCTGCGGACGAACACCAGGACAGCAGATGCGACGCTGGCGCGGGGACCGGTCATGGCGCCGGGCGGATCGAACCGCCCCCGCCTCGGTTCTCGCACCACAAGGAGTAGCAAGGGGGCCAGAAGCAGGCCGAAGGCGCCGAGCGTCTTGAAGGCCACGCGCCAGCCGAAATGCGCGGCGATCCACCCGCCGCTGGCGGCCCCGAACAGGCTCCCGAACGGCACTCCGAGCGAATAGAGCGCCAGGGCGCGTCCGCGGCGGTGCGGCGGAAAATAGTCCGAGATGATCGAGTATGAGGGCGGCGAGCCGCCTGCCTCCCCGACCCCGACGCCGATCCGGGCCGCGGCCAGCGTCGCAAACGAGCCGGCAAACCCGCAAGCCGCGGTGAACAGGCTCCAGAGCGTGCAGGCAACCGCGATGATCCGTACGCGGTGCGTACGGTCCGCCAGCGCCGCCACCGGAATTCCGAACGCGGTGTAGAAGAGGGCGAACATCAGGCCCGTCAGGAGCCCGAGTTGGGTGTCGGTGAGATGCAGGTCTCGCTTCACCGGCTCGGCCAGGACCGAGAGGAACTGACGGTCAAGGAAGTTGCAGGTGTAGGCGACGGCGAGGGTCCCGACGACCAGGTAGGCGTAGCGCCCCGTTGGCGCGTCCGCACCGACCTCGTCTTTGGCCAAGCTCGGTCCTCCCAAAAGCAAAGCCGTCCTGGCCGCGCCGACTCCGCCATGGTGGCGTGGCCTTGGAAGGTCGTCTAGAAGCGCCGACGAATCAAAGCGGAGGAGCGCAATGGGCGTCAGGGGCGTGTGGATCGGAGTTTCGGCGGCGGCCATGGCGGGACTAGGGCTCGCAGCCCACGCTCAACCGGTCCGCACCGGAACGGCGGCCATGGGCGACTGGCAGGCGGATGCTCCTGGTGTCGTTCGCCACCTCACCGCAACCGACGAACCCACCCCTTCCGCCCCCACCGCCCTGCCCGCCGCCGTCGTCGCGCGGCCCTCGGGCGCGCATCCGTCTGTGCCTGCAGGCTTCTCGGTCGCGCCGTTCGCGCAGGTGAAGGGCGCGCGCCAGATCCGCGTCGCGCCGAATGGAGACGTTTTCGTCGCCCAGACCTATTCGGGAAGCGTCACGATCCTGCGAGCGGCTGATGGCGCAAGCGCGCCGAGCGAACAGAGCGTTTTCACCAGTGGCCTCGTCCTTCCCTTCGGGATCGCCTTCTATCCGGAAGGGCCAAATCCCCAGTGGGTGTACGTCGCCGAGAACAATCGCGTCGTGCGCTACCCGTACCAGAACGGCGACCTCAAGGCCCGCGGCGCAGGCGAGGTCGTCGTGGCCAAGCTCTCCCCGCCCGGCGGCGGCCATGTGACCCGCGACGTCGACTTCTCCAAGGACGGCGGCACCATGTTCGTCTCGGTCGGCTCCGGTTCGAACGTGTCAGAGGAAATGCCCGGCAAGACGCTCGACGAAGCCAAGGCCTACGACACCGAGCACCATGCGATCGGCGCAACCTGGGGTCCTGAGGAGAACCGGGCCGACCTTCTGCGCTTCGACCCGGACGGCAAGAACTTCGCGATCTATGCGACGGGCCTACGCAACTGCGTCAGCGTTCGCGTGGAGCCCCGCACTGGGACACCCTGGTGCGTGGTCAACGAACGCGACAGCCTTGGGGACAACCTGCCGTTCGACTATGCGACACGGGTCAAGGACGGCGGGTACTATGGCTGGCCCTGGTGGTACATCGGCGATCACGAAGACAAGCGGCCTAAGAACCAGCGCCCCGATCTCGCCGGGAAAGCCATCGTCCCCGACGTGCTGTTCCAGGCCCACTCCGCCCCACTTGGCATTGCCTTCTACACGACGCGGCGCGGCGTCGCGGCCTTCCCGGCCGACTACGACGGTGACGCCTTTGTCACCCTGCACGGCTCGTGGAACCGTGCAAAGCGCACCGGCTACAAGCTCGTACGCGTGAAGGTGAAGAACGGCGCGCCCACCGGGGCCTACGAGGATTTCCTGACTGGTTTCGTGGTGGACGACAGGAGCGTGTGGGGCCGTCCGGTCGGCGTGGCCGTGGCTCATGACGGCGCTTTGCTGGTGTCCGATGATGGCGGCGGCGTGATCTGGCGCATCACGCCGGACAAGGGCTCCAAGTGAGGGCGGTCTATCTCGCCGGCCTCCTCGCCCTCGCCGGCCAGGTCAACGCCCAGGGGGCGCCGGCCGCAGACACCGCAGCCGGCCAGCAGGTCTACGAGACGCGCTGCAGCTTCTGCCATGGCGAGGGCGGTGTCGGGGGCCAAGGACCGAGCCTGGTCGGTGTCGCCGGACGCAAGGCGGCGAGCGTTCCGAACTTCGCCTACACCCCGGCCCTTAAGGCGTCCGGTCTGACCTGGACCGCCGCGGACCTCGATCGCTTCCTGACGAATCCGGCTGCGCTCGTCCCAGGGACCTCCATGCCCATGAGCGTGCCTGACGCCAAGGAGCGGGCCGATCTCATCGCCTATCTGGCGAGCCTTCATTGACGAGCGTCGCCGCAGATCCGAGCCGAAAGGCGGGAGCGCCAGAGCTCTCGAAGGATCTGCGACAGCGGCACGTCACCATGATCTCCATCGGGGGGATCATCGGAGCGGGCCTGTTCGTCGGCTCCAGCGCCGGGATCGCCACGATCGGCCCGGCCGTCGTCGTGAGCTATCTTCTCGCCGGCTTCGTCGTCCTGCTGGTCATGCGCATGCTTGGCGAGATGGCGGCCGCCTATCCCAACATGGGCGCGTTCACCGAATTCGCCCGGCTTGGGCTCGGCAATTGGGCAGGCTTCACCGCCGGCTGGGTGTACTGGTACTTCTGGGTCTGCGTGGTGGCGATCGAGGCGCTCGCCGGCGCCAAGCTTCTGCACGCATGGATCGACCTGCCGGTCTGGGCTTGGGGCGTGATCCTGTTGGCGGCGATGACCGCCACCAACCTCTGGTCGACGAAGTCGTACGGTGAGTTCGAGTTCTGGTTCGCCTCGATCAAGGTGGTGGCGATCATTCTCTTCATCGGCATCGGCGCGGTGGCGCTGGGCCTGCATTCCCCCTCTCCTGCCGGTCGCTTCGCCAACCTGACCGCCCACGGAGGCTTCGCGCCCTTCGGCCCATTCTCGGTTCTCGGCGGTGTGACCAGCGTCGTCTTCGCCCTCACCGGCGCTGAGATCGCCACGGTAGCCGCCGCCGAGTCGGCCGAGCCGGGGCGAGCCGTCGCGCGGATGACCAGCCAGGTCGTTGCGCGCATCCTGCTCTTTTACGTGCTCTCGCTGTTCCTCATCGTGACGATCGTCCCGTGGACGACGATCCACTCCGGCGACTCGCCTTTCGCGATCACCCTGGAGCGCCTGGGCATCCCTGGCGCCTCGGTCATCATGAACGCGATCGTCCTGACGGCCGTGCTGTCGTGCCTCAACTCGGGGCTGTACGTGTGCTCGCGCGTCCTGTTCACCCTGGCGGCGCACGGTGATGCGCCGGCGGCGATGGTGAAGCTCAATCATCGCAAGGTGCCGGTCCGCGCCATCCTCGTGGTCATGGCGTTCGCGGTGGCGGCCATGGCCGCGTCGGCGCGCTCTCCCGACAAGGTGTTCACCTTCCTTGTCGACACTTCCGGCGCCCTGATGCTCATCGTCTATCTGATCGTGGCGATGGCCCAGATCGTCGTTCGCCGGCGCCTCGAGCGGGACGAACCCAATCGACTGGTGGTGCGGATGTGGCTGTTCCCGTGGGCCAGCTATCTCGCGGTCGCCGCAATCGTCGGAATCCTCGCCGCCATGGCGTTCACGCCATCCTCGTTTGCTCAGTTCGCGGCGAGCATGGGCGTTCTGGTGGCCGCGCTGCTGGCCTTCCTCCTGCTGCGACGGGGCCGCGCCGCAACGGGCTGAACGACCGGGTCAGTCCTCCAGACTCAGCAGGGTGGCGTTGCCGCCAGCCGATGTCGTGTCGACGGTGAAGGTGCGCTCGACGGCGAACCGGGGCAGGTAATGGGGACCTCCGGCCTTCGGGCCGGTGCCGGACAGGCCCTCGCCGCCGAAAGGCTGCACGCCGACGACCGCGCCGATCATCGACCTGTTCACATAGAGGTTGCCCACCCGCGCCCGCGCCCGCACGGCGTCCGCCGCCGCGGCGATCCGGCTGTGCACCCCCAGGGTGAGCCCGTATCCATTGGCCATGATGCGCGCGAGCGTCTCCTCCATCTCGGCGGGCTTCCAGGTCGTCACGTGCAGGATCGGCCCGAAGACTTCCCGGTCGAGCTGCTCGACCCGATCCAGGCGGATCAGACTGGGGGCGACGAAGTGCCCGGAGAGGCCCGCCGGGACAGGGGTCTGGGCGACGAGGCGATCGCGCCATAAGGCCAGATGTCCTTCGAGGCCCATTTGGGCCGCATGATCGATCACCGGTCCAACATCAACCGCCGGATCCATCGGATCGCCGACGACCAGCTCGGCCATCGCCCCCTGCAGCATCTCGATCACACCAGGGGCGATGTCCTCGTGCAGGCACAGCAGGCGGAGCGCCGAACAGCGCTGCCCGGCGCTGAGGAAAGCCGAGGTGATGACGTCGGCGACCACCTGCTCGGGCAGGGCGGTGGAGTCCACCAGCATCGCATTGACGCCGCCGGTCTCGGCGATGAGCGGCACGATCGGACGAGCCTCGTCCTCCAGCAGCGCCCGAGCGATCTTTCGAGCGCTCGCCGTGGAGCCTGTGAAGGCGACGCCGGCGACGCGGGGGTCAGCAATCAAAGCTGCGCCGACGTCAGGGCCGCCCGGCAGGAGGGCCAGAACGTCTGACGGGATTCCAGCTTCCCGCGCGAGCCTGACCGCGGCGGCGGCGATCAACGGCGTCTGGGGCGCGGGCTTGGCCACGACCGAGTTGCCCATCACCAGCGCTGCGGTCACCTGACCGAGGAAGATCGCCAGCGGAAAGTTCCAAGGGCTGATACAGGCGAACACGCCCCGGCCGCGCAGGGAGAGCTCATTGAGTTCCCCGGTCGGGCCCGGGAGGCGCTCCGGCAGGCCGGCGCGACGCGCTTCGCGGGCGTAGTAGCGACAATAGTCGACGGCCTCGCGGACCTCGCCCAGGGCGTCCCCCAGCGTCTTGCCGCCTTCCGCCACGAGGAGACCCATCAGGGCGGCGCGATCCCGTTCGATCAGACCTCCCAACCGCTCCAGCACGGCCGCCCGCGCCTCTACGCCAGCAAAGTCCCAGTCCACCTGAGCGCGCTGCGCCGCTCCAACCGCCTGGACGATCTCCTGGCGAGTCGCCTCGACCACACGACCGGGCGAAGCTCCACCCGCGGGATTCTCGACCGCCGTCGCGGCTCCAGACCCCTGCGAGAAATCCAACAGGGGCCCGGCCTGCCCGGGGGTCGCGAGCGAGGCGCGCATTTGCTTGAGCAGGGACGCGACGATCGCGTCGTCCGACAGGTCGAGACCCGCGCTGTTGCGCCGGGTGGGGCCATAGATCTCGCCGGGCCGGACGATGGCCGGGTGCGGGCTTAGGCCCGCCGCGATGGCCGCGTCCGCGGGATCGGCGAGCAACTCCTCATCGCTCACGTCGTGGTCGGCGATCTGATGGACGAAGCTGGTGTTGGCGCCGTTCTCCAGAAGGCGGCGGACCAGATAGGCGAGAAGGTCCCGATAGCCACCGACCGGGGCGTAGACCCGCACCGCCAGTTCGCGGGCGGACATCAGCCCTTCGTAAAGTCCCTCCCCCATCCCGTGCAGCCGCTGGAACTCGAAGTCGGTGCGAACGCCGGCCCATTCGAGCACGGTGGACACCGTCAGAGCGTTATGCGTGGCGAACGCAGGATAGAGGGCGCGTTCCCCCAACAGCGCCCGTGCGCACGCCAGGTATGAGACGTCGGTGTTCGTCTTCCGAGTGAACACCGGATAGTCGGCGAGGCCCCTTTCCTGGGACCGCTTGATCTCACTGTCCCAGTAGGCGCCCTTCACCAGGCGGACCATCAGTTGACGGCCCGTCGCCGCCGCCAGTTCCGCGGACCACGCGATGACGGCGGGCGCCCGGCGCTGATATGCCTGCACCGCAAGGCCCAGCCCGTCCCACCCCGCGAGGGAGGGGTCTCGCGCCACGCGCTCGATGATCGAGAGCGACATTTCCAGGCGCTCAGACTCCTCCGCGTCCACCGTCAGCCCGACGCCCACGCGCTTGGCGATCCGACCCAGTTCGATCAGGCGGTCGGCAAGCTGGGGGACCGCGCGGTCCGACTGGAAGGGCTCGTAGCGAGGATGCAGGGCAGAGAGCTTCACCGACACGCTGTCGGCCGCGTGGATGTCGACGCCTGCGGGCGTCGCACGCCCGACGGCGTCGATGGCCTGGGCGTAGGATTCCAGATAGGCCTCCGCGTCAGGCGCCGTGCGCGCGCCCTCCCCCAACATATCGAACGAATAGCGGAACGCCCGGTTGGCCCCGCGATCCGCACGACGCAGGGCCTCTCCGATATCGCGGCCCAGAACGAAGGCCTCGCCCATCCGCTGCATGGCCACCCCGACAGCCGCGCGGATGGCTGGTTCCCCCATCCGCGAAACCAGACCCTTCAGCGCCCCGCCTCGAGGCTCGGAGAGGCTCTGGGCGAGTATCAGCCCCAGGGTCGCGCTCTTAACCAGCACGCCTTCCGCATCGGAGAGGTGACCGCGCCAATCGCCGCGACTGAGCTTGTCTCGGATCAGGGCGTCGGCCGTTCCCGCGTCGGGCACCCGCAGATATGCTTCCGCCAGGCCAAGCAGCGCGGCGCCCTCCTCGCTGGAGAGGCTGTATTCGGCCAGGAACTGATCCACCCAGCCGGCCCGACCAGGCGCCCGCAGCTCGGCGAGCAGTTCGCGCGCGCGGGCGACCACTCGCGAGCGTTCGGCCGCGCTCAGTCGCGACGCTTCGGCCAAAGGCTGCAGGGCTGCGTGCTCTTCGATCCGATAAAGGGGGGCGATGGCGGCGCGCGCGCGACTGAGGGACGCGGTGTCAGGCGCCAGGTCTAAGCTGGACAATGCAGTGACCGTCGACTGTTCAAGGACGCGACGGTTTGGCCCCGCCGCGGCGTTCCTATATCACTGGTTGGGCAAGGAGGATCGGCATGATCCACATCAGATCACGTCTTCTGTGCAGCTCCCTTGCCCTCGGGCTTCTCGGCGCTCCCGCCCTGGCCCAGGAGACGATCCCCACCGCTACTGACGCCCCCCTGGGGGGCGCGCCGACTCCGCAAGCCGGGCCGCCCCAGACACTCGGCCAGCGGCCATTCTACGACGGGTCGGACATCGTTCGCAGCGACCTCAACGGCTGCGGGGTCCCGCCGAAAGAGGACGGGTCTCGCGACAAGAACGTTCACGGTGAGGTGTACGGCGCCGTCGGGAACCACGGCTACCGCGAGGCCGGAGGGGCGGCCTGCATCCCAATCGGCGCCCATTCGTCGGCGACGATCGCCGTGGACGCCGGCCAATTCCCAGGCTGGCGCTGGCGCCAGTAGCGGCGCTTCCTTCCGGTCCCGCGTCCTCAGGCGACGCCGGAACGCGCCCTGACCGGCTCGGTGCGCTCGCGGAAGACGACCGTATTGTTCATGTAGAAGTTGAACAGGAAGGCCACGCCGATCCCGCAGACCTTGCCCAGGTCCGGCGCATAGGGCTCCAGAGCGCCGGGCGGAAAACCGACCAGGCCGGCGGCCCAGGCCATGATCGCCGGAAAGGGCGCGAGCGCGTCCGCGATGCCCGTCACCCCGACGTTGACCGTCATCCCCACCACGGCGATGGCGAAAAACCTGGCGAGCTGCCTGAGGCTCAGCGCATGGCCGAAGACGAAGATCGAGCTCAAGGCGTAGTTCACGACCGCCGCAACGCAGAAGCTGCAGGTCGCCGCGGGGACGATCGAGAGGCCAGCTTCAGCATGCAGCATGTTGAAGATCGTCACGTCGACAACCGCCGCCGTGGCGCCAGTAAGGATGTACCGGCGGAAGCGCGCGGCCGTCTGCGAGGAAATCATCTGCGCCCCCTACCCGGATTGGGCCGCCAATCAACCCCTTTCGTTTGCGACCTAAGGTTCCTCGAGGGCCGCGACCAGCAGGTCCAGAGCGGCGGCGGCAAAGGCCGCCATGTTGGATTGGCGGTCCGAAGAACCCGTTCGGAGAGTGGCGGCAGTGTCGTTGCGCCCGCTGACGGCAAGGCATGTATGTCCTGCGGGGTCGCCATAGCCATTGCCGGTCGGACCTGCCGCCCCGGTCTCGGCCAGGCCCCACGTCGCCCCGTGATTCTCGCGCACGGTCTGGGCGAGAATGAGCGCGTAAGGCTCGCTTGCGGAGCGAACGCCGGCGACAGCCTCGCGGGTGAGGCCGAGCAGGCTCATCCGTGCTTTTCCCGTATAAACCACCGCGCCGCCCACGAAGTAGGCGCTGGCGCCTGGAACCGCGAGGAGCGCGGCGCTGACCAGGCCGCCGGCGGAGGACTCCGCGACCGCCACCGTCTCGCGCCGCTCGACAAGACGGGCGGCGACCTGAGCCGCGCGCTCCAGAAGAGCTGGATCCATCGACTGTAACCTCCCGTATCTCCAGTCTTAACCGCGACAATCGGCAGCCTGTGCGATCGACGCCTCAAGCCCTACACGTTCTTTGTGTCTGAAGCTGAGCCGTTGAGAGGGGCACGATGACAGCGATCCCCTTGTCGGCCGAGCATTCGATCTTCCGTCCCGAGTCTTTCTTCATCGGCCAGACGGTCGGCGGCGGCGTTCTACGCAACCCCTTCTCCCACATCACATGCCGCTTCCGTCTCGAGACCCGCGGCTACCATGATGGATCCTATGGGGCGATCAAGCTTGACGAGACCTACGCCTACGATACCGGCGAGGTCGAAGCGTTCCAATGGGTGATCACCCCGGCGGGAGTTGGCCGCTACGTTCTCGCCGAAGCCACTGCCGGCTCCGGCATCATGGCCGAGGAGCAAGGGGGCGAACTGATCTTCGCATTTCGCCGTCCGCTGGGGCCGGCCCGCGGTCTCGCCAAGCCCCGATTCGAGGTGCGGATGGGATTGGTCGGTGGAGACACCTTGCTCAAGACCGTACGCGTGGGCGTGCTTGGAGCGCCGCTGGGCACGATCACCGCCTTCCAACGTCGCATCAGTCCAACGACGGGCGCTTGACCAACGCCGGCTGCTGACCGACGGTCGCCTCATGGCCCTTGCCCAGACCCACCTCTCCGAGCCGCCGCCGGAGCTTCTCGAACTCAGACGCTCGATCGACAATATCGACGCCGCCCTGATCCATCTGCTGGCGGAACGCTTCAAGTGCACCCGCAAGGTCGGGGAGCTGAAGGCGCGCGTGGACCTTCCGCCGGCCGATCCAGTGCGCGAGGCTCAGCAGATCGCACGCCTTCGCGCTTTGGCGGTGAGCGCCGACCTGGCTCCGGAATTTGCCGAGAAATTCCTGAATTTCCTCGTCACCGAAGTCATTCGCCACCACGAGATCATTCGCGGCGCCAGATCCTGATCGGGCGCCGCTTCGCCACTCCGGTTCAGAGGGGTTGAGCAAGTATGGCGAACCGAAATCCGGAGCCTCCCAGAGCCTGGCAGCGAATGCTGTCGGGGCGGCGGCTCGACCTGCTCGACCCCTCGCCGATGGACATCGAGATCGAAGACATCGCCCACGGGTTGGCCCGGGTCGCGCGGTGGAACGGTCAGACCGTCGGCGAACACCCCATGAGCGTCGCCCAGCACTCCGTGGTCGTCGAGGAGATCGTCGCCCACCTCGAGCCTGCGATCGAAGCGAAGTGGCGACTGGCCGCCCTGCTACATGACGCGGCGGAATATGTGATCGGCGATATGATCTCCCCGTTCAAGACGGCCCTCGGCCTGGACTACCAGGCGTTCGAGGACCGCCTCGGCGCTGCGATCCACATCCGGTTTGGTCTGCCGGCGCGAGCTCCCGCCAGGATCAAGGCGCTGATCAAGACCGCGGACCGCGCCTGCGCCTTCTTCGAGGCGACCCAACTGGCCGGATTTGCAACCGACGAGGCCCTCCGGTTCTTCGGCCGCCCCCCGCCCGGATATGCCCTTCGCATCGAACCGTTGCCGCCAGCGATCGCCCAGGACCGGTATGTCCACCGTCACCATACGCTCTCCGAGGCAGCAGGCTTCGCCAAGGTCGCGGCGGCGTTCGAGACCGAGTAAATCTCCGGGCGGATCAAGCCTCGCCGAACATGCAGAGCCCCGCAGTCGTCATTGGCCTTTCAGCGGTCATCGTCGCGCTCCGCGACGGTGAAGCCTGCGTGCTGAGCGTCCACTCACGCCGATCGAACGCTCCGGCCGGCCCGCAGGTCGAAGGCCTCCCGTTCGGGCCATTCGACCCCGAGGGCCAACGAACGTTCGAGATCGCCCTGCGAGAGTTCGTCACCAGCCAGACGCGCTTCGACCTGGGCTACGTCGAGCAGCTCTACACCTTCGGCGACGAGGGGCGGGATGCGCCTCTCGCCGACGTGGGCGCGGGCGCCGCCCGTGTCATCTCCGTTGGCTACCTGGCCCTGGCGCCAGCCGCTGTGGACACTCACGGCCCGGACTCCGTCTGGTCGCCGTGGACGCGGTTCTTCCCATGGGAGGACTGGCGAGCCGGTCGGCCATCGGTGATCGACGAGGCGATCGTCCCTGGCCTCGATCGCTGGGCTCATCGTTCCTCTTCGAGACGGGCGCGCGCGCGGACCCTCTTCGCGACCGGAGGCGCGGACTGGAACGAAGAGCGTATACTGGACCGCTACGAACTCCTCTACGAGGCAGGGCTTGCGCCAGAGGCCGCGCGGGACAGGCGGATGACCGATGGCGGCTCGTCACCGACCGCCGAAGCAGGCGATCCTCGACTTGGCGCGCCGATGATCTCCGACCACCGCAGGATCCTCGCTACCGGGCTGGGGCGCCTGCGTGGAAAGCTGAAGTACCGCCCGATCATTTTCGAGCTGATGGGCGAGTCCTTCACCCTTTCGGCGCTGCAGAAGGCCGTCGAGGCGATCGCGGGCGTCCCTCTGCACAAGCAGAACTTTCGGCGCGTCGTCGAGCGCACCGGGCTGGTGGAAGGGCTCGGACGGACCGAAGTCGGCGCCGGCGGAAGGCCAGCCGAACTCTTCCGTTTCCGGCGCGAACTGCTTGCCGACCGCCCCACACTCGGCTTGTCGCTTCCGAGACTGCGCGAATAGAGCCTGATGCGTTCGCACGGGACAGATGTGAGCGCTGAATCAGGCTCTACACTTTTGAATCTAGAGCAAATTATCCCCGTTCAGGCGGTTCCGCCTGAACGGGGTTTGCTCTAGGCGCCGCCGCCGAACGGCGGCGCCCTTCTATCAGCCGTAGACGAACTCGGGGCCGTCGAGATCGATCTTCGGGAAGACGTCCTTCTCGGCCCAGTAGTCCTGGGTGTGTTGCCACTCCGGCTTGTCCCCGCGCCGCGGCAACAGATGCATGCCCCTCATCAGGTAACCCGGATTGAAGTTTTCCGGATCGATCCACTCCATCAGAGGCATGTTGTGGTCCTCGGCCCGGAGCTTCACCTCGACCTGCCTGGCCCCCTTCTGCTGCATGTGCGCAAGCATACGCGCCATGAAATCTCCGATCAGATCGGCTCTCAGGGTCCAGCTCGCCCGGAAATAGCCGAACACCCAGACCATGTTTGGCACGCCGGTGAACATCATGCCGCGGTAGGTGACGGACTTGGAGAAGTCCAAGGGCTTGCCGTCGATCGTAAATTCGATGTCGCCCAGGACGCTGAGGTCGAACCCGGTCGCCGTGACGATGATGTCCGCCTCCAGAGTCTCGCCCGACTTGAGGAGGATGCCCCTCTCGGTGAACCGGTCGATCTCGTCGGTGACGACCGACGCCTTGCCGGCCGCGATCCGCTGGAAGATGTCGCCTTCGGGCACGAACGCGATGCGCTGGCGCCAGGGACGATAGCGCGGCTTGAAATGGGTATCGACGTCATAGTCGGGTCCGAGAAATGCGCGAACGCCGCCCAGAAGCTCGGCGGTCACCGTTTCCGGTTCCTCGATGCACCGCTGCGTGAAGGCGGCCTGATCGTGCAGGATCTTCCGACGCACGATCTCATGGATCCATGTCTCGTCGACGTCGAGCTCGCGCAGGGTGTCGGCCAGCTCGTTGGCGTTGCGACCAGGGACAAAGTAGGTCGGCGATCGCTGCAGCACGGTCACGTGAGCGGCCGTATCGGCGATGTTCGGGACCAGGGTCGCCGCGGTGGCGCCTGATCCGATGACGACTACCCGCTTGCCCTTGTAATCGAGGTCCTTGGGCCAAGTTTGCGGATGGACGATCTGGCCTTTGAAATCCGACATGCCGGGCCAGTCCGGGGTGTAACCCTGGTCATGGCGGTAGTAGCCCTGGCACATCCACAGGAAGCCGGCGGTGAAGAAAGCGGCCTCGCCGGTCTCGACCTTGCGCGCCTCGATGAGCCAAAGCTTGTCGTCGCTCGACCATGAGGCCGAGACGATCCGGTGCCCGTATCGGATATGGCGGTCGAGGTCGTTCTCCTCGATCACTTCGTGCATGTACTTGAGGATCTCGGCGCCCGTGGCGATCGGCGTGCCGACCCACGGCTTGAACCGATAGCCGAAGGTATAGAGGTCGCTGTCCGAACGGATGCCCGGATAGCGGTGCGTATGCCACGTGCCCCCAAAGCTGTCCTTCGACTCCAGCACGACGAAGCTGGTCCCTGGCCGCTGGTGCGTGAGGTGCCAGGCGCCCCCTACCCCTGAGATGCCGGCCCCCACGATCAGCACGTCGAAATGCTCAGTCTTGGCGTCTGCGGCTTTAGCAGTCAGGGCTCCGGCGTCGTCCATATGGTCCTCCTTCTGGCCGGATGGTCTCTCGGCCAAAATGGGGTCCGGTTCAACGCCCTCTGCAAGCCTGACCGCCTCTCTAAACGCCTGCATCGCGCCCGATCGCAGTTGGTGGTCGGCTATCCGTCTGCAAGTGTCGCCCTAATGCGTACCCGTCAGTCGGGACATGCGCGGGCGCACCCCGACTGACGGGCCTTCGGGCGCGTCAGGTCTCGAGGGACCGTCCGATCCGGTCCAACAAATCCGCGGTCCCGGACTCGCGAGATCCCGCGTCGTCGTATCCATCGAGAAAGGCTCCCTGCTCCGTCACCTTGAGGTGCGTCCCGGCCCTCGTCTCCGAAAGTTCCATAGTGGCGAGGGAGACGGAGATTTTCCGGTCATCCAGCCACATCTCGTAGGCATAGACGAGCCGCTCGCCCTCCTGGACGTCGAGATAGGTTGCATCGAACGTGGTGAGGCGGCCCGATCCGGCTTGCCCGACCACGCGCTCGCGGCCACCGACCCGGACGTCCATCGAACGTTCGACCAGGCTCCACTGGCCGGGCGGCCCGACAAACCACTTGGACTTCGCCTCGACCGTAGTCAGCGCCGCCCAGACGCGCCCGCGAGGCGCGGAATAGGTCCGCTCCAGCGTGAAGCTCCCGTGGACAACGCTGCGGGACGTTTGGCGCGCCCGCTCCTCCTCCGCCAGGGCGGTCTCGAGACGATCGAGCGTTTGGGTCCAGCCTTGAGGGGCGCCGGCGATCATCTGCCGGGCCGACGGATCGCGAACCTGATAGGTCTGCTCGACCGTCAGGCGTGTCCCACCTGGTACGTTTTCGAAAGTGGCGGTGGTCAGAACGGTCATGGCGACGGCGCCCGAAGGACCTTGCACGTCCATCTCGATCACCAGGCGTTCGTTGGCCTCGACCTCAACGAAGCGCCCGCGCGACCAGTGCTCAGTTCCGTCCGGCGCACGCATGCAGAACTCGAACGGGCCGCCGACGCGCATCTCGACCCTCGCCTGGGGAACAGTAAAACCGTTCGGGCAGAACCAGCGTTTGACGTGCTCCGCCGAACTCCAGGCGGCGAACACGACTGTCCGCGGAAATGCAAAGGTGCGGTTGATCCTCACGCCCGTTTGCGACTCCGTGGCCGCGTCACCTTGAGTGGTCATCGTCATCTTCTCCCTTCAGCGTTTCGAGGTAGTCCCCAAGCCGGTCGAGCCTGGCCTCCCACTCCCGGCGCCGCGCCTCGATCCAACGATTGGCCTGGCTGAGCGCCTCGAGATCGAGCGCGCAACTCCGGGTTCGACCGACCTTCGCCGACCGTACGAGCCCGGCGGACTCCAGAACCTGGAGGTGCTGCATGACCGCAGGCAGCGACATCGGCAGCGGCCGCGCGAGCTCACTGACGCTCGTGGATCCGCGGCTCAGGCGTTCAACCAACGCCCGGCGCGTTGGATCGGCCAGGGCATGGAATACACGATCGAGCGGTTCGGATTGGTTAAGCATCTGCCTAACTATGCGGTCGGGCCGAAAGTTAAGCAAGTGCTTTTGTTTTCTCGAACGGTCGAAAATCCGGCTCAGCGCGCTTCCGCCGGGGCTGAGGCCGTCAGTCCGGGTCGAACGGCGGGTACGCGCCGATCAGCTGATGCTCTTGATCACCCTCAGATAGAGATAGCGACCGGGCGCTATGTCGCGCGTCTCGATGAAGTCGAGCGGGAAATTGCTCCGATCTCCAAAATAGACGATTCTCGTATGGAAATAATCACGATTCGTCAGATTACGAACTTCCAAACGAATCGCAAAATTTGACTTTGTCCTATACTCAGCAAAAGCGACGACGTAGGGTCTAAGTTTATCAATGTCGATTTCGTCAAATCGATAATTCTCAGTCCTATACTCACCCACCGCGTCGACCCCGAAGATTGTTCGTTGCCGCGGCAGGCTCTCGCTAAAATGCAATTCCCAGGTGTTCGGCGGCAGGGCCGAGATCGAACGCGGCACGCCTGTCGTCGGGTCGATCACGCGCGACCACCTCCAGGTGGACAGTCCCGAGATACGCGCGCCCGTGAGGCCAACACGGTCCAGAGGAAGATCGAGGGCGAGCAAAACCTCGTCCTTGCGCCCACCGCCAATATTGCCCGTAGCGTCGAAGGTTCCCGAAGGGTCGAACACCGGAACCCGATCAATGACGTCGTAGAGCTCGTAATGGCGAAGGGTCACGGTCAGATCCCCGGAATCCCAGAAGCGCCGCTCCACCGCGCCTTCGATGACCCAGTCGGACTGGGGGACGAGTTGGGGATTGCCGGCCCTCACCTGACCGGTCTCGATATTGAGGGGGCTGGCGATGAAGTTGTTGAAATCGAGTTGGCCTACCTCGCGCTCCACCCGCAGCCTGATCTGATCCACCGGGGTGGGAGAGAGGGTGAGGAGGGCCCGCGGCTTCGGATAGACGAAACGCTGGTTGCTCGACTCGGTCCCGGACGATGTCAGGCGCGATCCCTCGATTCTCAGTCCGGCATCGAGGTTTACGAGCTGGTTCGGTCGCCAGTTGAAAAGGGCGAAGGCCTCGCTCCGCCATTCGGCGACGTATTCGTCCGCCGCCGGAAGCATGACTGGCGCCCCGTTTTGGAGAAACGTCGTGTGGGACGAGAGCCAGTTGTAGTCGACCTCTGCTCCCGTGTTCAGCTCGAGGGTTTTCGAGATCTCGTAACGAATGCGCCCGCTGAGGATGTGTTCGCCCCGGCGGTCCTTCAAATGGAAGATGTCGGAGGTGTCATCCCCGGTGATCGCCGCAACCTCGGGCGCCTCGCTGAAGTGGTCGTCCACACCGTCCCAGCCAAGCTGGCTGAGGGCGACCACTTCCAGACTGAGGCGCTCACCGAAGTCGCGGTCGTATCTCGCGCTCGTCTCGGCTGTCTTCTGGCTCTGATGGTAGTTGTCGAGGTCCCCGCCGGGAGGTTGAACCAGGGTGTCGACGGAGATCGCCCCATACGGCAGGTCGGTGAATGAGGCGGAGAGCCTCAGGTTTCCGCCACCCACCACATGCTCCGCCGCGGCGGTAACCTGGTTGTCCTGCTGGACGCCGAACTGGCTTTCGGTCCCTGTGAGGATCAGTCTCCCAGACCCGTCGACGCGCACCTTGGGGCCTGTGCCGCCGGCGTCGTCGAACGCGCCTCCAATCTGAGCCGACCCTTCGAAGAACCAGCCGTCATTGCGCCACTGCCATTCGGCGCGCCCCATGCCCTCGACATTGGCCTGGGCGTCCCGAACGATCGACGCGGTGATCGTCGCCACCGCGCCGGGACTGGAGCGACGTACGAGATTCGCGACCAAGGTCTTGCCTTGCATGTCGATGCCCGGCGCGCCGCCGCGTATGAGATCGACCCGCGCGATCTGATCGGCCGGGATACGCCGAAGGACGGCCTCGACATTGTCGTCCTTCGATGCAAGCCGCGCTCCATCGATCAGGACGTTGGGCGCGCCGCCACGATAACCGCGTACGCCCGCGCCCTTGTCGAAGACGAAGCCGGGAATGAGGTTGACGATGTCGAGCGCCGTCGTCGGCTGGTTCGGGGCGAAGAAAGCGGCCGGATAACTGATGACCCCGCTGGCGGGCGCAGTGGCGGCGCCTTCCGCCGTGCCGGCGGCGCAGAGCGCAAGGCCGATGACGGCCTGCGGGACGGCGCTGAGGTTCACCCGATACGATCTCGCACAACTGGACCAGGGTTCAGCGCTTTACCTTTGTTGACGTTTTTCTCCGCCGGCCAAATCGCCGCAACTGCGCCCTTATCGTGCCTTGGACGATAGAAACCGTCACATGAGAGGCGCACGAGCGCCGAACCTGTGACCAAGACGCATCAGAATTTCGGTGGAATCTCGGCCTGCGGCTCAGGTGTCGAAGCGATATGCCGCCCCGTCCCGCACCACCCGCCCGGCGGTCGGCCCGGCATAGTGCGTTCCGATTACGAGCAGTGGCGTGTCGGCCCATTGCTCGAACATGTGCCGGCGCATCCGTGCCGCGGCCTGCCCGTCGCTGTCGAAAGGCGGGGACCACTCCGGATGGCCCATCTGGCAGGGATGGTGCGTCATGTCGCCGGTGATCACGGCCCGCTGACCCTCCGATTCGATCAGGACGCTCACGTGTCCAGGCGTATGGCCCGGTGTTGGGACGAGCCTCACCTCGGGTGAGATGACGTGGTCCATCTCCACCAGCTCGGCGAGCCCGGCTTCGAGGATCGGCGTCACCGAATCGGCAAGGATCTCAGGTTGTTCGCCTTCCTCCTGCGCCTGCCAGTGCTCCAGTTCCGTGCGGCCGATCAGATAGCGGGCGTTTGGGAAGGTCGGGACCCAGCGGCCATCCACCAGACGCGTGTTCCAGCCCACGTGGTCCACGTGCAGGTGCGTGCACACGACCGCATCGACGCTCTCTGGCCGCCAGCCGGCTTCCGCAAGATGGTCGAGGAACGGCGTCGCAAGCGCCCGCTTGCCCAGAATGCCGCGGGCCTTGTCGTTGCCCACGCAGGTGTCCACGACGATCCGCAGGCCCGGCGCCTCCACCAGCAGGGCGTGGATCGACAGCAGCATCCGATCCTGCTCGTCCACAAAATGGGGATAGAGCCAGGCCATCCGCCGAAGGGCGGCCGGAGTGGCTTCGGCGAGGAAAGGATGCTCGGGATCGTGCGCAATCGGCATTTCGATCTCGACGACCCGCGTGATCTTCACCGCACCAACGGTCCAGCTCAGCATCCGACGCCTCCCTTGTCTTATGGTGGCGACAGCTTAGGGCGTGGGCTAGGCCGGAGGAAAGCGTCGCAGTTACGCCAGCCCGGCCGCCAAAGTCGCTATTCCTGGAGAGAAGCCTCATGAAGCTCGCCACCTTCTCCGCAGGCGCGGAGCCCGAACTGGGCGTCGTCACGGACGACCGGATCGTCAGCCTCTCCCGCGCCGCGCCCAGGCTCGCCGTCGACATGATCGATCTGATCAGGCGGTGGGAAGCGGTGGAAGCTGAGGTGCGCCGGATCGCTGGCTCGGGCGAGAGCCGCCCGCTCTCGGATGTCCGCCTGATGGCCCCGATCCGCCGCGCGGGCAAGATCATGGCGATGGGCCTCAACTATGCTGACCACATCGAGGAGGCCAATCTCGGCCGTCCGGAACATCAGACCTGGTTCAGCAAGGCGCCGAGCGCGTCGAACGGTCCGTTCGATCCCATTCAGCGACCGAGGGTCTCCTCTCAGCTCGACTACGAAGCCGAACTGGTGGCGGTGATCGGAACCGGCGGGCGTCACGTCACGAAAAGCATGGCCGCCAAGGCTGTGTTTGGCTTTTGCGCCGGCAATGACGTGAGCGTTCGCGACTGGCAGCTGCGCACGAGCCAGTGGGTGATCGGCAAGTCCTTCGACACTCACGCGCCGTTCGGACCGTGGATCACCACGACGGACGAAGTCGGCGATCCCCACGCCCTCTCGATCCGGGGCATGGTCAACGGCGAGATCCGCCAGGACTCCAACACAGGCAACCTGGTGTTTGACGTCTGGGACCAGGTCGCGCTGCTCTCGGACGCTATGACCCTCGAGCCCGGTGACCTGATCTACACAGGGACACCTGGAGGCGTGGGCATGGCGATGAAACCGCCCCGGTTCCTGAAGGCGGGCGACCGTGTGCGGGTGGAAATCGAGCGGCTCGGGGCGATCGAGAATACCGTCGTGGAGGAGGCGTAACCTCCACCCGCCTTCAGTAGTGGATCGAGCCGCGGGCGCCGCCTCCGCACGCGATCGCATCTCCGTTGATCGCAACCGAACGCGGCGAAGCCAGGAAGGCGACCACGTCGGCAACCTCCTCGGCGTCGACAATCCGGCCGATCGTGACGTTCGCGCCCCACCGCGCTTCGATGTCAGGGGGCGCGACCCCGGCGCTCGCCGCCAGGCGCCGGGTCACCTCGGCTGTGGCCTCGGTTCGCGTGAGGCCCGGATGCACCACGGTGACGTTGACGCCCTTGGGGCCCAGCTCATCGGCGAGGTTCTTGGTGAGGGCGGCCACGGCCACGTTGCGCATCGATCCGACGATGGAACCGGTCTGACGCGCACCCAGACCCGAGACGTTGATGATCCTTCCCCAGCCCTGTGCGGTCATGATGGGCGCCGCTTCGCGGGCGGTGCGCAGATATCCCATCACCTTGACGTTAACGTCGTCATAGAAGACCGCATCTGTCACATCGGGCAGGCGCGGCGGAGCGGACTGGCCCATCGGCCTTGCGGCGCAGTTCACCAGGATGTCCAGACCACCCAGGGCCTCGACCGTGGACCCGATCAGGGCCTTCACCGAGACGTCCTCGCCCGTGTCCGTGACGATCGGAATCACCCTCACGCCAGCGCCTGAAGCGATCTCGCCGGCCGCGGCCTCCAGAGGCGCTATCGCCCGCGCCGCGATGACGAGATCGACGCCTTCGCGGGCGAGGGACAAGGCGATCGCCTTGCCGATCCCACGCGATCCGCCCGTCACGAGGGCGCGCTTGCCGCGAAGCTGAAGGTCCATCGGCTACTCCTCAGGATGCCGCCAAATAGAGGCCGGCGTAGGTTTCGCGCAGCTTCGCCTTCTGCACCTTCCCCATCGCGTTGCGAGGCAGATCGGCGACGAACAAGACCCGCTTGGGCTGCTTGAACCGGGCAAGCCGATCCTCCAGCCTCTCGAGGATCGCCCCTTCGGTAAGCGATGTCACCTCAGGGCTCCCGACCGCCACCACGGCCGTGACCGCCTCGCCGAAGTCAGCATGTGGGAGCCCGATCACGGCGCACTCCACCACCCCGTCGATCGCATCGATCTCGGTCTCGACCTCCTTTGGATAGACGTTCAGTCCGCCGGTGATGACCAGATCCTTGTCGCGACCGACGATGGTCAGATACCCATCCTCGTCGAAGCGGCCGAGATCACCGGTCACGAAGAAACCGTCCGAGCGGAAGGCCTCGGCCGTCTTCTCCGGATTACGCCAGTACCCGGCGCACACGTTCGGCCCCCGGACCTCGATCCCGCCGATTTCGCCGACCGGCAGCGGTTCACCCGTCTCCTCCCGCACCACGCGCAGCTCGACGCCCGGAAGGGGAAAGCCAACCGTCCCGGCGCGGCGCTCGTGGTCATAGGGATTAGATGCGTTCATGCCCGTCTCGGTCATGCCGTAACGCTCGAGGATCGCGTGGCCGGTCCGCTCCCGCCAGGCTTGATGGGTCTGGGCCAGCAGGGGCGCCGAACCGCTGACGAACAGGCGCATGTCCGCCGCCGACTGGCGGCTGAGCGCCGGATGGGCGAGCAGGCGCGTGTAGTGGGTGGGAACCCCCATCAGCGCCGTGGCGCGCGGCATGGCCGCGATCACAGCGCCCGGATCGAATCTCGACTGCAGGATGATAGAGGCGCCGGCCATCATCGCCGTGTGCGTAGCCACGAACAGCCCGTGGACGTGATAGGTCGGCAGGGCGTGGATGAGCACGTCCGCCTCGGTGAAGCGCCAGAGAGCCTTGAGCGTCGTGGCGTTCGACTCGAGCGCGCGATGAGTCAGCATCGCGCCCTTGGAACGGCCTGTGGTGCCGGAGGTGTAGCAGATCGCGGCGAGATCCTCCGGCGCGCGAGAGACCGGCGGACTCACCAGGTTCGTCTGGGCGAGATCGTAGAGCTCCCCACGCCCCTCGGCGTTCAGCCCGACCACCTCGGCGGAACCGGCGATCTTCTCCACGCCCGGCATGTGCGCAGGATCGCAGACCATCAAGGCCGGCTCGGCGTCGCCGACGAAATAGGCCAGTTCAGCCAGGGTGTAGGCCGGGTTGAGCGGCAGGTAGACGGCCCCGATGCGGATCGTCGCGAGATAGAGGATCAGGCTTTCAAGCGACTTCTCGACCTGGGCGGCGACGCGGTCGCCCGGCTGCACATTGAGCGACTCCAGAGCCTGCGCCCAGCGAGCGGTCTCCAGCTCGAGCTCGCCGTAGGCAAGGAGCCTATCATCGTGACGGATGGCGACAGCTTCCGGAGGCGCCGCCGCGAAGAGGGCGTTGAACAGGTGGTTTCGCATGCCCGAAGCCTTACGGGCGCCGACGACGCCCCCGCAACCAGGCTTCCAACATTGGAAACATGGACGGGTCGCCCCCGCTTGCCTCTGCAGGCAGGCGGGGTTGGACCTGCAGGCCCTTAAGCCGAAGCGGCTGGGGCCTTCTTCTCCGAATAGATCATCAGGGGCTGGCCGCGTCCCTCCACGACCTCGCCGTTGACCACGACCTCCTCGACCCCCTGCAGGGTGGGAAGCTCGAACATGGTCTCCAGCAGGATCGCCTCCATGATGGAGCGCAGGCCCCGCGCGCCGGTCTTGCGGGCGATGGCCTTCCTGGCGACCGCCCGGCGAGCGTCCTCGGTGAAGGACAGGCCGACGTTCTCCATCTCGAAGAGCCGCTGGTACTGCTTCACGAGGGCGTTCTTCGGCTCGGTGAGGATCTTCACCAGCGCGTTCTCATCGAGGTCGTCGAGTGTGGCGATCACCGGCAGACGGCCGATGAACTCCGGAATGAGGCCGAAACGCTGCAGGTCGTCGGGCTCGACCTGCCGCAGGACCTCGCCCGTGCGCCGATCGTCGGGATCCGCCACCTTTGCTGAAAAGCCTATGGAAGTGCCCCGTCCGCGCTGGGAGATGATCTTCTCCAGCCCGGCGAACGCGCCGCCGCAGATGAACAGCATGTTGGTCGTGTCGACCTGCAGGAACTCTTGCTGCGGGTGCTTGCGGCCACCCTGGGGAGGCACCGAGGCGATGGTGCCTTCCATGATCTTCAGCAGGGCCTGCTGCACGCCCTCGCCCGAGACGTCCCGCGTGATCGAGGGGTTGTCGGACTTGCGGCTGATCTTGTCGACTTCGTCGATGTAGACGATGCCGCGCTGCGCCCGGTCGACATTGTAGTCGGCCGCCTGGAGCAGCTTGAGGATGATGTTCTCGACGTCCTCGCCGACATAGCCCGCCTCAGTGAGGGTCGTTGCATCCGCCATGGTGAACGGGACGTCGATGATCCGCGCCAGGGTCTGGGCCAGCAGGGTCTTGCCGACGCCGGTCGGCCCGACCAGCAGGATGTTGGACTTGGCCAGTTCCACGTCATTGTTCTTCTGAGCGTGGTTCAGACGCTTGTAGTGATTGTGAACGGCAACGGAGAGCACTTTCTTGGCGTGCTCCTGGCCGATCACGTAGTCATCGAGCACCTCGCGGATCTCACGCGGGGTGGGAACACCGTCCTTCGACTTCACGAACGCGATCTTGTGCTCCTCACGGATGATATCCATGCAGAGTTCGACGCACTCGTCGCAGATAAAGACGGTCGGTCCGGCGATGAGCTTCCGCACTTCGTGCTGGCTCTTGCCGCAGAAAGAGCAATACAGGGTGCTCTTGCTGTCGCCGCTGGCAGCCTTGGTCATATAGCCTCACTCTCCGAAGGCAGCGTATGTGGGTTCGGGAACGCCGCCCGCGACTCCTGCCTCCTTGTGGCGTCCGGGCCCGCCGGAGCACGCGCCTGACGGCGACAATCCCCGATCCGGACGCGGATCACAACCCTGTCGGCGCAATCCCTTGTCTCGAATGGGTCGTTGGCGCATTTGCGGCGCCCTAGCGGGAGGAACGAACGAATAATGGGTACCGTGCTCCCACTGCGCCAGGGCGTCCGCGCGGAGGGCCTGATAGTGGCGTTCGATTTCGACGGAACGCTGACAGTGCGAGACAGCTTCATGGCCTTTCTAATTTGGGAAGCCGGACCCGTCCGCGCAGCCCTCAAACTGATGGGACTCGCGCCCTCGGCCCTCGCCTATCTGGGCCATCGGGACAGGGCTCGTATCAAGGCGGCCGCCTTGAGGAATTTCCTCCGCGGCGTGCCGCTCGCCAGGGCGCAGGCGCAAGCGCGCGCCTTCGCCGACCAGGCCCGCCTGCTGCGCCCGGACGCCCTCGCCTGCTGGGAGGCCTGGAAGAGGCGCGACGCTCGGACGACGATCGTCAGCGCCTCGCCCCAGTTCGTCGTAGAGCCGTTCGCCGAGCGCCTCGGCGCCGATCGATTGATCGCAACCCAGGTCGAGACGGACGCGGAGGGACGCATCACCGGCGCGCTGTTGGGTCGCAACTGCAGGGGCCCCGAAAAGGTCGCGCGACTTCGACAGGAATTCGGTCCGGACGTGCGTCTCGAGGCCGCCTATGGCGACACCGACGGCGATCGTGAGATGCTGGCCTTGGCAAAAACCGCTGGAATGAAGGTCTTCAGGCAAAGGCCATGAGACACGCGGGACCTCAGGACCTGGACGCGCTCGAGCCGCTCCTTGTCAGGCTGCGCGGGATTGCGGGCCTTCGTGAGAAGAGCCGCGGCGTGTTCTACGCCAGCGGCCGCGCCGCCCTTCATTTCCACGAGGATCACGCTCGCCTCTACGCTGACCTGAGAGCGCCCGGGGATGCAGACTTCGAACGGCTCGACGTCACCGACGAGGACGGCCGCGAAAAGCTCATGAGGCGCCTCGAACTGGGCTAAGGCGGCCGTCGGAGACCGCCCCAGCCGCCGATAGGCCGGGGCGGAGATCCCCCGATCAGTCGGCGGTAACGGCCTCGCTGGCGGCGCGAGATTCGTAGATGTGGTCCACGAGACCCCAGGTCTTGGCTTCCTCGGCGTCCATGAAGTGGTCGCGGTCGAGGGTGCGATCGACCTCTTCGTAGGTACGGCCGCAGTGCTTCGCGTAGAGTTCGTTAAGGCGCCGCTTGGTTTTGAGGATGTCCTCGGCGTGACGCTCGATGTCGCTGGCCTTCCCCTGGAATCCGCCGGAGGGCTGGTGGACCATGATGCGGGAGTTCGGCAGCGCGACGCGCAGGCCGGGCTCACCCGCCATCAGCAGGAACGAGCCCATCGACGCAGCCATACCCATGCAGGTCGTCGCCACCGGGCAACGGATGTATTGCATCGTGTCGTAGATCGCGAGACCCGAGCTCACCACTCCGCCTGGCGAGTTGATGTACATGTCGATCTGCTTCTTCGGGTATTCGCTCTCGAGATAGAGCAATTGGGCGCAGATCAGCGCCGCCATTCCGTCTTCGACGGGGCCATTGAGGAAGATGACCCGCTCTCTAAGCAGGCGGGAGAAGATATCGAACGCGCGTTCGCCACGGCTCGATTGCTCCACCACCATGGGCACGAGATTGAGGGAACGGGTCATTGGGTCGGACATTCGGGAAGGCCTCTGAAAATGAGATCCTGATATCTGAGGGCCGCGGGGCGGATGCAAGGCGCCGGCTTATTCGCCGGCGGCGCCCTCGTCCGCAGCTGAGGTCTTGGCGCGCGGTTTGCGCGGCTTCTTGGCTGGAGCCTCCGCCGCGACATCGCCCGCAGGGGCGGCCTCGACAGTCTCGTCGGCCGGAGCGGCCTTTGTTTTGAGCTTGGCGGCCTTCTTGGGAGACTTTTCGGCATCTCCAGGAGCCGCGGCGGCCTCGGGCGTCGCCTCCGCCGTTTCGGCAGCCGGGTCGGCCTTCGCCTTGGCCTTGGCCGGCTTCTTCGGAGCCTTCTTGCCTTCGCCAGGAGCTGACTCGCCGCCGGCCTCTGCGAACCCCTCCGGGAGGTCATCGTCCCGAAGCAGCTCTTCCTTCGACACCGGCTTGTCCGCGACCTTCGCCTTGTCGAGGATCAGGTCGACCACCTTGTCCTCGTAGATCGGCGCCCGCAGCGTCGCCTGGACGTTGGGGTTGTTGCGCATCAACTCGAAGACTTCGGCGGCCTGATTGCCGTAGCGCATCGCTTCGGCGCGCATGGCCTGCCCGAGTTCGGCGTCGCTGACCTGGACGTTCGCGCGGCGACCGATCTCGGCGAGCACCAGCCCGAGACGGACGCGCCGCTCGGCGATCTTGTGGTACTCCGAGCGTAGGGTCTCCTCCGACTTGCCTGCGTCCTCAGGGGGTATCGCCCCTTCCGCACGGTCCTTCTCAACCTGCGCCCAGATCTGAGCGAACTCGGCCTCGACCATGCGCGGCGGGAGGGGGATGTCATGCCGGGTATCAAGAGCGTCGAGCAGGGCGCGCTTGAGCTTGAAGCGCGAGGCGGACTTGTACTCGCGGCCGAGATTCTCGCGCAGCGCGCTGCGCAGCCCCGCCAGGTCCTCGAACCCGACAGTCTTGGCGAGCTCGTCGTTGGCCTCGGCGGCCTTGGGCGCGCGCACTTCCTTCACCTCGACGGCGAAGACCGCTTCTTTGCCCTTCAGGCGGTCCACCTGGTAGTCCCCAGGGAAGGTCACGGTGACGTCGCGGCTGTCGCCCGCCTTGGCGCCGGTCAGCTGATCCTCGAAGCCGGGAATGAACTGACCCGATCCGATCACCAGCTCGGCGTCCGTCGCCGAACCGCCCTCGAAGGCCTCGCCGTCGATGCGGCCGACGAAATCGATCACGACCTGGTCGCCGCTTTGCGCCGCAGCCTTCTTTCCGGTCCTGGGCTCGAACGTCCGGCTCTCGGTCACGATGCGATCCATCGCGGCGTCGACTTCCGACTCCTCGGGCTCGTAGACGAGACGCTCGAGGCTCAGTTCCTCGACATTGGTCGGCTCGAACTCGGGCATTACCTCGACGTCGAGGTCATAGGCGAGGTCTTCGCGCCCGGCGATCACTTGATCCATGTCCGAGACGGGCTTGAGATCGGGCTGCGCGGCGATCCGCAGCTGGTTGTCCGAGAGGACCTTTTGCGAGGTCTCGTTCAGAGTCTTCTCAACCACCTCGCCCATCAGGGCCTTCCCGTACATCCGCCGCACGTGCGCGGCAGGCACCTTCCCGGGCCGGAAGCCCTTCAGGTTCAGGGTCGGGAGGATCTCCGCAATCCGCGCCTCCAGGGCCGCCCCGAGATCGGAGGCGGGAACCCGCACGGCGTAGCTCCGGCTCAGGCCTTCGTGTGTTTTCTCGACGACTTCCATAGGCAGCGCTCTGAATGTTGGGCGCCGTTACCGCCCGCAGGCGCCGGCGCCAATAAAAAGGCCGCCGCCAAGATCCCGTCTTGGCCGGCGGCGCGAACGAGTGGTCCTTATGTCACGCCCCTTCACGACCCTCAAGTGCGAGGTCGGACGCGCGGAGCGCCCAGCTTCGGCCTTTCCTGCGCCACGAATCGAACAGACGGCCCAGAACTCGCAAGGCGCATCACAGTCTTGTCATCACACAGTTCGGAAGCCGTCATGATGACGCCACCAACTTTGGCGCCTATCTTCTTCCTGAACGCTAAGGCGCAAACCTTACGAGACTTTAATATTCTACTCCCGAGGTAGGACGAATGTCAAACATCAAGACAAAATCAGTCATTTTAGGCGCTGGCGCCAGTCTGGCGGTGCTCTGCGCCGCCGTCGCCTGGGGAGAAGCAAGGCCGGAAGGGCCGGTGAACTCCACACCCGCGCCAGGGGATGTCGGCCCGATGGGCGGGCCCTACTCATTCGCTCCTATCGTGCAGAAGGTGTCGCCGGCGGTTGTCTCCATCGACATCGTGGGTCGCGCGAGCCCGAACCAGGTGGCGAAGATGCAGCAGGAGGACAGCCAGGGGCAGGGACACGCCGTTCCCCTCCCCTTCGGTTTCCGCGGGTTCCCAGGCATGCCGGGAACGGGTCAGCAGGGCCCCCACTCGGGCGCCGGACAGGCCCAGCCGAAGTTCATGGCCTCAGGATCGGGCTTCTTTGTCTCGCCCACCGGGTACATCGTCACCAACAACCACGTCGTTCAGGGCGCCCAGGAGATCACCGTCCACACGGCCGACGGGCGCAGCCTCAAGGCTCATGTCGTTGGGCGAGATCCCGCTACGGATATCGCCGTGGTCAAGGTCGACGGCGCCAACTTTCCGTATGTGAGCTTCGAAGACTCTGCGAAGCCGCGTGTCGGCGATTGGGTCGTCGCGGTCGGCAACCCATTTGGCCTTGGCGGCACGGCCACCGCCGGGATCGTCTCCGCTCTTGGACGGGAGAACGTCGCCGACAATCCCCTGGTCAACTACATGCAGATCGACGCCCCGATAAACCGCGGCAATTCCGGCGGTCCCACCTTCGATGTCCGCGGTCGGGTCGTGGGCGTCAACACGGCGATCTACACGCCGAGCGGAGGGTCGGTCGGCATCGGTTTCGACATTCCCGCCGACACGGTCAGCTCCATCGCCAAGCAGCTGATCGAGTACGGACACGTCAATCACGGCTATCTCGGCGCGACGATCCAGCAGCTGACGCCTGACCTGTCGGCGAGCCTGGGCATCAAGACCACCAATGGCGCGATCGTCGACCAGCTCTCGGCCGATGGTCCCGCGCAACACGCGGGATTGAAGGCGGGAGACGTCATCGTCGCGATCAACGGACAGACTGTGAAGTCGCCGACCGAACTGACCCAGAAGGTCGCCTTCGCTCGTCCCGGCGACGTCCTGCGCCTCGACCTCCTGCGCAATGGCCAGCCGCTACAGCTGGACGTCCATGCGGGAGTCCGCCCCTCCGAGCCCACGCTTGCCCGCATGGAACAGCCTCAGGGCGGTGACCAAGGCGACGACGGCGACGGAGAATAGTCACCCACCTCGCCACTTTGGCGTCAGATCACCTCCCCCGGGAAGGGCGGCCTAACGGCCGCCCTTCCTATTTTCTGGTCAGGCGCCGAGACTTTGGACCTGACGGCGCACTTCGTCCGCCAGGGGATGAAGTTCCTTGGCCGGGGCAGCGCCGATGAGGCTGTAACCCATGCCGTCATCCGACCAGTCGACGCCGCCAAGACCGCCATAGGCGCGCTCGGTCATCCTGTGGTTCTGGTCCACCCTCATCGGCCGCACGAAAACCTCCAGTCGCCCTCCGCCAGGGCCGCTGTAAAGGAACAGCCCGGCAGGTCCGTGCGGGGTCGCGGCGAGCCGCCCGCCCATCAGGCGGAAGCCCGCCGAGGTCAGATCAGGCGGCGTCACCGGGCGTTTCAGGCGAACAGAGATCCACTGGCTGAGCTGGCCGCGATCCTGGGCGGTGAATTCTACTGGATAGGACCGGTCGGCGGCATAGACCCGATAGTTGTCTACGGCCTCCTGGCTTAGTCCGGACACCCCCAGTTGGGCGGGCATGTTGAATCCCCGTGCTATCCAGCCCCCCGCCGTCCCCACCGCGAGAAAGGCGCAGGCCGCAGCTATGGCCCAAGACCTATCTTGCGGCTTTCGGCGTTCGGCTAGGAGACGGTCCAGGTTCAAGGCCGACGGGACAGGCTCTTCAGCGATCGGCGCCAAGGCTTGCCGCAGCGCTTCACGCTGAGCGGCATAGTCCGAGACCCGACTGGCGGCGTCGGGATGCGCGGCGAGATAGTTCCGCACCTCGGCCTCCCGGTCGGCGTCGAGCGCCCCGTCGACGTAGGCATGCAAGTCGTCTTCGGAGATGGGCCGTACGCTCATTTCACCCTCCGGAGATGGGCGCGCGCCGCCGGGACCGATTCTCCCGCCATGGCCCGCCGAAGACGCTCTCGCCCGCGCGACAGGCGCGACATTACCGTGCCGATTGGCGCCCCCACGACGCGTGCGGCTTCGGCATAGGTGAGGTCCTCGACCGAGACGAGCAGCAGCACGCTCCTCTGGTCTTCCGGCAGTTCGGCCAGGGCGCGCATGAGCTCGGCATGTCGCAGCCTGTGCTCCTGGTCCGGAGCCTGGGAAAGGGCGGCGGAGTCGCCGACGGTCTCCAGCGCAAGGTGCTCGCCGCGCCGGGCCTTCTGGCGCAGTCGGCTCACGGCGAGATTGTGCAGGATCGCGAAGAGCCAGGTGCGCGTGTCGCTGTCGGCGCGTCGCTGACCCCAGCGCGAGATGGCCCGCTCGAGGCAATCCTGCACCAGATCATCTGCGGCGTCCCGATCTCGGATCAGGACGCCGGCGTAGCGGCGAAGCGCCGGGATGAGCGGTTCGACCAGGCGCTTCACGTCGTTCACGATGGCGCCCGCCCCTGTCGGCGTCGTGGGGCCGCCTGCAGGGACGCCATGCTCTCGAACACCCCGTCCCGGAACACGAGGGCGTGGGTGAGTGCGGCTCCCATGTGGGCCAGAAAGGTGAAGAAGAGCAGGACAGCCAGCACCGTGTGCGTCTCACGCAGCGCCGCGTAGAGCGGCGGCGCCGGCGGAACGATCGGCGGCAGATGCAGCCAGCCGTAGAGCACGATCGGATAGGCGCCCGCCGACAGCATCGACCACCCGATGATAGGAACGGCGAACATCAGGGCGTAGAGCGCCACGTGCGAGGCTCCAGCGACGGTCTTCAGGGGAGCAGGCATGTCCTCCGGAAGGGGCGGCGGCGGATTGAAAAGCCGGTTCACCAGGCGAAGCGCGACAAGCACGAGGATCGCAATCCCGAGCGGGCGGTGGATCGAAACCAGACGGTGGTAATGACCGGGGCTCGAGACCATGCCGATGCCGATGAACAGCATCGCAAGGATCATGGCGGCCATCAGCCAGTGAAGGATCCGCGAGGGAGCCGCGAAGGGGATCGAAGACGCCATCAGCCGGCTCCTTGCACGCCAGAATTGAAGTGCACGGGGCTCTCGCTCTTGGGTTCGCCTTCGCGGCGCCTGAACGATGTCGAGTAGACCGCCGATCGCGCGCTGAGGATCGGATCGTCGGAAGCCGTAATGCCGGAGGGAAGGACCAGGGGATCGAAGTTGATGTCCCGACACGGCCCGTGGCCCTCGCCCATAAGCTGGTCGACCGTGAGCACTCCCACCTCGACCCGCGGCCGGTCGGACGGCCATGGGAGGGTGGCGTCGTTGGTCGGATCTCCAGGCTGACCGATGGTCACCACCAGTTTCCAGCGGACCGGACCCTGGCGCACCCGCGCGACGAGGTCGTCGAACAGATAATTCCCGTCCCGCGTGTCCTCGCTCGAGGGTTTGTCAGGCTTGACCGGATCTTCGGCGACCATGCTCCAGCGAACGGGCGTCGAGACACCCGCAGCATTCACGAAGCGGAACGCGTCCAGGCTGTTGTAGCTCGCATCCGCGAAGCCCGAGGAGAAACCCTGGGCCTTGATCAATGCCATGGCCCGGGCGGTCTCGGGGTGTGAGGCGAGGAAGGCCTTCATCCGCGCCGGATCGGGCTTGCCCGTCCTGGGATCGGGCCTGGACGCGGCTAGCTGATCGTAGAAGCCCTGCACATTGCGGACGGAAAAGACGGGAATGTCGTTGATCGCCATTCGCCAGACCTCACCATCGGCAAGCGCGAAGTTCACCGCCATGCTGCGCACGGCGTGCGGTCCATCGGTCTGGTACGGCTGGCCTCCGGCGAGGGCGAAGCGACCGAACACCGGCGTGCGTCCCGCACGGAACACCCCCGCCTTCGAGAGACTCACGCCGGCGCCGTCGCTTGTGAACGAGCCGACGAAGCACGCGCCCTTGGCGTGGTTGCGCCGAAACCCCGGATGGCGCCCAAAGACATTCTCCAGCCGGTCGGCGACACGCGCCTGTGTCAGCCGCCCCGGCGAGAACCAGCCCGCCGTATAGGCGAAGGCGCCCGCGCTGCAGGCGACGACCGCTCCGATCACACCCAGGCGCATGAGATTTTGCAGAGCCAGCAGGGCGCGCAGGTCATAGCGCGCTGGAGACCCGGCTCCGCGGCCTTGGTCTCGAGAAGCGGCCGCCGGGTCCGATGGGGGCTGTTGGTCTGACACGTGAATCCCTCTGCTTTCCGCGATGGACGCTTTGGGAGGATGTTTATTCCCCGAACTCCGCGAATTTCTTCGCGATCCCTGCGGCTGACGCACCCCCGCAGATCCTCGTTCGGGGGGATGGGCAAGGCGGCGTCAGGGGCGGTACACCTCGAAAAAGGTTTGCAAACGTGGGGGATTCCATGCGGCTGAAGGTGATGCTGGCGCTCGGCGCGGCGGCCGGAATCATGGCGAGCGCGGCGCAGGCCCAATCACCCTCGCCTCCCCGCCTGTTGCAGCAGCCGGCGATCAGCCACGGCCTGATCGCTTTTTCCTATGCCGGCGACATCTGGACCGTTCCCCAGGGCGGCGGCAAGGCGACGCGCCTGACCACGGGGGTCGGGGTCGAGAGCGCGCCGATCTTCTCTCCCGACGGGCAGACGATCGCCTTCACCGGCGACTACGACGGCAACACCGACGTCTACACTGTCCCAGTGTCCGGAGGCGTGCCGCACCGGGTAACCTATCATCCGGCGCCCGACGCCGCGGTGGGCTGGTCGGCGGACGGCAGGCGGATCCTCTTCCGATCAAGCCGCGACGCGGCCAGCCGATACACCCAGCTCTATTCCGTCGCCGCCACAGGCGGGCCCGCCACCCGCCTTCCCCTGCCGATGGCCTACGACGGACGCCTTTCACCAGACGGGACCGCGATCGCCTACAACCCCCTCGCGCCGGCTTTCTCGTTCGACTTCACCAACTACGTTGCGTGGGGCAACTACCGCGGGGGCCGTGCGGGGACGATCTGGCTTACGACGTTGCCGGGTCTCGACTCGACGCAGATCCCGCACGAACAGGCGGCCGACTTCTCGCCTGTCTTCCTGGGCGGCAGGGTCTATTTCCTGTCTGGCCGCCATGGACGCGTCGGCGTCTTCGCCTACGACCCGGCGACGAAAGCGGTGACCGAGGTCTGGCATAACGACAGCGACTCGGATGCCCGCTCGTTGTCGAGCGACGGCCAAACGCTCGTGTTCGACCGGCTTGGCGAACTCTACACGCTCACTCCTGGCGGGACGCCCCAGCGCGTGCAGGCGCAGGTCGCGGGCGATCTTCCCGACGTGCGCGCGCGCATCCTCAATGTCTCCGACGAGGTCGAGAACGTCGACGTCTCGCCCACTGGCCTTCGCGCCGTCGTCGAGGCCCATGGGGAGATCCTGACCGTGCCCCTCAAGCACGGCTCGATGCGCAACCTCACCAACACGCCAGGGGTGATGGAACGCGAGCCGTCGTGGAGCCCGGACGGCCAGTCGGTGGCCTACTACTCGGACGAGGACGGCCTCTACGCCCTGCACGTGGCCTCGCAGACCGGAGCCCGCGAGGAAGGGCCGATGGCGGTGCGCAAGTACAAGCTGGCGCCCGACGCGGCCTACTACTTCTCGCCCCTGTGGTCGCCGGACTCGAAGAAGATCGCCTTCACCGACAACAGGCTGAACACCTATGTGCTGGACCTTGTGACCGGCAAGCTTACGCGGGTCGGGGAGCCCGACGTGTTCGGCGGCTTCACCCAGGCGACCCACGCCATGGCCTGGGCGCCAGACTCGAAGTGGCTGGCCTACCAGCGATTCGGCGACAACCACTTGCACGTGCTGATGCTCTACAGCACGGCGACCGGGTCGGTGACGCAACTCACCGACTCCATGGCCGACAGCACCAGCCCGACCTTCGACCGGAACGGCAAGTACCTTTACTTCCTGGCCAGCAACAATGCGGGGGCGACAGAGTCCTTCATCGACATGACCTCCGACGTGTACCGTCCGACCTCCTCGATCTACGCCCTGGCCCTGACCCGCTCGACGGCCTCGCCCACTGCGCCGGAAAACGACGACGAGAAGACGCCGGCCGAGGTGGTCGCCAAGGCCAAGTCCGGCGAGGACGTGACGCCCGCCGGCCAGGCCGGCGAAGCGAAGGCGGAAGCCAAAGCCCACCCCAAGGCCCAGCAGCCGCCCGCAACGGTCAAGCTGACCGCCGTGGACCTCACCGGCCTGACCACGGACCAGATCGCCGGACGGATCGCGCCCCTGCCCCTGCCGGCAAAGCCTTACCGCGAGCTGCAGACGGGCAAGCCGGGCGTGATCTACGCCCTGGCGGAGGACGAGGAGCGCGACGCCGACTCCGACACGCCGCCAGGCGGCAGCCTGATCCGCTGGACCCTGGAGGACCGCAAGACCGACACTCTGGCCGAACACGTCCAGAAGTATCGGATCACCGACGACGGCGAGAAGATGCTCGTCGCCATCGCCGCCACGCACAGCCCCGATGCGCCGCCGGCGCCCGGCATGGAGCCGAAGCTGGACTGGTACATCGCCCCGGCGGACAAGGCGCTCAAGGCCAGCGATCCGGATGTGAAGCTCAAGCTGGACACGCTGGAGGTGCGCGTCGATCCGCAGGCCGAGTGGAAGCAGATGTACCACGAGGTCTGGCGCATCGAGCGGAGCTATTTCTACGACTCCAGGGCACACGGCTACGACACCACGGCCGCCGAACGCCGCCTGGAGCCCTATCTCGACGGCCTGCAGTCGCGCGCGGACCTCAACTATCTGTTCCAGGAGATGCTCACCGGCTTCTCCGTAGGTCACCTGCGCGGTTCTGGCGGCGCCATCCCCTCCGCGCCGAAGGTGCCCGGCGGCCTGCTCGGGGCGGACTACGTCGCGCGCAATGGTCACTGGTGTGTGGCCAAGATCTATACCGGCGGGACCTGGTCGCCTCAGGCCAAGGCGCCGCTGGCTCAGCCGGGACTGAACGTGGCGGCGGGCGATTGCATCGGCGCCGTCGATGGCCAGCCTGTCAGCGTCGACGAGGACATCCAGAAGCCGCTCGAGGGCACGGCCGGCCACGCCATCACCCTGACGATCCTGCCAGCCGGCGGGGGCGCCAGTCGTGACATCACGGTCATCCCCGTCGCAAGCGAGTCGCGGCTGCGCAACCTGGACTGGATCGACTCCAACCGCCGCAAGGTGGCCGAGTTGTCGGGCGGCAAGCTCGCCTACGTCTACCTGCCGGACACCGGCCAGGGCGGCTTCACCAGCTTCAACCGCTACTTCTTCGCCCAGACCAACCGCTCCGGCGTGGTCGTCGACGAGCGCTTCAACGCCGGCGGCCAGATCGCCGACTATGTGGTGGAGGTGCTCGGGCGGAAGATCGAGGCCTACTGGCAGCCGCGCTATGGCGCGATCGATCACACGCCGTACGGGGCCATCTACGGGCCCAAGGTGATGATCGCCAACGAGGTCTCCGGCTCCGGCGGCGACGCCCTTCCCTGGCTGTTCAAGCACAACCAGCTTGGCCCGCTGGTCGGCAAGCGGACCTGGGGCGGGCTCGTGGGCATCGGACCAATTCCCGTTCTGATGGACGGCGGACACGTCACCTCGCCGAGCGTCGCCTTTTTCTCGCCCGCCGGCGCGTGGGAAGTGGAGAACCACGGGGTCGACCCGGACTATCCCGTGGAAATGGACCCTAAGACCGTCGCCGCGGGCCATGACCCGCAGCTCGAGGCGGCGGTTTCGCTGGCGATGGACGAGCTGGCGAAGAATCCGCCGCCCGCTCCGCGGCGGCCGGCTTATCCGAACTATTGGGAGAAGCCGTAAGCTTCACGAAAAGTCGGAGCCCGGCGGTCGTCCGATCGCCTGGCAGGTGGCTTGCGGCGGGCTTCGCCAACGGAGCGCAAGGCTCCTATGAGATCTGTGCTCAGAAGCGAGTTGATCACAATTTGCAATCATATGCCGCGGAAAGGGCAATCTCTTTGAGGCGTAAATTGCTAAATTACGCTCCATTTTAACTAGCAATTCTGTCGATGCAGAGTCGATCTGGCGCGCCCGGGACTACGCAATATGCGACGAGCGGGCGCATTGCCGCACCTCCGGATTCGGCGGCACGTTGGATGTTGCTGTTTTTTGGACTGAGAGAGGCCCCTGCGCTTTGGGCGTGGAGACGAGGTCGAAGCGGCCGTGAACCAACGCTTTCACGATGGCGATGGCAGTTGGAGGGCGGTCTCCTGGTCGTGGAGTCCGCTCGAGTGGGGCTGGCTGCCGACCGCCGGCCCTCCCCCAGGCTCTGGCGGACCTTCGCGCGCCGTCAGCATGAGGGTCGACACCCGTTATGCGGCCCCAGACGAGCGTTTCGACCTGTGGCGGGAATTGACCGCCGTGAGCCTCGACTACGAGCCGACGGACCTCACGCCCACCACGGGTTTCCAGGGATCGGGCTTCGGCTTCTTCGCCGACCAGGGCGGTTACCTCGTCCTCTCCAACAGCGACCCTTTGGCCGTCCGCCGGTCGCACCACCAGGCGCTGGACGCCGGCAACCAGATCAGTTTCGGCCTGGTCGTCGATGGCGAGCGTCTCGCACAGCAGGATGGCGACGAGCGAACTCGCACCCGGCCCGGCGAATTCTATGTCGACGATGGCCGCCGACGTCTCGAACTCCTCTATCCGGGGCGGCAGAGGACGCTCTGGCTGAGCGTACCGCGGGACGAAGTGGCATCGATCTTCCACGGCGAGGCGCCTTCGCCCAGCAGATTGGCCGCGGCCTTGCACGCAAGCCGCCTGGCGCCGGTCATCCATAGCCAGTTCGCCGCTGTCGCCCGCTATGGCGGACAGTTCACGGACATCGAGGGCGAGGCGGCGATCACGGCGGCGACACGCATGGTGCTCGCCGCCCTTGCCGCCACCCGCGACGACCGCGCTCGCGGGCTGGAGGATGCCTCGGCCATCCTGATCGTCGCGCGGCGGCACATCGAGACCCACCTCGCCGATCCCAGCCTCGACGTGGAGGCCCTCGCCGCCGTCGTCGGCTGCTCGCGGGCGGCGCTCTATCGAGCCTTCGCAGGAGCCGGCTCAGGCGTGGCCGAGGCGATCCGCGATTTGCGACTCGAGCGCATGCGCGCCCTGCTCGAGAGCGAATCGCTCAGCGTCACCGAAGCGGCAGCCCGATGCGGCTTTGGCGATCCACGCGCCCTGCAGAGGCGGTTCAAGGAGCGCTTCGGCCTCTCTCCGCGCGATCTGCAGATCCGCGCGCGCAGGCTCTGAGACACGATTTCCTTCGCGTCTGAGACGTCCAGCCGCCTCGTGGAACGCACGGCCGCGCGGCCTCTACGCGGTCCCGGCTAAGCCTGCCCCGGTCAGCGCGTGGCGGACCGGCCGGAGCGGCCTGTGCGTCGCCCGCCGAGCGTAGGGGGGCGAAACCATGGGGAAACCGTCCATCTCCGGAGCGAACCGTCGGCGGATGGCGCTGGCGCTGACGACGATCCTCTCCGGCGGGATGGCGCACGCGGGGGTTCTGCCGAAGGGCGGGACAGTGGCGGCCGGGCGGGCAACCATCTCGGTCTCCGGGCAAGGCGCCACCGTTACGCAGTCGAGCCAGCGGGCGATCATCGACTGGAAAAGCTTCGGGGTAAGCGCCGGCGCCTGGGTCCAGTTCGTCCAACCGAACGCCTCCAGCGCCATCCTCAATCGGGTGACCGGCGGGAATCCCAGCCAGATCTACGGGCAGATCAAGGCCAACGGCCAGGTGTTCGTCATCAATCCCAACGGCGTGATCGTCGGCCCAACGGGAACAATCCAGGCCGGGGCTTTCGTCGCCTCCACGCTCGATGTGAGCAACTCGGCCTTCATGGCCGGCGGAGCGCTGGACTTCACCGGCGGCTCGGCTGCGCAGGTGCAGAACCTGGGCTTCGTCCAGGCCGCCGATGGCGACGTGGTGCTGATAGGGCGCAGCATCGACAACGCCGGGACCATCCGTGCGAGCCAGGGCGTGGCGGCGCTGGCCGCCGGCTCGCACGTGCTGCTGCAACCTTCGAGCGACCAGAGGGTGGTGGTCGAAGCGGGCCTGCCCACCGGCGCGGTGGGCGCCAGCAACGAAGGGACCATCCAGGCGGCGCAGGCCCAGATCGTGGCGGCCGGCGGGAACGCCTACGCCCTGGCGGTGAGCGCCAGCGGGACGATCGAGGCTACAGGCATCGCGAGCCAAGGCGGCCGGGTGGTGCTGACCGCCGGCGGCGGCGACGTCCAGGTCAGTGGCCAGGTCTCGGCGACGAACGCCAACGGCTCGGGCGGACAGATCGAGGTGGGCGGGGGCTCGCACGGCGCGGACGCCTCCGTTCCGGCCGCGGCGAACGTCACCATTGCCTCCACAGCGACGCTCGACGCCAGTCCCACCGCCGCCAGCGGGAACGGCGGCCAGGTGACCGTGTGGTCGAATGGCAAGACCACGTTCGCCGGCCAGATCATGGCGCAAGGCGGCGGCGCGGGCGGGAACGGCGGCCAGGTCGAGGTGTCGGGCTCCTGGCAGAATTTCACCGGCCAGGTCGATGCGCGCGCGCCGCACGGGACGATCGGATCGCTGCTGCTCGATCCGGACGACGCGATCATCGACACCAACCCGGCTGCGCCGAGTGGGAGCGTAAGTGGGAGCAACCCCACGGGCGTGCTCTCCGGCTCGACGACAACCTACGCCTTCAGCACCATCGCAACCTTGCTGGCCGGCGCCGACGTCACGATCCAGACCAATACGTCCGTCACCGGCGGCTCGGGCGACATCACCATCGAGGATACCAGCGGCGCCAACACTGCGTTCGCCCTGAGCAACTTCACGGGAAACCTGCTGATCCAGGCGCAGAACAACCTCGCCATCAAGGTCCCGGTCAGCATCAGCGCCATCGCGCCGACCTCGTCGCCGTACACCCAGACAACGGGCACAGTCACCTTCCAGGCCGGCCAGAACATCACCGTCTCCCAGCCGCTTACCCTCACCGCCGTTGCGGCCGGGATCAACGGGGGGAGCAACGCGAGCGCGACTCTGGGCGCGGTGAGCTTCCTGGCCGCCAGCGGCAGTATCGACTTTACCAGCCAGGCCCCAATCATGGTGACCGGTGTCGCCCAGGGTGGGAACGCGACCGCGGGCACGTCCAGTGGGAGCGTCGGCGGCAGCGCCACCGTGACGCTCGGTTCGATCGTCGGCGCGACCCCGGGCTTGCCTCTGCAATTGCTCACGCTTCAGGCCGGTGACGGCCTGACGATTTCAGCGCCGGTCAACGTCACCCTGACCGCCACGGGCGGCTCGGGCAATTCCGGGATGTTCACCCAGAACAACCTCAACGGAGGCGCGGCCACGATCACGCCCGGCGCGATCGATTTCGAGGCCGGCAATGGCGCGCTCAATCTCGACGCCCCACTGGCCGTGAGCGTGTCCGCCATGGGCGGAGCCGGGTCGAACGTCGTCACGGATGGATTTGCGGTCGAGGGTGCAGGCGGAGCCGCCACCGTCGGTCCATGGCCCGTCGCCGCTCCCTGGACCAACGGCAGCATTCCCTGGAGTCCTGGCATTGCGCTGAGCGGCGCGAGCGTCAGCCTGGGGTCGGGACCCACTGCAGGCGCTATATTCGTCTCGGCCATCGCCACGGGCGGTTCCGGCGGCTCCGCCAGCTACGACGATACCCTGACCAATGATGTCGCGGGCGGCGCCGGAGGCGCGGCCCAGGCCAACGCGCCGGGCGCCAACTTCAACGTCGTGAGCGGCGCCTTCACCATGCCGTCCGGCGCTGTCTTCAGAAGCACGGTGACCGCAACCAGCGGCGCGATCGGCGCTCCCTACAACAGCGCCCAGGCTTCGGGCGGAAGCGCCAGCGTCAGCGCCGGCGACTTCGATATCACCGCGGCCTCGGCGAGCTTGGCAGGCGTCGTCAGTCTGAGGGGCTCGGCGACGGACTCCGCTGGCCCTCCCTTTAACTCCAGCGGGATCCTCAACACGCCCGTCGGCCTGAGCAGCCTGAACGTGACCGCGAGCTCGGGCGACATCACGCTCGCTGGAACCTTCACCAGCAGCGCTACCTATAATGGCGGGGCGACCGGCGTGGGGACGCTTCAGCCACCGGATTACACCTTCAGCGGAGGGAATTTCTCCTTCGCCACCACGGGAGACATCCTCTCCAACGTCTCCCCAAGCCTGGCCACGTTCGCCGGAGTCCCGGCGACGTCGGGCGCGGTGAGCATCAGCGGCATGGACAACATCACGCTGCTGGCCGGCGACAGCGTTCTCATGCCCGGCGTCGCGCTCGCCTTCCAAACTCAGCCGCAAAGCGACACGCTGCTGATCGTCGCCGACACCGCCGGCGGGGGTGTCACCGGCGCCGTCGACCTTTCCGGCGCGACGTTGCCGCAGATCTTGGGCGTCACAGTCCCGAATCGCCCGAACGTCTCGATCTGGGGCGTGGACAACGGCCTGATGAACCTGGTCGGCGCTTATCCCGCCAGCAACAGCGGCGCCTATTTCGCCAACGCCCCCTATGCGAGCGGCGACACGCAGTCCGGGGTCCACTGCAGCGCCTCGCCCTGCGGCGCGCCTACGCTGGCCATCACGGCCAACAACGTGACTGACACCTATGGGACGGCCATCCCCGCGTTCACGGCAAGCTACAGCGGTTTCATCTATGGCGATGGTCCGAACGACGTCACCGGGCTGACGTTCACGACGCCGTACGCTCTCTCGGCCGGCCAGCTCACACCGAACGTCGGGACCTATACGATCACGCCCAGCGGGACCGCGCCGCCCTACTACGGCGGTGCGACCTTCCGGCCCGGAATCCTGGTAATCACTCGCGCGCCGCTGATCATCGCCGCGAATTCCGCGTCGATGACATATGGCGGCGCGGCGCCGACGCTCACCGACACGATGACGGGGCTCGTCAACGGCGACACCGCCAACGCCCTGGGAACCCTGACCCTAGCAAACTCCCAGGCGCTCACCTCAAACGCCGGGACGTATAGCGGCGCTCTTACAGTCTCCGGCGCGTCCAACGCCAATTACGCGATCACCTATGCGGCAGGGACCCTCACGATCGATCCCGCGGCGCTGACCATCACCGCCAACAACGCCGCCATGACCTATGGCGGCTCCCTGCCCAGCTTCACCGACACGATAACGGGGCTCGTAAACGGCGACACGGCCAGCGCCGTTGGATCGGCGATCTTCACCACCACCGCCACCTCACGTTCGGGCGTCGGTGGCTACGCCATCACGCCATCCGGCGCGGCGGATCCCAATTATACGATCACCTTCGCCCCCGGGACCCTGACCATCAACCCGGCGCCGCTCACGATCACCGCGTCGGCGATCATGGACTATGGCGCCGCTTCGCCGACCTACAGCGCGACGTACGCCGGGCTCGTCAATGGCGACACCGCGAGCACGATCGGAACCCTCACCTATGCGACCACGGTTCCACTCACCTCGCCGGTGGGAACCTATGCCAATGCGGTGACCGCGTCCGGGGGCAGGGACGCCAACTACACGATCACCTACGATCCTGGCGCGCTGACGATCGACCCCTTCGGCACGCTGACGATCGCCGCCAACAACGCCTCCATCGCCTACGGCTCAGCCATCCCGCCCTTAACGGCGACCTATGTCGGCCTGAAGCCCGGCGATACTTCGAGGGTGGTCACGGGCCTGAAGTTCGAGACCACCGCGACGCTGGGCTCAAATGTCGGGACCTATCAAGTCGTCCCCTATGGCGCCTCAGCCCCCAGCTACTACACGATCGCCTATGTCGATGGCGTCCTGACGATCACGGCCGCGCCGCTGACCGTAACCGTCGGCAACGCCTCGATGACCTATGGCGCCGGGACCCTGCCGACCTTTGGCGTCACCGTCACAGGACTCGTCGACGGCCAGACGGCCGCACAGGTCGTGTCCGACACCCCGACCACCGCTGCCACGGGTCGGAGCAACGCCGGCAGCTACGCGATCCTTCCTAACGGCACGCTGCTCAACAGCAATTATGCGCTAGTCCAGGTCGACGGAACGCTGACCATCAAACCGGCGCCGCTGACCATCGCCGCCAACAACGCCTCCATGACCTATGGCGGCGTCGCGCCGACATTCGCAGCGACTTTCACCGGCCTGGTGAACGGCGACACTTCCAGCGCGATCCTCGGTCTTGGCCTGAGCTCTTCGGGGACCGCGACTTCGAACGCCGGCGGCTACCCCATCATCGCCAGCGGCGGGACGGACTCCAACTACGCCATCACCTACGCGCCCGGGATCCTGACGATAAAT